>CASFYI010000067.1 GCA_949298875.1 uncultured Methanomassiliicoccales archaeon | reverse complement strand
GACGGTGAGGATCATGAAGGGGTCCTCCATGGAGGAGAGGGCCCTCGAAGCCCTCTCCCTGTTGGAGTCCAGGTATCTCACGACGGACGCCACGGGAGCGTTCGGCCAGAGGCGGACGATGTCCGCAAAGGCCGATGCGTAGAGCAGGTCCTTGGGGGACATCATGCAGACACCCCCTCGCGGACGGCGTCAAGGCGGGCGAAGACCTCGTCCAGGAAGTCCTGGGGCATCTCCACCTCGTCGGGGCCGACTACCCACTCCATGTTCCCGTCGGCGTCCATGAAGACGTAGCAGACGGAGTCGTCCTCCGGCCAGAGATACTCCATCATGGCGACAGGGTGCTCCATCTCGACCGCGATGCCGTAGGAGGTCGGGCCGACGCCGAGAATCGCCCAATGACCGTCATCCGAGACCCATTCAATCTCGGAAGGATTGCCTTCCGAGTCGTATATGCCGAACGGCCTGGTGCAGAGAACCTCGGTCCCGCACGGGCAGGTGCTGAGCTCGACGTAGCGGCACCCAGGGCCCCTGAGATAGCGGAAGATGTGTCCCCTCGGGACGTATCCCCCGCAGACGGGGCATATTATCTGGCCGTCATAGGAGGCGTCCCCGACGTCGAACCTCTGGGCCATCGCTGGGCCTCCCTGAGGATGAGAGTGATGGACCTGAAGGCCTCGGAACGGACGTCGCGGACGCGAACCCAAGTGCCGTCGTCGGCGACGTACCAGAGCTCGGAAACGGCGGTGAGCGGTCCGTAGGCGTCGGTCTGCCATCCGCGGTAGACGAGAGCGTCCCCGTCGGGGAGGTTGCAGACCTCCTCGACGCACGGCACGACGGGGACGGAGTTCCAAAAGGCCCCGTCGAAATCCGGATCAAAGGGCATGTCGAAGCCCTTCCATACGGACAGGATGGACTCGGCGAGCCCGTCCTGCAGTCCGCCTATGCGGACGGAGTCGGGGACGACGCCGTCGCCCCTGAAGACGCGACTCATGCGCGGGACCCCCTGAAGCGGGCGATGACGGCGTAGCGGTCGCCGTCCATGAAGACCTCGTGGCGGGGGAGGCGTCTTACGGCCTCCCCAATCCAGTCCATGACGGCACTCAGGGTGAGCGGGCAGGTGCGGATGTCGATGAGGACGACGTCCTCATCCGGTATAGAGCTCCAGAAAAGGAGCTCGTCATCTGTCGGTACGGAAGGCGTCCCAGCGGAGACAGGCCTCCTCGGACCGACGGCATCGCCACTGTAAGTGGCGGATGATTCGTAGACGTCCCGTGAGGAAACAGCCGAAAATGAAGAAGTGGTGCAAGGGACGAGATTTGAACTCGCGGACCACTAAGGACTAGCCCCTCAAGCTAGCGTCGTTGGCCAGGCTTGACTACCCTTGCAGTGAGACGGGGGAACTGTTCCCCCTTTAAAATGATTTCGATTGTCAGCGGGTCCAGTACTCCCTTCCGGCGCGTCCCATGGCCAGGACGTTCTCGAAGGGGCTGGATATGGGCGTCTCGCATCCGGGGGCGAGGATGAGCCCGCCCTCGCGTCCGGCGGCCTCGATGACCTCGTAGGACTTCTGGGTGACCTGCTCGGGGGTCCCGAGCATGACGTACTTTACGGGGTCCACGTTGCCCATGAGCGCCAGGTCCTTCCCGGCGGCCCTCCTGGCCTTGGCGGGGTCGACGGCGTGGTCGAAGCTCAGGCAGTCCGCGCCCGTCCCCTTGAGGTGGGCGATAGTGTCCACGGTGTTTCCGCAGATGTGCACGAAGTTGGGCACGTCGTACTCGCGCTTCACGTCGTCGATCACGCGCTTGATGCCCGCCTTGGAGAACGTGTCGAACATCTCCGGGGAGATCAGGTCCTCGGACGACGTGGGGTCGGCCATCCACATCAGGGACGCGCCGCTGGCGACCATGGCCCTCTCCATCACGGATACGAGTTCGGAGGCCTTGTCCACGAGGCTCTTGACGATGCCCTCGTCGGTCAGCATGGCGAACATCATGTTCTCGGCCCCCATGAGATAGCCGGCGGTGGTGATCGGGCCCCAGGAGAGTCCGCAGATGTGCAGGTCCTCCTCCAGGAGGCTCTCGGTCTCGGTCAGCGCCTGCCTGACGGTGGTGAATCCGGGGCACTCCGAGGCGTTGTCCGGGTCGAAGATGTGCAGCCTGTCGATGTCCTCGGGGGTGTCCACCAGGTGTCCGGGGACGCTGCCGTAGTCGTCCTCCGGGAACCTGACCTCCATGCCGATGTCCGCCAGGGGGATCTGGGAGTCCAGGACCGGCTTCACGAAGTCCGACTCGGTCCTCATGCAGTAGTCGACCGCGACGCGGGCGGAGAGTTTCGGGTCCCTGCGGGCCTGGTCCACGGTGACGCCGGCGTAGCGCGCGGCGGTGACGACCTCGAAGTTGTTGACCGGGGTCCTGCCGCAGTCCTCGAAGTTCAGGGCGGCCTCGACGGCCGTCCTGTGTCCAGCATCCTTCATGCCCGCTTAATCGGGGAGCCGATAGAAAATCCCTATTGAGGGTTGTGCCCGTCGCAGCATCGACACGACGAGGTCCGCGAAGGCTCCCGGCTCTATCCTGCCGGATTCCGGCTCCTCGGCCAGGGCGCGGCGGACCGCCTCCTCGGCTCTCGCGGCCTCCTCGCGGTGGCCGATGTCCTCCAGGGCGTAGACCGCCGTCATGGCGGCGGACACGGAGTTTCCCGTTCCGGACTCGCCGCAGGGGAGGATCAGCGTGCTGTCCCCTCCGACGAGCTTCAGCGGCGACATGGATATGCCGCCGGTGAACGACGCGGCCAGCCTCTCCGCTATGATCGCGTAGAGGTCGGAGGCCACGATGAACCCGAAGGAGGCGGGGTCGGACACGAAGCGCGGCACCCAGTCGGTAACGTTGCAGCGGCGGGACTCGATGCCCTCCCTCTGGAACAGGAGGTCGAAGGACTCGTAGATGGAGCCGCTGGCCTCGGGGAAGAGGTCCTCCCTCGCGATGCATTCGGCCCTGCAGGCACCGCGGAGCTCCATGTCGGTCATGGCGGCCGCCATGATCCTGGCGTACACGGCCGTGCCTATGTGCTTCGAGATGGTGACGCCGTCCACGTCCCTGGTCTCGGATATGCCGGCGCGGCCGCTGGCGCTGGTGCCCCATATCGTGACGTCTGTGCCGGGGACGCCGAGGCCGTCCGCCAGGGTGACGAACCTCCTGCGGCGTCCGTAGAGGTCCATCTGACCCATCAGGTCGGCCAGCGGGTCGCGCCCGTCGATGGATTCCTGGGTGGGGCCGCTGACGATCACCGGACAGCCGCCGACGAGGTCGAGGGTCTCGTAGGGAAGGGACGACCCGTACTTCTCGTAGGCGGCCGAGCCGATGTCGCCGACCGCCGCCTCCACGGCGCCGTCCACCGCGGAGACTATCCGCATGGCGGCGTCGACGGAGGCGGGGCCCTGCCCGTCTCCGGGCAGGAAGAGTATGCGCTCCATATCAGAGCAGCCTCTCGACGAGGCCGGCGTAGATGATCGGGAGGTGGATGGTGGCATCGCCCTCGACGGTCATCTTCCTGGCTCCGGACCTGACCTTGCCCCAGGACACGGCCTCCCTGATGCGGGCTCCGGAGAGGGAACCGTCGTACTCCTGGGCGGTGGTCAGGTAGATGCAGTAGTCCAGTCCGCCGCGGAACTGGTTCCACCAGATGACGTGGTGCTTGGAGATTCCTCCGCCGATGGCGATGGCGCCGGTCTTCTCGGCGTGGTTGGTCATCTCGGAGAGCATCTGCTCGTCGGCGAAGAGGTCGATCCTGAACTTCCTGTGGGTCTGGTAGTACATCCAGAGCTGGCATCCGAAGGATCCGTCGGTGATGCCGGGGACCACGATGGGGACGTTGTTCTTGTGGCACTGGTACAGGAGGGAGTCCTCGTTGTCCAGCCTGGCGCCGACGGCGTCGATGATCTCGTGGGTGGACATGGAGTCCTTGCCCTCGAAGATCTCGTCGAACATGGGCAGGAGCTCGTCCTCGAGGACGATCCCGTAGCACTCGTCGGGGACCAGGACGTTGCCGAGCCTGCTGATCTCGTACTTCTCCCTCAGCATGGCGTCGTCCATCTGGAAGTCGCCCTTGTAGTAGGCGGCGAAGGTCCTGGAGAGGTCGTGGTCCAGGGTCCCGCAGGTGGTGATGATGAGGTCGACCATGTGGTTCTTGACCATGTCGACGATGACGCCGCGGGTTCCGGTGGCCATGATGCAGGCCGGGAAGGACAGGATCTTGAGGCAGTCCTTGTCCTTGACCATGGCCTCGGCGATGTCGGTGGCGTCCGCCAGCTTCTGGGCGGTGAAGCCTCCGGCGCGTCCCATGGCCTGGAGCATCTCCTCGACGGTCATTCCCTTCTTCACTTTGATGTCCTCAACGGCGATCAGTTCGAGCTCGTCTTTCGCAGTCATTTGACTCACTGGGCATCGCTAGATGCCCCTTCCATAAATACGATGCTGTCGGGTGTATAGATTGTACACCTGGAACACGGTCTCATCCGGGTTCGTTCGGACGGGAACCGCAGCCTCCGACATATCTCTCTTACCCGGCTGTAACTGCTGGGTTTATCGTGGCGCCGGGGGATTCGGATACGGGGTAGTCCGAAATGATCACATGTCTGATCTCCAGTCCGCGCAAGGAAGGATTCGGCTCGTCGATAGCCGCGAAGGCCGTCGAGGGAGCGGAGTCCGTCGGCAAGACCGTCAATGTCCACCATCTCAACGATATGACGTCCTACCGTCAGTGCCAGAACTGCGGAGGATGCAAGAACAACGGGTGCCACTGCGTCCTGAAGGACGACATCACCCCGATCCTGGAGGAGATACGCGACGCCGAGGGTCTCATCCTCTGCACGTCGATCAACTTCAACGACACCAACGGGCTGTTCAAGCTCGTCTTCGACCGCCTGTACAGCTTCCTGGACATGAACTCCTGCTCGGCGATGCCCAAGGGGAAGAAGGTGGCCGTCATCGTCACAGCCGGCGCCGACGACACCAGCGCGGAGAGGGTGTCCGTCGAGCTGGAGAAGATCATGGAGCAGCACTTCTACTGCCAGTCCGTCGGAAGGATTTCGTACTGCACCTGGTTCATGCCACTGGACATGCCCATGGACCCCGAGGTCCTGGACCGCGCCTTCCAGATCGGGACGAGGTTCCGAGACTGTTAAAACCGGAGCCGCGATGCCGGACGCATGCAGGTGATGGCGCGCGACAGGGATTACGGCAATCTGGTCGGGGATCTCCGCGGCAGGTCGGTGCTCGTATGGACCTGCGACACATGTGCCAGATTCTGCGGGATCGGCGGCAGGGACAGGGCGGCGGACCTCGCTTCCCGCCTGTCATCCGACGGCATCGCGGTTGCCGGCGTGGTCCGCTCCTCGGCATGCTGCTTCATGCGCAAGGCGAGGGAGATGGCCGCGTCCGCCGAGGGATACGACATCGTGCTGGCACTGTGCTGCGACATGGGCGCCAGGAACGCCTCGGAGGCCACCGGGCGCGAGGTGCTGAACCCCGTCGTCACGTTCGGTCCCGGGTACCTCGACGACGGCGAAGCGCCCCGCATCGCATCCGTCGTGTGCGGCCTCACGGTGGTCGACGAGCCCCTCTCAGAGGCGGCCGCCAGGAGCGGGTGCCAAGAGGGTCCCTTCCGATGCTCTCATGCGCGTATTAGGGGCCGATTAGTGTTATATATGAGTCCGCGTTAGTCGGGTCATTCGAGAGGACCCGCCATGTATATACTAAACGAGGTCGAGAAGGTCATCCGCATCCCTCCCTCCGAGCTGGGGGACGATCCCGACAAGGTCGTCGACAACCTCACCTGGGAGACGTACGAGGGACGCCTCGCGGAGGGCGACAAGAGCTTCACACTCCTGATCAAGAACGTCAGGGCAGTCGGTCCCGGACGCATCGTCCACGGGGACGGCGCCGTGTACCAGTCCGTGAAGTTCGAGCAGGTGGTCTTCAAGCCGAGGGACAACGAGGTCATCGAGGGCGTCGTCGTCGAGATCCTCAAGTTCGGCGCATTCGTCAGGTTCGGTCCCCTCGACGGTCTGCTCCACGTGAGCCAGATCATGGACGACCGCGTCGACATCGACGAGGCCAACCAGAGGCTCGTCGGCAAGGAGACCGGAAGGTTCCTCGCCGTCGGAGACATCGTCAGGGCCAGGGTCGTCAGCATCGACCTCAACGAGAAGAACCCCCAGGACAGCAAGATCGGACTGACCATGCGCCAGCCCGGGCTCGGCAAGCTGGAGTGGCTCGCGGAGGACAGCAAGAAGCACGCGGACAAGGCCGAGGGTGATGCCTGATGGCCGGACCCAACTACAGGGCGTGCAAGCAGTGCAGCCGCCTGAGCGAGGCCGACACGTGCCCCGTCTGCGGCGGACAGACCTCCAAAGAGTGGCAGGGTTTCCTCGTCGTCACGGACTTCGAGAAGTCCGAGATCGCCAAGAGGATGGGCATCTCGTCCAACGGGAAGTACGCCCTCAAGGTGCGCTGAAGCTGATGTTCGAGAGGGATCTGGTACTGCCGGAATCGGAGCGCGAGGCGTTCAAGGCCCCGCTGGGTTCCGAGCTTCCCGAATCCCTCGTCGATACCACAGGAGAAACGACTTACATAGCCGTGGGGGACGTGGTCTCCCTCGTGCTCAGGAGATGCGGCGCCAGGCCGGTGCTGTCGGTGTACGACGGCCTGACCGAACGCCGCGAGATGACGGACTTCGCGAGGCTCGTCGAGGACGAGCCGCGGATCGACGCCGTCAACCCCGCGGGGACGATCTCGGCCGGACTGGCCGAGGCTCTGCGCAGGGGCATCGGCGGGGAGACCGCGCTGGTGCGCGTGGACGGGGAGGAGGACCTGGCGGTCCTCCCGTGCCTCGTCATGGCCCCCGAGGGGTCGCGCATCGTGTACGGGATGCCCGGAAGATGCATGATGGAGATCGCCGTCAACGGCGAATCCAGGGGCAGGGCGGAGGAGCTCCTGTCCAGAATGGAGGAAATGGAATGAAGATGGAGATCATCGAGAACAAGAAGAACCCCCTCTACAAGAGGGCCGAGGTCTGCTTCACCATCGACCACACCGGTGAGGCAACCCCCGGAAGGAACGCCGTGGCCGAGGAGGTCGCGAAGCTGACCAAGAGCAAGAGGGACTGCGTCGTCGTCGCATCCGTGGAGTCCGTCTACGGAACCGGCATGTCCAAGGGATACGCCAAGGTCTACGACTCCAAAGAGGACGCCCTGAAGCTCGAGAGGGAGTACCTTCTCAAGAGGAACGGAATCGAGGCCCCCAAGGCTGAGCCTGAGGCCCCCGCAGAGGAGTGATTCGAATGGCAAAGGCAGCAGCTAAGCCCAAGGTCGTCTCCAAGAAGGACGCCTACCAGGTCGACGGAGACAAGCTGACCAGGACCAAGCCCGTGTGCCCCAAGTGCGGCCCCGGCGTGTTCATGGCCACCCACAAGGACCGTGTCTCCTGCGGCAACTGCGGATACACCGAGTTCAAGCAGTGAGCGTACGAGAACATCTTCATCCGCCTCCACCCTCTCACAAGGAGGCGCAGGATCCAAGCCGGGGAGTTCCCTCCCCGGCGACATGTTCTCTCACGCTCCCAAACACCGACCAAACGCCAGCAAACAGTTCTCTGGGCTCGTAGTATAGCTTGGATAGCATGGGGGCCTCCGGAGCCTCAGACCCGGGTTCGAATCCCGGCGGGCCCGCCTTACACAGCAAGTTCTTCGGCGATCTGTCTCATTCCGCGCATCTCCCGGACCCGAGCCTGGCTGTTACATCCCGCCAGGGTTAAGAATCCCCAGTGCCTTGACGCCAGCATGAAGGGACGCATGATGCCCAGGGAGGAGCTCCTGGGACTTCCGAAGACCGTTCACGGGGGCCAGGCCTGGAAGCTCGACGGTGTGGAGGATTACAGCCACAATCTCAATCCGTTCGGACCCCCCGAGAATCTGAGGGAGATCGTCGATGCGGCCCTGGAGGGCGTCGGCCACTATCCGGACGACTCCTGCACCGAGCTCAGGGACACGATCTCGAAGGCCTTCGACGTCGAGCCCGAGTGCATAACCATCGGGGCCGGCTCGTCGGACATCATCCGCAACGTCCCCAACACGTTCTTCCGCAAGGGGGACCGCGTGGTCATCCCCTGCCCCAGCTTCGCCGAGTACACCCAGCAGTGCAGGATTGTCGGCGCGGAGGTCGACCCGTTCGTGCTCCGTCCGGAGGAGGACTTCCGCATAGACGCCGACAGGCTGCTGGAGAGGGCCAGGGGCGCCAGGGCGGTCTACATCTGCAATCCCAACAATCCCACCGGCAGGGTGGAGCCGAAGGACAAGCTCATCAGGATCGTCCGCGGATGCGAGGACATGGGCGTCCTCGTGTTCCTGGACGAGACGCTCCTGGAGCTGGTGCCCGGCTTCGTGGACAACACCCTGTCGAACATGGTGTCCCGCTTCTCCAACCTCATCGTGGCCTCGTCCCTGACGAAGTCCTTCGCCATACCCGGCATCAGGATCGGCTTCGGCATGGCCAACCAGGACATCATCGAGAGCATGGAGAAGGTCAGGATGACCTGGAACGTCGGCCAGATCGAGCAGGCCGTGGCTATAGCCCTGCTGAGGGACTGCCGCGACCATGTGGACCACGCCGCCGGCGTCATGGCGGAGGAGTCCGAGATCATGAACTCCGCTCTCAGGGAGATAGGGTTCCCCTGCGGCGACGTGTCGGACTCGTTCTTCTACTTCAACTCGATAGAATCGCTCGGGATGGACGCCGCCGAGTTCAAGTCCAGGATGATCGCCCGCGGCATCTCCGTGAGGGACTGCTCATCCTTCGGACCCGAGTACAGGTCCTACGTCAGATACAGCGTGAAGGACAGGGAGCGCAACTGCAGGTTCGTCGCCGCCGCGGACTCCGTCCTGAACGGGTGAGCATATGCCGCTGTGGTTGGACGCGATACTGATCGTGGTCCTGGCGCTGCTCATCGACCGCTACATCGGGGAGGTCCCCAACTCCGTCCATCCGCTGAGGTGGATGGGCAACATGCTGGTGGCCATCGACCGCCATGTGAAGAGCAGGCAGTCGTGGAAGGCCACCGCAGCCGGGTTCCTGTCGTACCTGCTGGTCTTCGCCGTGTTCTGCGGCGTGGGGCTGTGCCTGACGTCGCTGGTGAGGTACGGCGTGTCCTCGGTGGACCCGCTGGCCGGCGAGATCTGCTGGATAGTGCTGACCGCGCTGCTGTTCAAGATCAACTTCGCCATATTCTCGTTCAGGAAGCACACGGGCCCGATCTGCGAGGACCTCGAGAAGGGGGACCTGGAGAGCGCAGACGCGCGCGTGCAGATGATCGTCAGCCGCGACACCCGCGGCATGGATGCGGAGCATGTCGCCTCGTCGTGCTGCGAGACCGTGACCGAGAACCTGGTGGACAGCGTCTACTCGCCGCTGCTCTACTTCGGCATATTTGGGCTCCCTGGGGCGGTCATGTTTCGTTGCGCCAACCTGATGGACGCCATGTGGGGGTACCTCAATGAGAGGTACGCCAACATCGGCCACTTCCCGGCAAGGTTCGACGATGTCCTCGGGTTCGTGACGTCCCGCGTGTCCCCGTACTTCATCGCCCTTGCGGGCATGATGCTCGGCATGGACTGGAGGGCGGCGGTGCCCGCGGCGAAGAAGGATCACGGGATGACCCCGAGCCCCAACAGCGGATGGTCCATGACCGCCGCGGCCGCGGTCCTCGGGATAGGCATGGAGAAGCGCGGGGTGTACTTCATGAACCCCGGCCACCCGCTCCCGACCACCGACGACGTGAGGCGCTGCTGCAGGCTCATCGAGCTCGCGTCCATGATCTTCCTGCTGACCGTCTGCCTGATCCTCTACGGGACCATCGGCATCGGGGTGCAGCTCTGGTGCGAGGATGCGGTCTTCGGGTTCTGGGGGGCTGTCTTCTGACGTTCGTACAATCCTTCGAGATCTCCGAGGCGGACGGCATGCCCGTCGGCGTGGTCCGCTTCACCGAGAGGATGGAGGCGCTGAGCAGCGCCGTGCTCAACGGAGGGGACTCCGCTGTCAGCGCGGTGTTCATCATGCAGGTCTCCAAGAACTACGACCATCCGGACCCCGCCGCCCACGCGGACGCCGTCCGCAGGGAGCTTGGCCTGCCGGAGGACTCACTGGGCATGATGACCGCCGCGGAGGTGCGTCACGTGTTCAACGTCCGCGAGGTCGAGTTCGAGGGCATGGAGGTGACGGCGATCGCCACCGCCGGGCTCAGCAACCATGTGGTCGCCGGGGAGGTTCTGGATGACTACGACGAGAAGAGCGCCGTGTCCGCCATGAGGGCGAAGGCGCTGGCCGGGACGATCAACATCTGCGTCGTGTCCCCGGTGCCGCTGTCGACGGCCGGCAAGGTGAACCTCATGATCCCTCTGGTTGAGGGCAAGTCCGTGGCGATGGCCGAGCACGGGTTCCTGGAGACCGGGACCACGTCCGACTCCATGGCCGTCATATCCCCTATCGGCAGGGACCGCGTGGATTGGACCGGGACCGGCTCGAACATAGGCATCGCCGCCGCCCGCGCTGTCTCCGCCGCGGTCGGATACGCGCTCGATATGCGCGACGAGCATCCGATGCCGATGACCGCGTCGAAGCTCCTGGCCAAGATGGGGCTGGATGCCGACGATCTCCGTGCCATGTGCGGTTCGGACACGGAGCCTGAGAGGTACCGTCGTTCGCTGGAGGAAACCGTTTCGTCGCCGGAGGTGTCCGCCGCCGCGGACATGGTCTGGTCCTCCGCCCAGAGGGCGGATTCGCTCGCGGAGGACGGCGATCCTCGCGAACTAGACATTATCACGGAGGCCGTCGCCGGCGTCATCGGCGCGTCCCCGTCATACGAGGGCGGCCTGCTGGACAGGTTCGTCCGCATGCTATCGGAAAGGGTTGATATCAATGGCTGAGGGAAGCGCGCTGAAGGCGATGGTCGCCTTCTTCACCATCTGGAGGATGGACATCGACGAGGACGATATGGAGGCGATGAACAAGAAGTTCCACCTCGTGCCCATTCTGGGGGCACTGTTCGGAATCGCCGTGATGATCGTGTCCTCGATATTCGTGTATCTGGGATTCAAGGGGTACTTCGGCAGCGCCATGTTCGTGGCCGCCGCGATCCTCGCGACGGTCTTCGTGGGCAGTAGGTTCCTGCACTTCGACGGTCTCGCAGATTTCGGCGACGGCTCCGTCGTGGCGGGGACGCAGGAGGATCATGTCAGGGCCCTCAAGGACACCCTCATCGGTGCCGGAGGACTCGGCGTTGCCCTGCTGGTCACCCTGCTGAACTTCTCCGTGTATTCGATGGCGGGGGATATCCTGGCCGTCATCGTGTTCGCCACCGTCACGGAGGTGTTCGTGAAGAACGCTCAGGTCGCAGCGGCGGCATGGGGTGAGCCCGGCCACGGGATGGCCGGAAGGCAGGTCTCTGAGACAACTACGACTTCGCTGATCGTCTCCACCGTCATCTCCCTGATCCTCGCTGCGATCCTGGCGTTCGTCGCGCTGATAATGACGGACACCCTGATCTTCGACCTCAACGTCGTGGACGTCACCGGGGCCTATGCGGCGGTAGTCGTCGGTCTCCTGATGTCCATCCTGGTCGGATTCCTCATGGCCAGGAGGTGCAACAGGGTCTTCGGCATGGTCAACGGCGACATCCTCGGTGCCACGAACGAGATCTCCAGGTTCGCCGTCATGGCGATCATGATCCTGGTCTACATGGTGGTCGTCTGAGTCCCATGCAGGCACTGATCAACGCAGGAGGCAAAGGTACCCGCATGGGAAGATGCGGGATAGAGAAGCCGATGCAGAAGGTGGGAGACAAGCCCACCATCCAGAGGGTGGTGGACGCCCTCTCCGCCTCGGAGCACATAGACGAGGTCGTCGTCTCCGTGAGCGATCACACCCTCGAGACCGAGGAGTACCTGAAGGGGATGGGCGTGCGCACGATCCGCACGTCCGGGGAGAGCTTCATGGACGACCTCCACACGGCGTTCGAGCAGATGGACGGGGACTACGTCCTGACGTGCCCGTCCGACCTCCCTCTGATAACGACCCATGTGGTGGACGCGTTCATCGAGTACTTCGTGCCCGGGACGATGCAGTCCGCCATAGCGGTGATAGACGAGGCCACTGTCCGCGGTCTCGGGATCACGCCGTCCTACACCCGCGAGAACAGGGGTTTCCAGTGGGTGCTTTCCGGCCTCTGCATAATGAACCGCCCGCGCACCCTGGCGGGCGACTACCTCGAGGAGTTCCTCTTCGAGACCAACTGGCCCGAGCTCGCCGTCAACGTGAACACGCCGCGGGAGCTGGACCTGGCCCGGAGCTACTTCAGGGAGCGAGGGCGTCGCCCATAATCTCCCTGTAGATCTCCTCGACCCTGGCCTCCAGGGCGTCGGCGGTTATCTCGCCGGCGCTCATGGCTATCGCTCCGACCGAGGAGCCGCCGCATCCGGCGCCCTCCTTGATGTATCCCCACTCGTAGGCCTGCAGGCCCTCGTAGGGGCTGCCGCTGTAGTCCACGTTGACATAGACCGCCGGCACATCGGGGGTGATGGTGTCGATGATCCTCCTCATGTTGGAGTTGACGTCGCCCATCAGCCACCTGGTGGTGCCCTGGACGATGTTCCCTATGAGTTCGGGGTGGAGCTTGATGACGCTGGCGATGATGGCGCCCATCTGGGTGCCTCCGCCGATGATGACCGGCACGTGGGGCGCGGCGCCGCACACGATGCCGATGTTGGCGGGCATCATGGGGTCGCCCACGCATTCGATCGCCCTCAGAGGGTCGTCGGCCAGGTCCCCGGGCTCGATGCCGGCGGCCTTCAGCGCCTCGGCGACGGTCTTGGACTTGAGCTCCCTGGGGTTGTTGGGGGAGCTGCTGCTCACGATGTTCTCCTTGAGGACGCCCATCGCCGTCATGACGGCCAGGGCGGTGGTGGTGCCTCCGGCGCAGCTCTCGCTGATCACGACGAAGTCGTAGGATTTGGCGAGCATCCTGCCCAGCATCATGCCCTTCTCGAACTCGGTGCGGACGTTCTTCACCGCCTTGCCGGTGGTGATGTAGTCCCCGCACTCGCCGCCCATGTCGAAGAACGGCACGTAGGGCACGACGGAGCATCCGCCGTTGACGATGAAGCAGGGCATGTCCGAGAGGTCCAGCGCCGCGAGGGTGAGCGTCGCCGGGGTGGGTATTCCGCCGGGGTTGATCGGGATTCCCTTCATGCAGGTGGTCTTCCTGTTGATCAGGAGCTCCGCGTCGGCGGGGCCGGTGAAGAGCGTGAGCTCCGGCGTGTCGCCCGCGTCCGAGATCCCGGGGATGGTGGACGTCCTGGTGTTGGCGACGGTGCATGTGAACACTCCGCGCTTCCCCCAGATCCTGGACAGGACGTCCTTGGCTATCTTCTCGTTACCGTAGATGCCCAGAGAGGGCGGCAGCTCGAAATCCATTGTTGTCACCTGTGCTCGATGATCGACGGCACCAGGCGGTCCAGCGTGATGGTGCTGCCCTCCTCGGCGCCGAGGTCGAATGTGGTCCAGACCGGGGTGTCCCTGACGATGTGCTCGCCCGTCACGCAGGACGTCCCGTGGTCGGCGAAGTAGATTATGCGGTCGGCGTCGGCGAAGTACTCGGCCATCAGCTCGTCGGTGCGCTCCAGGACCGCCTTCTTCTTGAACGGGTCCTTCTGATGGCTGTACTCGTCGACCTCGTCGATGTGGAGGAACACGTCCCCGTGCTTCAGCGCCTCGCGGGCGATGGGGAACCTCTCCTCCAGGTCGTAGACGAGCTCCACCTTGGTGAATCCCAGCGAGGAGCACACGCCGAGGGAGGTGGGGCTGTCGGATATGGACGTCAGATCCCTCAGGCCGGGCCAGGCGGGGTACTGTCTCCCCGCGCGGCCGCATCCCCAGGGATAGACGGTGATGCCGTCCATCTCGGATGCCACGGCGTCGATGAGCTGGCCGAGGGGTCCGTCGATCTTGATCTCGGGGGCGTCCACCGGGGGAGCGGGGGTCTCCGGGACCGTGTCCGACTCCATGGTGAGGACCGAGCGGCCCTCCACGAAGAACTTGATCGCGGGGTTGTACGGTTCGAGGAGATCCATGTGGGACATGATGCGCTCCTGGAGCTCGTCGGCGAAGTCCTCGTTGTGGTAGCACCAGCGCACCATGCCGTCGCCCAGCCTCGCGGGGCTCAGGCGGTACGCGACGCGCTTCGGGTCGTCGATGGGAAGTCCGAGACCGTAGGCCTCCAGGGCTGCCCTCCCTATCTCGGGGGGATGCCCGGTGAAGAACTCGTTGAGGAAGAGCTGGGTGTACCCGCGTCCGGTGGTCCTGTAGCGGTGCGTGACCTTCGATTCGAGGAACGGCATCTCGGCGACCTCGATGGGTTTCTTACCACCGAGCTGCGGGCAGGGGTCGTCCTCCGCTCCGTCCAGCAGAACGAACAGCAGGTTGCTCATCTTGACATCTTCCTCAGGGCGATCGCCGCCTGGCCGACCGATATCCCGCAGTCGCCGTTCGGCACCTCCCTGTGGAGCAGGGGAAGGTGGTCGGATGATATAACCGATTCCGTGAACATCCTGGCTATGGCCCCGTTGTACGATACGCCGCCGGTAAGGCCTATATACTGGAATCCGGCGGAGTCCGCATCGGCTGCCGCCAGGGAGACCAGCTCGTCGACGATCCCGTGGACCATCGAGTAGGCGACATCCTCCGGTCTGTCCCTCCCGTCGATGCGGGCGAAGAGCTCCGCCGTCCTCACGACGCCGTTCTCGGAGCGGGCGCGGTAGCCGTCGATGAGACGTCCTTCGTTCAGCAGGGGCTCCAGCTTCATCGCCGGCTCGCCGTCGTAGCTGCGGTATCCGCACACGCCGAGCGAGTACGACAGCGCGTCCAGGACGCGGCCCATGGACGAGCATCCCACGCTCCTGCCCATGAGCTTCCTCAGGACCGATGCGTCGCGCTCTTCGAAGTCGTCGTTCTCCACGCCGTTCATCTCGTCGATGGCGAACCTCAGCCTGCGGATGTCGTACAGGGCCCTGTCGTTCCCCAACAGGGGTATCGGCTCGAGGTGGGCCGCCCTGCGGTATCCATCGAGGTCGGCCCTCAGGACCTCGCCTCCCCAGGCGGTCCCGTCGTCGCCCATGCCCGTCCCATCGAGCGCAAGCGCCACGCATCCATCCTTGCCGTTGTCGGCGAGGAGCGAGGCGGCGTGTGCCCAGTGGTGCTGCACCTCGAGGATCTCCGCTCCGGACTCTTCCGCGAGGGCGCGGGCGAAGGGCCTGTTGGCGTATCCCGGGTGGAGGTCGATGGCCACGATCCCTGGGACGCATCCCGTCAGGCGCATCTGCGTCCTGACGGCCTCCTCGAGATACTCCGGCACGCCGATCTTCTCCCCGTTGCCCACGTACTGGGTGGGCCAGATGGATCCGCCGGATGCGACCGCGCCGGCGAGGTTCTCCTGCGCTCCTAGAGCGACGGCGTCCCCTTCCATGCCTGTGTCCAGATGGTACGGAACGGCTCCGCGGGACCTGCGTATGTACTGGGTGCGGTCCCCGAGCATCCTCAGGACCGTGTCGTCGGCGCGGTTGACTATCGGCTGATCGTGGAGGAGCCAGGCGTCCGCGTCGATCCTCCTGGCATCCTCGTCCCGGACGGCCATGGGCTCGCCCGGGGGGTTGGCGGAGGTCATCACGAGGGCGTCGTGCTCCAATCTGGAGAACAGAATATGGTGCATCCCCGTGTACGGCAGGAACACGCCGATGGTGTCCAGTCCGGGGGAGGCGTCCTCCGTCTCCCTGGAATCGACCTTCCTGCAGAGGACGATCGGTCTGCCGGGGGAGGTCAGGACGCGCTCCTCGTCGGGGGTCGGGTCCGCGTAGCGCCTGAGGGCGTCCATGTCGCGGACCATGATCGCGAACGGCTTCTCCCTCCTGCCGTACCACTCCCTCAGCTCGGGGATGCGGTCGAGGGTGCAGCAGATGTGCATCCCGCCCCATCCCTTCACGATGGCCCTGCATCCGCCGTCGAGCATCGCCGCCAGACGACCTATCGGGTCGTCCGCGAACGTGCCGTCGCGGGTCTCCAGCCTGTAGGACGGCCCGCAGACCGGGCAGGCTATGGTCTGATGATGGAACCTGCGGTCCCCGGGGGACGAGAACTCCCTGCCGCACTCGGGGCACATGGGGAAGCCGTCCATCGACGTCAGCGGGCGGTCGTAGGGCATCCCCCTCAGGAGGGTGAACCTGGGTCCGCAGTCGGTGCAGGTGGTGAACGGGTACAGATGGCGCCTCCCGGGGGAGAGCATCTCCCTCACGCACCTGTCGCATACGGCGCTGTCCGCCGGGATGGATGCGCCCGACCCCTCGCCCTCCGAGGGGATTATGGAGAAGCCCTCGGGGCCGTCGTACGGTTCGTCTATTCTTTCGACGGATCCGATCCTGGCGAGCGGCGGGAGGTCGGACATCAGCTCGGAGAGGAGCTCCTCGCCCCTGTCGGTGACGATCACGACCTCCGAGCCGGTGTTGCTCACGGTGCCGGATGCGCCGGCGCGTGCGGCCGCCCTGTACACGGCGGGCCTGAAGCCCACGCCCTGCACGGTGCCGCGGATCGATATCCTCATGATGGGCGGATGGTCGTCCTGCGCTTAATGCCAGCGTCACCTGACGGGCCTGCAGGAGCACGACGGCGGCAGGTCGTTGCCCATGGCGGGCCCCTTGGTCCTGTCCACGCTGAGAACTCCGTCCGGGACGTCGAGGAAGTCGGCCAGGTCCTGGTCCGACGGGTACGAGCCGACGGAGATGTCCACGCCCTGGAACATGCAGATCGGGAGGGCGCCCATGCCCCTCTCCGCGACTATGGCGGAGGCCTCAGGGTCGGTGATGTCGTCCGGCGAGGAGCACATCACGCGTCCGAACTCGATACCAGCAGCGGACAGCGCCCTGCAGCTGGCGTCGAACCTCTCGGCATCGGCGGGGTCCCTGCTCCTGGCATCCTCGGACTCGTACACGGTCATGTCGTACATCATGGGTGATGTAACGGCGTTAATTGATAAAGGGAGAGGGCGGGAACGGGTCCGTGTGAAGGTTCGTTACGGTCGAGGTTCGACCGTCAGGGATGACGGTACAGAAGGAATGATAAGGAAAGGGTTTCCAGGCCCCCTCCCGGGGGCCCGTCTGATACTCAGCAGTACTTCTTGACGTAGCCGTCCATGCAGGCCCGGACCAGCTTCTCGGTCTCGTCCTTGCCCATGGTGCCGTCGATCTCGGTCTTCTTGTGCTCGAGGGCCTTGTAGACCTCGAAGAAGTGGCACATCTCCTCGATGAGGTGCTTGGGGAGGTCGTCGAGGCACTTGACGTCCTTGTAGTCGGGGTCTCCCTCGCAGACGGCGATGACCTTCTCGTCGTTGTCGCCCTGGTCGACCATCTTGATGGCACCGATGGGGCGGCACTGGACGAGGGTCAGCGGGGCGATGGTCTCGCTGCACAGGACGAGCGCATCCAGGGGGTCGCCGTCGTCGGCGTAGGTCCTGGGGATGAACCCGTAGCTGGCGGGGTAGTGGGTGGAGGTGAACAGGATCCTGTCCAGCCTCAGCATGCCGGTGTCCTTGTCCAGCTCGTATTTGACCTTGCTTCCCTTGGGGATCTCGATGACGACGGTGAAGCTCTCGGGCTTGACCATCTCGGGGTCGATGTCGTGGAATATGTTGACCATTGCAACTCCTCTGAGGCCCCGCATTGTCTGGAACGATATAGTTCCAGCGACGGATCCCGACCGTCTGCGATGGGCGTTCAAATACTTGATTGTCGATGAGGCATCATGGAGCAGAAGACCAATCCCATGAGGCATCTGGACAAGCTCGGCATCCCCTACGATGTGCATTACTACGGCGACGTGGCGCTGTCGGGAATGGAGGTGGCGCAGAGCGCCGGCGAGGATCCGCGGGAGGTCTTCAAGACCCTGGTGACGGAGTCGAAGGAGCACCGCTACTATGTGTTCCTCGTCCCCGTGACGGGGGACCTGGACCTGAAGAAGGCGGCGGCCAGCGTCGGCGAGAAGTCCCTGTCGATGATAAAATCGAAGGAGCTGCTCCCGCTGACCGGGTACGTCCACGGCGGATGCTCGCCGCTGTGCACCAAGAGGCCCATGAGGGTGACGATCGACGCCACCGCCGAGTCCCTGGAGAGGATATACTTCAGCGCGGGGAAGATCGGGTACCAGATCGAGATGGCCGTGGCGGACCTGCCGAAGGCGATGGAGTTCCAGTTCGCCGATGTCAGGAAGCCCGTCGGTCCCTGAGGGCGGTTATCGGGACGACGTACACGCCGTCCTCGCGGCGGTATGCGTACGAAGACAGCCCGACGATCACGCAGAGGAACTCGGGGACCTTTCCCTCATCTTTCCTTATCTTCTCGGTGAGCTCCAGCAGATCTTCAGCGGCTTTGTCCACCTGGTTCATCCCTAGTTTGATCTCGAAGGCGCCCCAGCGTCCGTCCGGAAGCTGGACCGCCGTATCGATTTCGTTCCCCCGACCGTCGCGATAGTGTCCGATTGTGCCTCCCAGGGACTGGGAATACACCCTGAGGTCGCGTTCGCACAGCGCCTCGAAGAGGAGTCCGAAGGTGTTCAGATCCCTGAAGAGGTTCTCGATGTTGGCGCCCATCGCAGCCGCCGCCAATGAGGGGTCCGCCAGATGTCTCTTGGCGGTCTTGCCCACCCTGTAGGACGATCTCAGGTCGGGATTGAATGCCGGCTGATCCTCAATCAGGAACATCCTGTTCAGGATGCCCAGGTAGTCATTCACCGTGTTCTCGGCAGGTCCCCATCCATCTTCCTCTTTGATGTCGGACGCCAGTTTGCTCTTGGATGCGAGGGTGCTCTCGTTACGTGCCAGGGACCTGATGAGCATCCTGACCCTGTCGGCATCCCTCTTGACGCCGTCGATCTTCTCGAAGTCCTCATCCCTCATCGATGCCAGATACTGCCTGCCGATGACGGAGGCGTCCTCCCTCGTGACGCCTATGGATGCGGGCCATCCTCCGCGCACCGTCATGTAGATGAGGTCGCGCAGATCCACATCGCCTGTTCTCGAACTCCTGAATCTGTTTCCGAACATGTCCGAGATGCTGGCGGTGCCGATGGAGTCCCCCGACTCATACAGGGACATCGTATGCATGCGCAGCGTCGCCATACTGTCCGTGCCGCTGTGGAGGATCCCTTTGCGGACGGGGGTCGATGAGCCGGTCAGGATGAACATCCCCTTCTTCTGTCCCGAATCGACAGCCGTACGGACGGCATCCCAGAGCTTCGGGACCTCCTGCCATTCATCGACCAGATGGGGGGCATCTCCCTCCAGGACGAGATTCGGATCTGTCTCCGCCAGTCTCCTGTTCTGGAAGTTCCCATGGGCATCGGACAGATCCACCCAGCTGTTGGCCTGGTTGAGGGCCGACCAAGTCTTACCGCACCATTTGGGTCCCTCTATGCAAACCGCTCCCGTAGTGCGCAGCGTCCTCGCTATGCTTACGTCGATGAGGCGGGGGCGATATCCCGGTCTGGTAAGTGTCATCGAGATATCGGTAGGTGTCTGATATTCTATTACATTATCTACTAATGGATTTTCCCAACTTTCACTGATGGATTTTCCCAGATTCCAACCCATGAATTTCCCAGACTTCATTCCATGAATTTCCCGAATTCCACTGATGGATTTTCCCACCGCGCCATCCGCCATAGGAAATACCATGCCATCCATCCCCCGGGCATGATCACCGACCTCCCTCCCTGCCCTGTGGAGACCACGCTGCTCCTGATCAGCGACAAGTGGGTGGTGCTCATCCTCCGCGACCTGCGCACCGGGACCAAGCGCTTCAACGAGCTCATGAGATCCGTCACCGGCGTGTCCCAGAAGGTCCTGACCGAGAAGCTCCGCCGCATGGAGGAGAACGAGCTGATCGCGAGGACGGTCTATCCCGAGGTCCCACCCCGGGTGGAGTACTCGCTCACGCCCCTGGGGGAGAGCCTCGCGCCCATCCTGGACGCCATGGAGGACTGGGGATGGGGGTACAAGAGGCTCGTGGCATCAGCCGGTGATGACCTCCAGCACGCTTCTGATGTCGGCGTCGATGCCGATTCCGCGGTCCCGAAGGAACGAGGGGACGTCCGCCGATCCGATGCTCACGGCGGCGTACCTGCCATCGGGATTGTCGTGAGCCATGCTCTGGAACGGGAATTTGATGATCCCGGGGGTGTTGTAGCCGACGCCGAGCTCCAGATACAATGTTCTGCGATCCATGGCCCTCTCGGCGAACCCGGCGTAGCTCTCCGCCGCTCTGTACCACCTCTCGTCCTGCACGAAGCGGTCGTCCACCCTGAGGTTCATCGTCACCGGGCCGCCGCACCTGGGGCAGCGGGGCACGAGTTCCGAGGGGATCCTCATGTCCCTCTGCTCGGCGTACATCCGCCTCACGGCGGATTCGTTGTCGAAGGTCTCCCGGCAGCACGGCCTGGCGCACTGCCACAGGCCGTAGTCGCCCTGGGTGTAGAACAGCCTGTCCTTCTCGAACCCGAACCGCTGGAAGCAGTGGTCCACGTTCGTCGTGATGACGAACCAGTCCTTCCCCTCGACGAGTTTCCGCAGCGAGGCGTACGTGCCGTTGTCCTCCGGCAGGTACCTGTTGAGCATGATGTGCCTGCTCCAGTAGGCCCAGTGCTCCTCCGGGGAGGCGTAGCGCTGGAAGGAGGCGGAGTACATGTCGCGATAGCCGTATTTCGAGATGAAGTCGGGGAAGTTGGACGTGAACCTCCTCCCGCCGTACTCGAGGCCGGCGGCCGTGGACAGCCCCGCGCCGGCTCCGACGAGTATCGAGTCGGCTCCGCGGACCCAGTCGCGGAGCGTGTCGATGCTGTCGTCGGAGCAGATGCCCGTAGATCCTCTCGTCAGCGTCTGTGAAGACATCGAAGACCACCCTCACGTCGTCATGGTCGGCGAGGAAGCCCCTCACCGCGTCCACCGCTATCTCCGCCGCATCCCCCTGGGGGAATCCGAAGACCCCCGTGGATATGCAGCAGAACGCGATCGTTTCCAGTCCGTTCGAATGTGCCAGATCGAGGCAGGACCTGTAGCAGGACCTCAGGAGGTCCCTGTCCCGGTCGGTCAGCGGTCCGCGCACGATCGGTCCCACGGTGTGTATCACATGGGAGCAGGGCAGGTTGTAGGCGCCGGTGATGCGGGCGCGGCCCGGAGGCTTCTCCTCACCGCCCATCATCTCCGCGCACTCCGTACGCAGCTGCACGCCCGCGTACGTGTGTATCGCGTTGTCTATGCATCCGTGGCACGGCGAGAAGCATCCGAGCATCCCGCCGTTGGCGGCGTTGACGATGGCGTCGCATCTCAGCGTCGTGATGTCTCCGCGCCAGACGCACATGCCGTCCTCGAACCCCAGGGAGTCGACGTCGACGCTCCCCTTCCTCTCAGTCGCGTCCCTCAGGTACGCGTCCTGCACCGCGAGTATATCATCGTCCGTGCGCATGGGCGGGCGCACGTTCATCAGCGAGCGGAGTAGCCTCCACCTCGCCTCCGGATCCGAGGGGACGTCGACCCGGACGCCGACGTCCTCCGCGAACCTCCCTATGAGGAAGGACTCCGCCTCCCTCCTTTCATCATCGTTCATATCATAGGGGAATGACGGACCGCGTTATATCTGACCCAGTTACCTGTAGGTGACTATCTTACTACCAGGTTTCTGGTTGATACTAATACTCCCCGGCGTATCATGGTGATAGACCGAAACGGTCGAGGAGTCAGAGACAATGAAGACCGAGAATGTGAAGCTGCAGAAGGGCGATGTGACCGTCATGGACTACGGAGGGATCTGCGTCCATGTCTACAACACCAGGGACGCGATCGACGACCAGGTCATCGTGCTGGAGAGGCCCCACAAGATCATGAAGGGCGGCAGGGGCGTCGTCATCGAGCTCCCCTGCTTCAGGGACAGCATCGAGGAGATGACCCAGTACCTGAAGGACCAGAGGATCGACGTCGAGGGGAAGCTCGTCGCCTACCACGCCGCGGGGGACTTCCTGCCCGGCGTGAAGTCGTACATGACCGAGAGCGCGCACAGGTACAACACCGTCGGCGGAGGGAAGGGCCTGATCGACAACTTCGCCGGGGCTTTCGGCGATGCCTTCGATGCGACGGTCACCGGCGACGGCGAGAGGATCGGCGCCGGGAAGCTGACCATCGCCGGCATCGAGATGGTCATCAACCCCGACAACGATGCCTACGAGATCGAGATCCCGGAGATCAAGGCCGTCTACATGCACATGCTCGGCCACGACTGCCACTCCATCGTCGCCGGCGCTGGACACGCGGACGCGATCATCGCCAACCTGCGCGGTTACCTGGACAGGGGATACGAGCTGTTCCTCTCCGCCCACTACGGACCGGAGACCAGGGAGGACGTGGAGACGAAGATCGCCTACCTCGAGGGCCTGAAG
>CASFYI010000066.1 GCA_949298875.1 uncultured Methanomassiliicoccales archaeon | reverse complement strand
TAGTTACAATCTTATTGTTCGTACCAAGAACCGACACAGGTGTCCCTAGGTGAGTAGCCTAAGGCGTGTTAGCATAATCGTGGCGAGGGAACTCGGCAAATTAGCCCTGTAACTTCGGGATAAGGGGTGCCAGCAGTGAGAGCTGCTGGTCGCAGTGACAAGAGAACACCGACTGTTTAATAAAAACATAGGTCTCTGCTAGTTCGAAAGGATGTGTATAGAGGCCGAAGCCTGCCCAGTGTCGGCATCTGAAAATCTGTTCCAACGGATCGAAGGACCGATAAACGGCGGGGGTAACTATGACCCTCTTAAGGTAGCGTAATACCTTGTCGCTTAATTGGCGACTTGCATGAAGGCTCAACGAGTGTTCTACTGTCCCCGCCATGACGCTAGTGAAAACAATCAGTCTGGTGCACAATCCAGACCCCTCCATCTGAAAGCGAAGACCCCATGGAGTTTCACTGCAACCTGTTGTTGTTGTAAGAATTGGCATGTGTAGGGTAGGCGGGAGACGTTACCCAGGAAGGTGCGCTAGCATCTCTCCGAGTCACCGATGAAACACCGCCCTTGCAAGTTTTTACGACTCACCTCTCCGGAGGAACAGCTATAGGCAGGCAGTTCGGGTGGGGCGCCACGCCCTCAAAAAGATAACAAGGGTGCCCAAAGGTTGGCTCAGGTAGGTCAGAAATCTACCGAAGAATGTAAGGGTATAAGCCAGCTTGACTCGGAACCAGACAATAGGGTTCGGAGATAGGAAACTAAGGCCTAACGAACCAATCAACCTCCTGAATGGGG
Organism: uncultured Methanomassiliicoccales archaeon; assembly: GCA_949298875.1. Taxonomy (GTDB): domain Archaea; phylum Thermoplasmatota; class Thermoplasmata; order Methanomassiliicoccales; family Methanomethylophilaceae; genus Methanoprimaticola. The sequence continues at coordinate 18,159 of CASFYI010000066.1, read as the reverse complement.
GTGATTGATGTCAGAAAAATTACCCTGGGGATAATTGAGTTGTCACGAGCAAGAGTTCACATCGACCTCGTGGCTTGCTACTTCGCTGTCGGCTCTCCCTATCCTGGTGGTGCAGCAGCTGCCAAGGGTGGGGTTGTTCGCCCATTAAAAGGGATCGTGAGCTGGGTTTAAAACGTCGCGAGACAGTTTTGTTGCTTTTTGATGGAGGTGTTGGTACCTGATGAGAAGGACCCTTTAGTACGAGAGGAACAGGGGTCCGTCGCCTCTAGTTTATCAGTTGTCTGACAAGGCACGCTGAGTAGCCACGCGGTAGTGGATAAGAGCTGAAAGCATCTAAGCTCGAAGCCATCTTAAAAAAGAGGTACCCATAGGACGCTCGTAAATGACGAGTTCGATAGAAGCCGGATGTAAGTGCCGAGGTTCGCCGAGGTATTCAGTCCTGGCTCACTAAAGTTCTTTGACGTCGCTGGGGTGTGATCTAGCAGTCAAACAGGTTTCGTATGAAAAATTCTCATCCTCCGAAAACCGCCTTATTTCTTCCATTCCATTGGTTCAGCGACCGCTCCGTTCGTCGCTCCCGTCCCCGCATCCGATCGGTCCGTCCCGGACGCCTCATTATATACCGTCGTTCGATGGACTCCGTATGTCAATCGTGACCATCCCGAGTTCCGTCCCCTATGATTCGAACATCTTCCTCATAGAGGGGGAACGCCCGATCCTAGTGGATTCCGGCACCGGGCAGGATTCGGGTACGGTCATAGGGCGCATACGCGAGGTCTGCCCCGACGGTCCCTCCATGATCGTGGCGACGCATTGCCACTACGACCACGCGGGAGGGCTGCACGATCTCGTCGAGGAGTTCGGCTGCCCCGTCTACGCGGGATGGAGGGACGCCCAGGTCATCCGCAATCCGGACAGGCACGACGTTTCGGCGCTCTTCGGAGCGGCGATGAGGCCTGTGGATGCGAAGGATCTGAGGGAGGGGGACGTCCTCGATACTGGGTCCCGCAGGTTCTCCGTGCTGGAGACCCCGGGGCACACGGAGGGCAGCATCTGCCTCTACGATGAGGCATCTGGCACATTGATCTCCGGGGACACGCTGTTCCTCGGGGGATACGGCAGGACGGATTTCATGGGCGGATCCTTCGACGCCATGCTCGCATCCCTCGTGCGTCTCAGCAAACTTGACATAAGGGAATTGTTTCCGGGTCATGGAAGCACGTGCGAAAGCTATACGCCCGGCATGATGGCCGAGGTGCTGAGAATGGCTGGTGTCTGAATGAAGATAATAAAATGCGACTACACACACGGGTTCGATGTCCACTGCGAGGAGGCCGTCGCGGCCGCCGCCGAGGATGTCGCCGACGGAAAGCTCATAGTGTACCCCACCGAGACCGTCTACGGCATCGGTGCCGACATCTACAACGAGTCGGCCGTCAAAGACCTGTACGTTGTCAAGAACAGGCCCTTCGACATGCCCCTCTCCGTGGCCGTGTCCGATAAGGCCATGCTCGAGAGGGTCGCTGTACTCAACGAGAACGCCGACAAGCTGATCAAGGCGTTCCTGCCCGGCCCCCTGACCATCATCATCAAGAAGCAGCCCGATGTCCCCGACATCGTCACCTCATCCTCCCAGAAGGTTGGGATACGCATCCCCGACAACAGGTTCGCTCTGGAGCTCGTAAGGCGCACAGGACCGATCGTCGCGACATCCGCCAACCTCCACTCCCACCCGGACGCGGTCGACGTGGATTCCGCGATCAACGACTTCGGGGATGCCGTAGACACGTACATCGACGCCGGGGCCTGCACCATCGGACAGCCCTCCACGATCGTCTGGCTCATGGACAACCAGGTCGAGATCGTGAGGCAGGGTGCCATCCCGGCCGACAGGATAAAGGAAGTCTTAGGATGCTGAGTTCAGACGATCTCGAGAAGCTCCGCAAGGCCGGCCGCGTATCCGGCGAGGCCAGGGAGCTGGGAATGTCCCTCGTGGCCGAGGGAGTGAAGCTTTACGATGTGGCACAGGAGGTCGAGGGCTACATCCGCGCCCACGGGTGCGGTCTCGCGTTCCCCTGCAACATCAGCCGCAACGAGATGGCGGCGCACTACACGCCGTCCTGCAACGACAAATCCGTGTTCGAGCTCGGCGATGTCGTGAAGATCGACTGCGGCGCCGAGCTGGACGGCTTCGTCGGCGACACCGCCGGCACCGTCGAGGTAGGCACCAAGAGGTACACGGAGCTCATCGAGTCGTCCAAGAGGGCCAGGAACACCGTGGCGGAGTTCATCGGCGACGGGGTCACCCTCGGCGAGATCGGCCGCACCGTGGAGATGAGCATGAAGAGGGACGGGTTCGTCCCCATCGAGAACCTCTGCGGGCATCAGATCGACAGATACGAGCTCCACGCGGGGATGTCCGTCCCCAGCTACGACTCCGGGTCCACGGAGCTCATCAAGGCCGGCATGACCGTCGCCATAGAACCCTTCGCCACCGACGGCAAGGGCTACGTCCGCGACGGCAAGTTCGGCAACATCGTCAGGATCGCCAGGGACCGTCCGCTCTCGGATCCCAAGTCCCAGGAGTTCCTCGACTACGTGAAGGAGGAGTTCCACCAGTTCCCGTTCTGCGCGAGGAGCTGCGATTTCCCCGATGCGGAGAAGCATGTCAGGAACCTCATGAGGCACGGCGTCCTCGCCGGATACGCCACGCTGGTCGAGGCCGGCGGAGGCATGGTCTCGCAGCACGAGTACACGTTCTACATCGACGGCAAGCGCGGAGAGGTCACCACCCTCCCGTGATCCGTCCCCCCAAACCATTTCCACCCAACGTGCCAGGGTAGCCGAGCCTGGTCAAAGGCGAGGGACTCAAGATCCCTTACCGCAGGGTTTCAAGGGTTCGAATCCCTTCCCTGGCACCACACACTCCGTCCGGGGCGCCGGAGGTCCCGCGCTATCTTTATTTAATATAAGGGCTTCGCACGCCTCGCGTAAACTCAGGACCCCCTCTCCGGGAACGGAAGGGAACACTGAGAGCTCCTTCCCTTTGGGAACACCGGAGCTTGAGCACATCCCCTCGGGGATTCATTTACGGAGGTCATACACATGGCTAAGAAGAAAGAACAGAAGACGGAGGACGAGAACTTCAACTTCATCGTCCGTATCGTCAACACCGACATCGACGGTCAGAAGAAGACCGTCGTCGGACTGCAGAGCATCAAGGGCGTCGGCAAAAGGGTCGCCCAGATTGTCGCCAAGAAGGCCGACGTCGACCCCCATGCCAAGATGGGTTCCCTCTCCGACGAGAAGGTCAAGGAGATCGAGAACCTCGTCAAGACCTACGTCGAGTACGCCCCCGTCTGGGCCATCAACAGGCAGAACGACTACGAGTCCGGTGCCGACATGCACCTGCTCGGAAACGACCTGGACATCATCCAGAAGGATGACATCAACAGGATGAAGATGATCCGCTGCTACCGCGGTGTCAGGCACGAGGGACGCCACAAGGTCAGGGGTCAGAGGACCCGCTCGAACGGCAGGCACGGGCTCACGCTCGGTGTCCAGAAGAAGTCCTGAGGTGATTTGAATGGGAGATCCTAAATTCTCACGCAAGACCTACGACACCCCCTCCCACCCCTGGCAGGGCGAGAGGATCAAGGCCGAGGTCGAGGTCGTCCGCGCTTTCGGACTCAAGAACAAGACCGAGGTCTGGAAGGCCGAGACCATCCTCAGGAACCTGAGGAAGCAGTCCAGGGACCTTCAGGCCCGCCTGAGGACCGGCGACAAGCAGGCCCAGAAGGAGGCCGACGCCCTTCTCGAGAAGTGCGCCAGGCTCGGATACCTGCCCACCGGCTCCAACCTGAACGACATCCTGTCCCTGAAGGACGAGGACGTCCTGTCCCGCAGGCTCCAGACCATCGTCTACGAGAAGGGACTGTCCAGCACCATCAAGCAGGCCCGCCAGATGATCACCCACGGCCACATCTTCATGAACGGCCACAGGGTGACCGTCCCCGGGTACCTCGTCACCAGGTTCGAGGAGTCCTCCATCGAGTACAACCCCTCGTCCCCCTACACCGACGAGATGCACCCCATGAGGGTGTCCGCCGAGCAGGCCGCCGCCAACGCCGCGGTCAGGGCCAAGGCGGTCGCAGAGCAGGAGGCCGCCGACGCGGCCGCAGCCAAGGCGGATGCCGCCGAGGCCGGGATCACAGCAGAGGACGGTGTTCACTGATGACCGCGAAATGGGGAATTGCCAACATCTACGCCAGCTACAACAACATCATGATCACCCTCACCGACATCACCGGTGCCGAGACCATCACCAAGGCCACCGGCGGAATGGTCGTCAAGCAGGCCAAGGACGAGTCCTCGCCCTACGCCGCCCAGAAGGCTGCCGAGAAGGTCGCCGAGGCCGCGAAGGAGAAGGAGTTCGTCGGGATCCACGTCAGGGTCAGGGCCCCCGGTGGCAACAGGTCCACCTCTCCGGGACCCGGAGCCCAGGCCGCGATCCGCGCCCTCACCAGGGCCGGCCTCAAGATCGGCCGCATCGAGGATGTCACACCCATACCGCACGACGGTACCAAGAAGAAGGGCGGACGCAGGGGACGCAGGGTCTGAGGGGTGACCTCATGGAGATAGAGATTCTCGAAATGGCGGAGAGGAGGGCCAGGTTCATCCTGCGCAACTCGTCTCCCGCCATGGCGAACGCCCTCAGGAGGACGCTCCTCTCGGACATCCCCAAGATGGCGATCGACAAGGTGGAGTTCCACCTCGGTCCCATCATGGACGGCGAGAAGGAGTATGAGAGCATGACGCCCCTGTTCGATGAGATCATCGCCCACAGACTCGGCATGGTCCCGGTCCCCACGGACCTGGACCTGTTCGTACCCCAGGACCAGTGCACCTGCGGCGGCGAGGGCTGCCCGAACTGCTCCATCATGTACAGCCTGAACAAGCACGGGCCGTGCACGGTGCTCTCGGGAGACCTCATGCCGCTGGGCAACCCCGACCTCAAGGTGAAGGACGAGTTCATCCCGCTGGTGGAGCTGACCGACGGCCAGGCCGTCATGATCTACGCCACCGCCGTGATGGGCACCGCCAAGAAGCACGTGAAGTGGCAGGTCTGCAACGGGGTCGGGTACTCGTACCTCCCCGTCATAGACATCGACTCCGGCCGCGCCTCCGACGAGGCCGTGCTGGAGGCCGCCTCCGTGTGCCCCAAGCGCGTCTACGCCGTCGAGGACGGCAAGCTCGTCGCCAAGGATCCCCTCGCATGCAACCTCTGCATGAGCTGCGTCGAGAGGGTCGGCTCTGACCGCGGACTCAGCGTCCGCGGGGACGAGACGAACTTCATCTTCAAGTTCGAGACCGACGGCTCCCTCACCGCGAGGCAGGCGCTCGACAAGGCCGTGGAGATCCTCTCCAGGGAGGCCGACGAGTTCGCCGAGGGCATCGAGGCCCTGGCCCAGTGAAACTTCAGCCCGGCCTTCGGGCCGGGCGACACCCCCTTATATCTCTCCGTATTCGGCGCCGCATGAAGGTATGCCCCAAGTGCGGCCAGGTCACCAACGACGATTCCGACGAGTTCTGCATCAAGTGCGGAGCCTACTTCACGGATCAGAGGAAGGGTCCGTCCCAGCAGACCTCCGCGATATCCGCCGCAATGGGCATGACCGCCCCCCATGTGAGGGAGGAGCCCGTACCGGTCCCCGAGGGAGGGACCCTGCAGGCCGGGATGGACGACATGTCCGCCGGGAACTTCCCGGAGGGGGTCGCCCAGTGGACCTCCTGGGTGAGGTCCTCGGGGGAGCCCTCGGAGGCCGACTACCGCTCCATGGTGGTCTCGGCCTGCGACTGCATCATGTCCACCGTGGGCGACGGCCGGGCCCACAGCCGCGCCGGGCTCGCCGAGCTGGCGATGGAGCTGGAGGCCGACCTCCTGCAGGACATGTCCGCGGAGCTCATGTCGAGGCTCGGAGGGCTGACGACCATGGTCCAGGCGGGAGACCTCGCCACCGAGTGCATGTACCTGGCGATGGAGGCCTTCAGCGTCTATCCGGACCTGAGGGACGTCCTCGAGGCCATGGAGGCGCTCCCGGGGCAGATGGACGCCATATCCGCCGCCTCCGCATCGATGGAGCCGGACGACGGGAGGGCCGCGAGGCTCACGGAGACGTACTCATCCTACGCCCGCATGATGGACGGCGCGATGCGTACGGAGATCGAGAGGGCCGGCGACGAGAGGATGGACAGGCTCGCGGACTACTGGTCCTCCAAGGCCAAGCTCCCGTACGCCGACATCGCGTATCAGATCGCCAGCCTCCACACCCAGATCTCCGCGATGAAGAACGTCGGCAGGTTCGCCGGCAAGCTCCTGAAGAAGGGCCTCGACATGCAGATCGAGGGCTTCGTCAGATCCTACTTCGGCCCCAAGGTGCGATCGGAAGAAGTCCGACAGCTTGCACTTCTTGACCTTGTCGTTGTTGAAGACGGAGTCCATCGACATCTCCAGGAGCTCCACGCGCTCCTTGGTGTACTCGTCGAGCCCGTACTTCTCGCCGATGGTCTTGGAGATCTCCAGGTACTTCTTGACGGACGCCTCGTGGACGGTCAGCGTCAGCGCGTTGCCGCACTTGGTGCACTTCCCGGCCAGGGGCATGCGCCTGTACTTCTCGCCGCACTTGGTGCACCTGACGGTCTGGGTGGAGAAGCTCCTCAGGTTCCCGATCATGTCCGGGAGGAAGTGCTTGTTCAGCACCCTGCGGGCGACGTCCTGCTCGTTGACGGCGCGGATCTTCTTCCCGAGCATGAGCTGGGCGTCCATCTTGTCCATCATGGTCTCCAGGGTGGTGTAGGCGGAGTACTTCGGACCCTCCGAGATGTCGCGGGTGTCGTGGGTGAATCCCAGGTGCTCGTACTGGTCCGGGGTGCCGATCCTCCCCGCGATGAGGTCCATGATCTTCTCGATCTCCTTCGGCTCCTTCATGTCCATCGCGGCGTGGTAGAGCTCGATGGGGTAGTGCCTGAGGCAGTCCACGTTGTGGGCCTCCTTGTCGATCTCGTTGGGGTCCAGCCTCGTCGTGAGGACCAGCGGAGCGTCCATCTGTCCGCCCCTGCGGTCGGGGAGGAAGGTCTTGGAGAAGTTCAGCAGGCCGTCCATGGCCAGGATGAGGCAGTCCTCGTCCCCGTCGCAGTTCCTCCTCTTGGCGGCGTGGAAGAACGGGTGGCCGTAGCAACCGCGGACGTCGGCGTAGCCGATGATCCTGCACAGGATGCAACCGGACGTGTGGGGCGCCAGGCCGAACACGATGTGGCCGATGAGGTCGAAGCGGTTCTGGACGTTGTAGTAGCGGGGCAGGTGGTACAGCCTCTCGAGCTCGTCGTCCAGGAACCTGGCAACCTTCACGAGGTAGTCCCCGCAGTCCTTGGCCGGTATGACGTCCTGCACCTTCAGCTCGCAGATCTGCTCGGGGTCCGTGAGCGGGTCGCCGTTCCAGTCGTGGGTGTAGCCGATCTCATGGGCCTTCTCGATGCTCAGGCCGATCTCCCTGGGCTTGAAGTGCGTGATGGGGATGTCGGTCATGTCGAACCTGACCGTGCCGTCCTTGAAGCAGCTGATCCCGTTCTTCTGTCTCAGGATCCCCTTCTCGACGGCCTCGCAGGTCTTGGTCCTGGAGATGAGGGCGTCGAGGCACTTCAGCTCGGACGGGGCCCTCTCGCCGACCTGCTCGCAGGCGGCCTTGAACTCCTCCTCCAGGGGGATGCCCAGGGGCGCGGGGCCCATGTTGCCGAAGTCGTTCTGCCTCGGGACGTACTCGGTGTGGGAGCCGCAGACCCTGCACCAGTTGCGGAAGGTGTAGTTCCTGCAGACGGGGCACATCCTGTTGCCCACGTCCACGGTCACCTCCGGCTTGCCTCCCTTGCGGGAAGCGGCGGAGGACCTGGCGGCGGCGATGGCGTTGTTCATCTCCCTGCCGGCTTCGGCGTCCTTGCCGACGGGGAACAGCGAATGGACCTTCGGGGTCATCTCGCGCTCCTTCGCCTTCTCCGGACGGCCCATCCTTGTGCCGATGCGGGTCATGGCGCGGGCGCGGACCTCGTATCCGGCCGCTTTGCTGATGGCCTCCAGGGTGCTGGAGCCCTCGAGCTCCGGTCCCGGTTCGAGGCGGTCCCCGGCGACCCTCACGCCGAGGCAGTCCAGCATGGGCATGGAGTACACCTCGTCGATGACCAGGCGTCCGTCCCTTACGACGTGGAGGGCGCAGAGGTCCTCCAGCATGCGCTTCTGGACGGGGTCGTTGGCGACCGACAGGCTGACGCCGTCGTAGGACCCGGTGGCCAGCACGTGCTCCCTGAGGGATCTGATCCTGTCCAGCTCCCAGTCGGACCAGAACAGGTTGAACTTGGGGTGGAGCGGCACGCCCATGGTGGCGCACATCTCCTTGGCGCGCTCGTAGGTGGGATCGCGCCAGTCGTCGGGGAGCTCCCCCTTCTCCTTCAGTTCCAGCTCGTGCCACTCTATCGGGTATCCGCAGGGCACGAGCGTGTGGTTGTTCTCGCAGAACTCGCCGAAGGGGACGAGGATCTCGCCGTTGTCCACGATCTCGGATATCTGATCGTGGATCTCGATGGCCTGCTTGGCCGTGCCAACGTAGACGAGGTCGCCGTTCTTCAGCAGGACCGTCGGCCCCTCCAGCTGGTCGCAGGGGGTGACGACGGAGGCCTTTCCAGGCCTCTCGATCTTGAGCTGGGTGCCGATGGCCATGAACTCGTCCATCACGTACATGGCGGGGACGCTGTAGGCCAGGGACGCGAGACCGGAGGTGCGAGCCCTCCCGTATCTGAGCCTGAAGCCCCCTACGGCGCACGGGTGCCCGAAGATGGGGCGTCCGGCGACGATGTCCATGAGGTACTTCTCCTTGGGCTCGACCCTCTTGGGGGCGTCGCTGATGGCGTCGGGCTTCTTGTCGGCCTTGTGGGCGTCCAGGTACTTGCCGATGAACTCCCAGCCGGTCATGCCGAGCTTGTCGACGTGCTTCTTCAGCTTGGACGCCTTCTGGCACATCCCCTCGGCGATGACCAGGCAGGCTCCTCCCCTGACGCGGTTGGTCTCGATCCTGGGGAGGTCCCTGAAACCGGAGATCTCCATGGTCTCGGTGCCTTCGCCGTCGACGCAGACGGGGCAGTTCCTCACGATGAGGTCGATCTCCTCGGAGGTCGGGGTGTACTGCAGGTGCTGGCACTGCTTGTAGAGGGGGATCTCCTCGTCGAACCTGGCGATCTCGCCCTCGGTGGGTATGTACTTGCCTATGCCGAGCTCGGTCCTGACGACGTCCGCGATGAGGACGCTCATGGCCTGCCCGGTCCCTCCCGCGGCGCGGATGGGTCCGGCGAAGATCAGGTCCACGTAGGTGGAGCCGTCGGAGTTCCTGCCGATGCGGGTGTCGGCTATGCCTTCGAGCGGGGCGACCAGGATCCCCTCGGTGAGGACGGCGAGGCCCACCCTCACCGCTCTGTCCAGGGCCTTCTCCTGGCTCTCGGCGGGGCGCTTGGCCATCTCCTTGGCGACCATCAGGGCGACGAGCTCGCGGTTCCCGAACTCGGCCGTGAGGCGCCTGATGTCCTCGGCGACGCCCTCGACGTGGTAGTCGGCCAGGAGCTTCTCCACACGGGACGCGAGGTCCTCCGCCTGGGGGATCTCCACGTCGGTCATGGGGTCGAACCCCATGGACCGGGCCTTCCTGGCTATGTCGTAGCACTCCTCGTTCTTCCTCGAGAGCTCCGAGAAGTACGCCTGCATCTCCTCGCTGCAGGCGGGGCCGCCGGTCATTCCTCCTCTTCCTCCGCCGCCTTGCGGCGGGCGACCGAGCGGAGCTCCTCCATGAGCCTCTCGGTGAGGACGTCCATGTCCTCCCCGGTCTGGGCGGAGAAGTGGATCCTGTCGTCGCCGGTCTTGAGGATGTCGCTCTTGCTCTCGGCCTCGATGATGACGACGCCCGGGAACCCCTTCCTGACGGTGGCGAGCAGCCTCTCCTGCATCTCCATGGGGAATCCGCAGGTCTCCGACGGGTCGAGCACGAACAGCATGACGTCCGTGAGGTACCTCAGGGCGAGGACGGCCTGCTTCTCGATGTCGTTCCTCCTGTCGAACTCCCTGTCCAGGAGCCCGGGGGTGTCGATGATCTGGTACTTGCGCCAGTCGTCCTGGATGTGGCCGACTATGACGCCCTTGGTGGTGAACGGGTAGGGCGCGATCTCGGGCTCCGCGCTGGAGAGCACGGTGACCAGGTTGCTCTTCCCGACGTTGGGGAACCCGGCGACGACGACGGTCGGCAGCTTGGGGTCCACGGCGGGGAGCCTCCTGAACTTGTTCTTGGCGTCCTGCAGGAACAGCAGGTCGTCGGAGATGCGGTCGACGTAGGAGTTGAGCCTCCCGTAGAAGCTCCTCCTGGCGGCCTCGACGATCTCCGGGTCCTTGGTCCTGCGGATGTCCCTGAGCGTGTCGTTCCTCAGCTTGTCCGCCCTGGTGGCGCACCAGTTGACGGCGCCCAGCGCCTTCTTGTAGCGGTCGATGCCGATGACGATGTCCACGAGCTCGGGGAGGAAGTCGTCCTCCTTCTCCAGCCTGGGGAAGCGCTCCACGTATCCGTTCAGCGCCGTGACCACGATGTCCCCTGATGCGGTGACCTTCGCCAGCGCCGTCTTCTTCTTGGTGTCCAGCGAGCTTACGCCCTCCTTGCGGATCTTGGATGCCCTGTGGAAAGCCTTCTCCATGAGCTCCTCCGAGGTGAGGACGGTGGGTATCTTGAAATCCATCGCGGCCATGGCCGGAGGATGCGCACGCGCATATAAGGGGATGGGGTCCGACTCCCCCGGGCGTACGGAACCCGACGTCATGCCACGGACACCTCCGCGCGGAAGAGCCAGAGGTCGTAGGACATCCCCTCCTTGACGGACAGGCGCGGTATCGCGTCCACGACGGCCGCGGGGCAGTCCCTCGCCATTATGCCGAAGTCGATCCCGGGGTCCCCGGTGTCGGAGCCGACGATGCGGGTGAGGGATGCCAGGTTCGCGCGGAAGACCACGCACAGGTCCATCTGCGGGAGGTCGATCCCGAGATCCTCCACGCCCTTGGAGAGCAGCCTGGGGAACCCGACCCCCGCATGGAAGGTCACCTGGAGGTCGACGTTCTCCGTGAACATGCCCAGCGGGTCCACGCCGTACGGGCTCCTGGTGCCCAGGATTATCGACTGCACCTGGCCGGAGATGTACCTCAGGCAGTCCCTGACCAGGTCCCCGTCGGTGCGGAGGGCCACCTCGATTCCGGCGGTGACCGACGATGTGGCGTCCCTCACGTCCACCTTCGCGTAGACGGAGGCCTCGATGAGCTTCGCGGAGACCGTGTCGATGAGATCCTCGACAGAGTACCTCACCAGGTACTGGACGAAGTCCGCCAGGGAGTCCAGGTCGGTGATGCTGCCTATGCGGTTGAAGGACTTCTGCACACCCTCCCACACCGCGTGCCTCATCTCGTCGGGCGTGAAGATCTTGATCGGGCCTTCGTTGGACCTGCCCATGGTGCCCTCGGCGAGCACCCACTTGGTGGAGCCGTCGGACTCCCTCTGCCAGGTCATCCCGTCGTTGGCGCCGTCGGCCTTGACGGCGAGCTCGTCTATCGCGGTGCCCTCCGGGTCGAGGAGGGTCAGCGTCCTGCCGGAGGTGTTCACCAGGGTGAACGTCGGCTTGACCACCAGGAACTCCCCCGGCGAGAGGTCTCCCGAGAGGTCCATGGTGCTCGCCTTGGACCTGGTGCCGTAGCTGAGCGAGTATCCGGCGAGGTCGATGGTCGACCCGGTGTTGTTGAGCAGCTCTATCCACTCGTTGCCCCTGTCGGTGCCCTCCGGGTTGGTCTCAACCTCGTTGATGATCAGCCCCTGGATGCTCACGCTCCCGAACTTGACGCTGACGCCGACGTCCAGTCCCACGTTCACCCCGAGCATGGGGATCGGGATGTTGTCGATGATCTCGCCGAGGCCGGGTATGTCGCTGAGCGCGAATCCCGTCTCGTGATACTCGTCCAGCTTCGGGGCGACCAGGGACACGGAGTCCTCCCCGACGTCCCCGTCGATGGTGAGCATGTACTTCCCGCCCTTCATCAGGGGGTCGAAGGTCCCGTCCACGTCCCAGTCCCCGTCGGCGTCCTCTATGCCGCCGAAGCCCGTGACCACGAGGTTCTCGGCGCTCAGGTCCCCGCGCACCTTGGCCACGATCCCGGCGGTGACGATGACGCCGGCCACCGGGACGGTGAGGGTCACCTCGAGGAGGGTCTTCGTGTTCGCGGCCCACGTCACCGCGTTGGTCGCGATGGTGAGGGTGCATCCGAAGAAGTCCAGCTGGAACATCTGGGTCCCGAGGTCGATCCGCACCAGGAAGTCGAACACGGCCTCCTCGACGAGGGTGTCCAGCAGCTCGCCCAGGGCGCCCAGCGGGTCCATGAGGACGTTGTACAGCCTCAGGAGGTTCTCCGCCAGGAAACCCGCCACGTCGGTGATCGTCTCGCCGAGGGCCACGAGCGCCCCGCGCATCGCCTCCAGCACCTGGCGGAGGGGCTCCACGATCGGGCCGAGGGCGTCGAGCACGAGCTCCCACAGGTCGGTGAGCACGGTGCAGCTCGGCTGGTACGTCAGGCCGGCGAGGGCCCACCCGGACGCTGCCGTGACCTCGATCGTCGCGTCGACCTCGAACCATCTGGAGTAGACCGAGGATTCGGAGCCCATCGCGGACGAGAGGGACCCGGTCCCGACGATGTCGTATGCGACGGTCCCCTGCAGGGTGACCACGAAGGTGGTGGAGTATGCGGCGCTGGGGTTCTCGCGGAAGCCGACGGTGTGGACGCACCTGTCGCCGTCGATGCGGATGTCCACGATCCCGGGGGCGAAGGAGACGTCGGCGGAGAGCCTCTCGTCCGTGACGTTGCCGTCGCCGTCGACGAGCTCGAACCCCTCGCCTCCGGGGAGGTCGAACACCCCTCCGTAGGGGTTGGTGCCGCTGATGGCCAGCGCCTCGGTGACCATGTTGGATGCGTTCCTCTCCGCGGGGGACAGCATGTCCACCAGGGCCAGGCCGTAGGAGCAGATCCAGGTGGCGGCGGTCTTCAGGATGCTCCCGTCGCCGTCCTCCACCTCCCTCAGCGGGTCGAAGACCCCGAGGTCGGATTGCACGCCGGAGGCGTAGGAGCTCAGGGCGGAGGACACGGCCTGGGAGGACATGATCGCCCCCAGGTCGGGGGCCTCGTACCCCTCGCCGGACCCCTCGGCCTCCTCTTCCCTCTCGGCGATGGCGGAGGCGAAGGCGGACTGGATGCGCGAGCGGAGCTCGTCCGAGAGCACCATGTCCGACGCGTGGGACTGGATCTCGTCGGCCAGGGCGCCGTAGAACTCGTCGTACACCTTCGAGTCCCCGAGGGAGGACTCCAGGCATTCGCCCACCCCCTCCATGCACTCCTCCGTCCTCTCCAGGAACTCGCGGGACAGCTGCTCCAGGAACCCCTCGCCGTCGGACGGGTCCACACGGATCTCGATGACGCCCAGGTCCATGCGGTCGGCGAGCATCGCCGCCGCTCCGTTGACCACCCCGTTGAAGAAGTCGCGGACGTAGTCGTCCTCCCTGTCGTACCTCTCCTTGAAGTCCTTCAGCCAGGGCTGGTCCAGGACGTCCGCCGTCGGGTTGGACACGGTGACCGTGATCCCGCCGGCGGTGACCGTCGTCGTGCCCGATCCCGGGAACCTGTAGCCGCTCTCGGGAACCCCGTTGGACTCCATGAACCTCTTGAGGTAAGGCACGCCGCTGACCGTCTCCTCGCCCCTGAGGAACGCCCCGAGGGAGTCGAGGGCCTCGCCGAAGGGGTCCAGGATCTTATCCAACCCTTCCAGGAGCTCGTAGCCGTACAGGTAGTCCATCCACCTCAGCGCGATGTCGTCGGCAGCGGATGCCAGAGCCTGGGCGTAGACGGCGGAGAGGTCTATCCTCACCGTGCCGTCGTCGGAGGCCAGGATGTCGGCGAGGTCGATCCTCTTCTCCGAAGTGAGATCGCCGTCGCCGTCGCGGAAGCATATCGCGGAGATCGCGTCGAGCGACTGGGACAGCGCCGCGGAGACGTCCTCCGCTGTGAGGATCCCGTGCGTCCCCATGTCGCCGTAGGCGGACTGGGACCCGTAGCCGTTCAGGATCCTGTACTCGGCGAGGGCCTGGAGCTGGTACTCCATCATCTGCGACAGCGATATCCCGCCGCCCCCGGCCATGGACTCGAAGAGGGAGGCCCTCTCCACAGCCAGCGGGAGGTCGTAGCTCCCGTCGGTGTCCACCTCGATATCCGTCTCCGCCCTGCCGGACTGGGATTCGACCACGACGGTGATCGTGCCCTTCCCGCGGAGGTAGGCTGGGGTGTAGCCGTCCATGCCCAGCTCCGAGTCCACGGTCGCGGGGTCGGCGGCCAGGTCCACCGAGTGGCTCACGTATGTGGCCACGGCACCCCCGCTCCTGATCGGGAACTGGTAGGCTATCCATTCTTCAGTCATCCCGCGGAAGGCGTCGGCGCGCCTCTCCAGCTCGCTCCTGTCCCCGTCCGCCGGGACGCCGAGCTCGTCGGCGCTGCGCAGGGAGACCTCCCTGACCTTCTCGCCCAGGCCCCTGTTGACGTACGAAGTGATGTCGGCGAGGGCGTCGTCCACGGCGTCTACGTCGTCCGCCACGCTCCCGGCGTTGTCCGCGGAGCGCTCGTATCCCGCCATGACAGCGCCCGCGGCCACCGATACGATCAGTATCGTGACCGCGATCACGGCGAAGGGCATGCTCCCGCGAGTGTCGTTCATCCTCATGCCCGGAGGCTCGCGCCGGGGACGGATAAAGGGCGAGCGTCAGTGCAAGGGTTCATGCACGTAATTAGATGCGTAGAGCCGGACGGCGCGGGATGTCTGGATTCGCCCCGGAACCGTGGGATGTGCCAGCATCCGTCGTCCGGCATGTGCCAGCGGTTCAGGCCGTCCCGAAGCGGCCGAGTCCGTCTTTTTATAGCAGTAAAACGTCGGGACCTTCCGTTATGACTGCAACCTCGAAGGACTACGCGCTGAAGAGGGGCCTTCCGAAGAAGACCCGCTCTATCTGTCCCGAGTGCGGGAAGATGATCGATGCGGACATCTACGCCAAAGACGGAAAGGTCTGGATGGACAAGACCTGCCCCGAGCACGGCAAGTTCTCCGACCTCTACTGGGGCGACGAGGAGCTGTACCTCAAGGCCGAGAAGTACGCATACGACGGTATCGGACTCCACAACGCCATGGACAGGACCATCGGCGACGACCCCGACGACACCGTCCACATCATGATCGACGGGCAGAGGGTCGACATGCTCTCCTGCTCCGCCATCGCCAACCTCGACCTGACCAACAGGTGCAACATGAACTGCCCGATCTGCTTCGCCAACGCGAACGATGCGGGATATGTGTACGAGCCCACCTTCGAGCAGGTCCACGACATGCTCGTGGCCCTCCGCTCCGAGAAGCCGATCAAATGCACGGCCGTCCAGTTCGCCGGAGGCGAGCCCACCGTGTACCCCCAGTTCGTGGAGGCCGTCGCCGATGCCAAGAAGCTCGGCTTCGCCCAGGTCCAGGTGGCCACCAACGGAATCAAGTTCGCCAGGGACTACCAGTTCCTGAAGGACTCCAAGCTCGCCGGCATGAACACCATCTACCTCCAGTTCGACGGCCTCACCGACGAGGTCTACCTCAGGTCCAGGGGCAGGAAGATGATGCACATCAAGCTGGGCGTCATCGAGAACTGCAGGAAGCTCAGGGAGGAGGGCATCAAGCCCCCGTCCATCGTGCTCGTCCCCGTCGTGGGCAAGGGCATGAACGACGACATCGTCGGCGACATCATCAAGTTCGCCTTCGAGAACTCCGACGTCATCCGCGGGGTCAACTTCCAGCCCATCTCCTTCACCGGGAGGGTCACCGAGGAGGAGCGCACCACCGGCAGGTTCACCCTGCCCGACCTCGTGCGCTGCGTGAGCGAGCAGACCGGGTACACCACCAAGGACGACTGGTACCCCGTCCCCGTCGTCGCCCCCATCTCCAAGTTCGCGTCCATCATCCTCGGGCAGAACAAGGTCACCTTCACCACCCACCCGCACTGCGGGATCGCGACCTACCTGTTCCAGGACGACAAGGGCAACGTCACCCCGTTCCCCAGGTTCGTGGACATCACCAGGTTCTCCGCCGGGCTCAACGAGATCGCGGACAAGGCTGAGAACTCCAGGTTCAAGAAGCTGTACGTCGCCAAGCTCGTGAAGCTGCTCAACAGCTGCGTCGACGAGTCCAAGATGCCCGAGGGCCTCACCAAGGTGAAGTTCGTCGAGCTCATCAAGGACGTCATGTCCGACAAGTCCAAGGACACCCTCGCGGCGTTCTCGTGGAAGATGATGCTCGTCGCGGGCATGCACTTCCAGGACAACTACAATTACGACGTGGAGAGGGTCAGGAGGTGCGGCGTGCACTATGTGACGCCCGACCTCCGCGTCATCCCCTTCTGCGCCTACAACACCGGACCCGAGTACAGGGTCGAGGTGGAGAAGAAGTTCTCCGTGCCCCTCGACGAGTGGAGGAAGTCCCACGCCAAGGAGGCCAAGGAGCTCGCGGACGCCCTCATCGTCCCGATCGAGGACAGGGGCCCCGAACCAGCCAAGGAGTGATCCCCCATGATAGTGGATGTCAACAGATGCCTGCACTGCGGAGGATGCGTGGGCTCCTGCCCCCAGAACGCCATCTTCCTGAACGACTTCGTGCTCGAGTTCAACGACGACTGCACCAGGTGCGGCCGCTGCGTGAAGCTCTGCCCGGTCAGCGCCCTGAGCCTGGAGGCGAAGGCATGAGGACCCTCCAGTGCGACGTGGTCGTCTGCGGAGCCGGTCCCGGCGGAAGCATGGCCGCCAGGTACTGCGCCGAGGGCGGTCTCGACACCATCCTGATCGAGAAGAAGGCCGAGATCGGCGCCCCCCTGAGGTGCGCCGAGGGAGTCTCCAAGAAGTGGCTCCAGGAGGTCGGCATCGAGCCCGACCCGTCCTGGATCCGCGGGGACATGAAGGGGGCCATCATCAAATCGCCCCAGGGCACCACCTTCCAGCTGGACGAGTCCAAGGCCGGCGCCGAGGTCGGGTACGTCCTCGAGAGGCACATCTTCGACAAGGCCCTCGCCAAGAAGGCCGCGGAGGCCGGCGCCAAGATCATGATGCGCACCTCCTGCACCGGCGTCATCCGCGAGGATGGGAAGCTCGTCGGAATCAAGGCCAGGAGCATGGGTGAGGAGATCGAGATCCGCGCCAAGTGCGTGGTCGCCGCCGACGGGTACGAGAGCCAGGTCGGCAGGTGGGCCGGCATCGACACCAACCTGAGCCTGAGCGACATCGACTCCTGCATCCAGTACAGGATGTGCAACATCGACGTCGCCCCCGACTACTGCGAGTTCGTCATCGGATCCGTCGCTCCCGGAGGATACATCTGGATCTTCCCCAAGGGCAACGGCGTGGCCAACGTCGGTATCGGCGTCATGGGCAGGCTGTGCAAGGGCGACGGGGACGCCAAGCGCTACCTCGACGACTTCATCGCCAAGGACCCCCGCTTCGCCAAGGGACAGATCCTGGAGATCATGGGCGGATTCGTCTCCACCTGCCCCGGACTGGACTGCGCCGTGGACGACAACATCGTCCTCGTCGGCGACGCCGCGAGGATCATCGACCCCATCACCGGCGGAGGCATCGCCCACGCCTGCCGCACCGGCATGTACGCCGGAAAGGTCCTCACCGAGTGCGCCAAGACCGGCGACTTCTCCAAGAAGGCCCTCATGGCGTACGAGAAGATGTGGCGCGACAGGATGGAGGACAAGCTCTACAGGAACTTCATGGCCAAGGAGAAGCTCGCCACCCTGGACGACGAGACCATCGACGAGCTCATCAAGATGATCAAGACCGCCGACATCGGCGAGGTCAACGTCTACAACCTCCTCAAGGCCGTCAAGGAGAGGTTCCCCAAGGTCGTCGAGGGATTCGAGGACCTCATCTGAAACCAATTCCAGGCGGGGGCGACCCCGCCATCACATCATTCTGAT
>CASFYI010000065.1 GCA_949298875.1 uncultured Methanomassiliicoccales archaeon | reverse complement strand
TGTTCTCGAACTCGCCCGCCTCGATCAGGTGTTGGCACTGCGTGTATCTGTCCAGCCGTACCGTCACGGTCATCGGTACCTTGCATCCCATGATTACCTACATTTGTTATTATATTAAATACATTTGTAATTAGAATTTGCCGAACTCTAAGCACAAATGTCATTAAAATAATGACAAATGTAACTATTAAATATTGCCCGGCCGAATCCATACGGCATGGAAGCAAGAGCATTCCTCAAGCAGTACGAATGTCAGATGAGCGTCGCGTGGAACGAGAAGCGCCGCAACTGGCCGGCCATCGGATCCATCCCCCGCGGGGAGTACCTCTTCCCCGACACCGTCGAGGAGGACCTCCAGGCGTGGTGGAGGCACCTGATCGATAGCAACATCAACTGGCATACGGTCAAGGCCAACTGGGCCGCCACCCGCAGGTGCGTCAAGCTCCTCATGGACGTGGGGCTGAACTACGAGGCATTGGCCGTCGACACGAAGGAGATCCGTTTCCTCAGGGAGGTCGGCTTCGCCGGCCTCTCCCCGGACACCGTCAAGTGGTACATCATGCTCTTCGGGCGCTACCTGAGGTTCAACGGTAACTCGGTGATCGACGGCATGGAGCTCCACTGGCAGAACTCGGACGTCCACCCCGGCAAGGACTGGCTGGAGAGGGAGCAGGCCGCCGTCCTCATGGCATGCGACGGCTACACCGTCCACGAGCGCACGGCCCTCGTGCTGATGCTGACCATGGGGCTCCGCAGGATCGAGGTCCTCAGGCTGAGGGTGGACGGCATCACCGACGACGGCGTCATAGTGTGCGGGAAGGGACACGGCGGCGGGAAGTACCGCTTCGTGCCCTACTCCAAGGGCGCGAGGCTCCAGATCCAGGAGATGCTCCGCTGGAGGGAGATGCAGATCTCCGACGAGAGGGACCTCGATCCCGACTACGAACCCGATCCGGAGCTGTTCCTCACCCAGACGAGGCACCCGCATCACTACAACGAGGCCGGTACGGGGTTCGACAAGAGCATCTTGAAGGGCATCCGCGAGAAGTCGGGGGTGGAGTTCTCCAACCACACGCTGCGGCGGACGTTCGCCAGGCTGACCTACTTTGAGAACCCCACCGAGAGGACGCTGGAGATACTGGCCAGCATCCTGGGCCACGAGGATACGAAGGTCACGCTCCGCTACATAGGGGTGTCCGAGGACGAGAAGTCCGATGTCATGCTCAGCCAGAGCTGGTTCTGAACCCCCAACATGGTTGAGGGGAACCTTTTTTCCAACCATCGGATCGGGCGAGACCGTTATATCGTACCCGATCCATCCTTCCATCACAACCGGGTGCGTCTCCGTGACCGTACGCTTATGCGAACGAGAGTGCGTGTGCCGCACCCATACCATATTCTCATTCCGCGGTAGAGGAAGTACCCCCGTTTCCACTGCAGACCATAAATACTGACCATCCCCATGTGGTGAGTGCGTGTTGGGATGCACGCAAGAGGAATCAACATGGGAACGCAAGAGATTGCGTTCCGTGAGATTACAACCGCAGATGTTGCAGTGTCCGAGGCGAGTTCAAATCTCGTCCCTTGCACCATTCTTCTTCAACAATTCTTCGTTCAGGGGATTCCATGTCCCGATCGCCTCGTGACAAGGGAGCCGTATCGTGGATCCTGACGACGCATGATGTGGAAAAATGAAGGAATGGGACGGACCCGTCCAATCGTCCGCCCCGTTTTGTCCGTATCAGGACTTCTTGGCGAGAGAGGTGCACGGGCAGATCGTCTCCCCGGTCCTGACATAGGAGTAGGTGGGTCCGTCGAAAAGGACCGCGCCCACCTTCGAGGAGTCGATCTTGCCGTCCGTCAGTAGCTCTTCCTGGACCCAGGTCGCCCTGATGTCCAGGATGAAGTTGTCGAAGCCCTCGGTCTCCACGTTCTGGTAGACCTCGCATTCCATCACGACCGGCGCCCTGTCCGGTATGGGCGCTCCGCTGGTGCCGGGGTGCCAGGGCATGATGCCCGACTTGTCGTCCTTGTTGCCTGTGAGGACCCCTGCGATGTCTGCTTCCCTCAGCATCCCCTCGTCCACCAGGCAGACGGAGACCTTGCCGGTCTCCCTGATCCCCTTGTTGGTGTGATGGGCCTTCACCATGCTCACCATGATGCGATCCATCCCGACGATGCCCGAATGGGCGACCTCGGTCCAGTTCGGCTTTCCGTCCACCATGGCTCCGACCACCACGATCGGCATCGGATTCAGCGCCATGACCGCACCTATGTTTCTCTGCATCCTTTCATGCCTCCTGTACCGAAGATCTTCCGTCTTCGATAGGATGCATTATGTATTGTATCTCCGATTTAAATTACAATTCGTTACTTCTATGTAACCCTTCTGCAGAGCATGGGACGGCGGGAGAATCCGATCGGACCCTGCCTGCCACGGCGAGATCGGCAAGCCTGTCGCGGCTGGCATGGTATGAATCCACCACCCCGGCCACGCCGTCGAGGAAGTCGGAGTCCGCAGGAGACAGCTCCCTCCCATCTTGCGGGGCGGACCCCTCCAGGAGCCTCACGGCGGCCTCCCTGGCCTCCGGACCCGCGTCGCGGGCGGAGCGGTACGCGGCGGCGCATCTGGCCGCCAGGTCGTCCAGCGAATCCGCCAGGGCCTCCAGCTCGGGGGACGGCTCCCTCTCGGCGTTCATGGCGATCTTCCTGGACACCGCGGCGGACTTCACGACGCAGTTGGCCTCCGCCTCGTCATCGGGGCTCCCGCGGAGCGAGGACATCAGGCAGGAGACATGCTCCCTCGCGAGCGCCAGATGCCTGGCCGCCAGATCCAGCGTCTCCTCCCCGAGACGGTACGGCAGTATGACGAAGTTGGCCAGCGTCGCGACGGCCACGCCCGCGAGTATGTACAGGACCCTCTCGGCCACCGCGGTGTCCGTCGGGACGGCCATGCTCGCCGCTATCAGCGCGGAGACGGTGATGAACACCATCTGAACGTCGTACCTCTTGGGATCGAGGACTGTGTAGACGTAGTTGATCAGCATCAGCGCGGCCGACATCAGCGCCACGTCCGAACCGGTGAGCACAGCCAGCGCCATGAACGCCACCGCTCCGACCAGGGTCCCCGCGACCCTGCGAACGGACTTCTGCATCGATCCGTCCACGTAGGGCTGCACTATGGCCACGGTGGTGAACAGCAGCCACTTCGCGTTCTCCAGGTCCCAGTGCTGCCAGACGAACGCCCACATAGCGAAGAGCAGAGTCATGCGGACGGCGAAGGTGAATCTGACGGAGTCGATCCTCAGGTCCTCCCTGAGACGGACGCCCAGGGCGCGCACCGGCGGCCTCCCTCCGGAGAACGATGCACTGGCCCCGGATAGCCTCGACAGGGCGTCGTCCACGGTTGCGACAGCCGACATCATCAGCGGGTCCGCCCCGCGGTTGGAGGAACGGAGATCCGCGTACGCGGCGCGGAAGTCCTCCAGGGACGCCCTCCCGGCCTCGTGGTCGGCCAGGACGTCCATCAGCGACGCCACGCCCTCCAGGAGCTTGGGATTCGCTTCCGATGAGCACGCCCTGCGGCCTAGCCCCCTGACTGCGACCATCAGATCCAGCAGGGAGCGGTCCGCCGGCGTCGTGAAGAAGTTGGACTTCAGACGGTCGCCCAGGGCGGCGCCCAGACCCTTGCAGGACGCGTCGAAGGCGGAGGCATCGGGATGCCCTCCGGAGGCCGCATCCCTAGCAGCGGATGCGACGGCGCGGCACAGGGCCTCCATGCCCCTGTGTGATGTCATCTCGAAGCGCCTGCGGTTCACAGCCCAGTTCATGCCCACCACGAGCACGGATCCGACGGCCAGCGCCAGCAGCCTCACGGGCAGCTGCTCCGCCGTGACCGGCACGGCGAGCATGAACGCGTAGCCGAGCATGAACGGGAAGTGCATGGGGGACGCCAGATCCTGCAGGGTGAGGAACACCACGGCGAACACCAGGGCCAGGTTCAGCACCAGGCCGAGATACTCGTCCATTAGGGAGACGTAGGCGCACAGCCCCATCGCGAAGTTCAGCCCGAGTATCCCTCCGAGATTGACCAGCGGACGGGCCGAGAGGTCCCTCTGGAGCAGCATGAGGGCCATCACCACGATGACCGCCCCCACCAGCGAGTTCTCCTGGCCGAAGGCGGCCGAGAACCCCGCTATGAAGATGACCATCACCGCGAAGAACACGGTCTTGCCTGCTATCGTCTTGACGTCCATAGTGATTTTGAGCGCAATCAAATCCTGTATTTAACAGGAGACGATGGCAGGAACGGCGGAATTGGCGGATCAGACGAACCTGTACGACAGCTCGCAGGCGCCGTTCCTCACGTCGAACTCCGCCATGGCGCCGTTGACGAACGTCATCCTCGGGGCCTTGTGGCCGACGTCTGCATCGAACACGGCCGGCACACCCATGTCCCCTATCTCGGCCATGACCGCGTCGTTGTACGGGGACTCGCCGTGATAGAAAAGCGGCCTGCCGAACACGAACCCGGTGCACTCCCGCAGCCAGCCCTTCTCACGCATGAGCCTCAGCAGGGTCCTGATGCGGTCCTCGGCCATGTCGTACGTCTCCAGGTACCAGACGATGCCGTCCGTTCCGTACCTGTCGACGAACCCCGACGCGTCGGCCGTGTCGTACCTGACGAACCAGTCGATCACGTCCATGCACCCGCCAATGAGCCTCCCTCCGAACCTCGCGTCCCCGGACGGGGAGACCCAGACGGTGTCGGCGTCCTCCCTGAACGGCTCCAGTCCGGTGACCCTGTCGGCGAAGCCCTCTGCGTGCCTGGCGAAGGACCTCTGAGACGTCCTGCGGCCCTCCAGGAACTCCAGGGACTGCTCCACGCTGGGATGCCAGGGCTCCATGCCGAAGTCCCCGTAGTTGCCCCCGTAGACGGTGGCGACGTCGTGCTCGGCGGTGATCTTGAACAGCAGGGTCGTGTTGTCCGAGTATCCCTGGAACCACTTCGGGTTCGATTCTATCAGATCCCAGTCCATCAGCGGGAGCATCTCGAACTCGTAGTCCCCTCCGGACGCGGCGTAGATCGCCCTGACGGAATCGTCCCCGTACAGCGAATCCATCTCCTCCACGCGCTGCTCCGCCGGGGCGCTGCGCCCCTGCTCGTCGCACATGAACGTGTCCGGGGTCTCGACGACCCTGTACCCCCTCTCCTCCAGCCTGCGCCTGGCGTTCGCGAACCTTGCGCGGTCGGTGGCCTCCGTGACCCCGGCCGAGGGGCCGGTGACTCCGATGACGTCGCCTTTCGAGAGGAATCCGGGATACTTCATGCACCGTCAACGAATCGACCCTGTTATAAGCGATGCGCCCATCCGGACCCTCATGGGAATTCTTTCCGACAGGGACATCATGGAGAGCCTGATGACCGGGTACCTGGGCATCTCCGACTTCTCCGAGAGGGGCCTCACCCCCAACGGCTACGACCTCAGGATCGCCGAGATATCGGTCCGCGGGGACCCGGAGGTCAAGAGGGAGGGCACCGTCGCCATCCCGCCGAGGACCATGTTCTACGTGTCCACCATCGAGCGCGTGAGGATGCCGAAGGACGTCTGCGCCCAGCTCTGGATGAGGACCACCTGGATCAGGAAGGGATGCATCGGCGCGTTCGGGAAGATCGACGCCGGGTTCGAGGGGACGCTCACCCTCGGAGCCTACAACGCCACCGACGACGTCGTCGAGATCCCCGTCGGCGAGAGGTTCTGCCAGATGGTGTTCGAGACCCTGAACTCCGAGACCGTGAAGGACTACGCGGCCAGGAGCGGACACTACCAGGGCCAGACTGGCATCACCCTCGATCCCCTCAAGAAGGATTGAGACAGGGAGGGCCTCGGCCCTCCGTCCTGTATTTCTTAAGGGGGAGATAGCACGCCGGGATCCTCGGCAGCGGCTTCGGCACGAAGCTGCCGTCGAGGATCTCCTCGATCGTCGCCTCCTCCGTGACCTCATATCTCTTCGGTATGAACCTGCGGGTCTCGTTGTCGACCCTGCCCACGTAGATCCTGTCCGACACCGGGTTCCTCTTGCCGGGGACCCTGCGGGAGCGGCACTCGTAGATGTACGTGTAGCGGCCCTTCACAATGCGGACGATGTAGACCATGGCACGGCGTCATCGATGGCTGTATATCAACCTTGCCCGCGGGATTGTAGTTACCATCAGAATGCATCCAGTCGCATTATCCATCCATACGGTCACTCGGATGCGTGTCTCTTCAAATACCGTTCACGATTGGAGCAGTTCCGCGGCCATCAGAGGCCGAGGAGTGAACAGAGATGGTGTTCATCAGATACCAGCACGTGGAGCGCCTCGACGCCGACGAGGCGGAGGGGCTCCTCGAGGGGAGATGCCACGTCTTCCCGAAGATGGATGGATCGAACATGTGCGCCTACCTGGAGGACGGGGAGGTGCGCACCATGAGCAGGAACAAGGTGATCGGCCCGCCGGAGCCGTTCGCGGAGTTCGTAGCGTCCCATGAGAACATAGCCAGGTTCCTGAGGGACTTCCCGGGGCTGCGCCTCTACGGGGAGTGGATGGTCCCGCACACCGTGAAGTCCTACGTCCCCGAGATCTGGAACCGCTGGCTCGTCTTCGACGTGACCGCCGAGGACCCGTCGATGACCTACCCCCTGGAGGGCGGCGGGGCCCTCGACTGCGCCGGCAGGACGTACATCCCCTACGAGGAGTACGCGCCGATACTCGGGATGTACGGCATAGAGTGCATCCCGCCCCTGGCGGTGCTTGATAACCCGGACCCGAAAGAGCTCGGGCGCATAGCCGACGAGGACAACACGTGGATGGTGGCCGAGGGCGCCGGATGCGGCGAGGGCGTGGTCGTGAAGAGGTACGACTTCACCAACAGGTACGGCAGAGCCGTGTGGGCCAAGGTGCTGAACTCCAGATTCTGCGTGTTCAAGATCGCCGGCAGGGCGAGCAGGAACGAGGAGAAGCGCGACGGCACCAGCATCGAGCACGAGATCGCCCTCAGGTACGTGACCCAGGACCTGGTGGACAAGGAGTACTCCAGGATCCTCGCGGAATCGGATTCGAAGAACGTCCAGGGGCAGCTGCTCGGGACCGTCTGGCACTGCCTCGTCACGGAATGCCTCTGGGACGCGGTCAAACGCTTCGGCTCGCCGATCGTGGACTTCAAGCTGCTGCGCAGGGAGTGCGAGGTCCGCACCAAGATGATCCGTCCGGAGGCCTTCGGCCTCAGGGTCATGGAGGTAGCGGACGAGTGACCCCCGGGCGGGGGCGGGGAGGGGTGAAAGGAACGCCGCCTCTCTCCGGATTACCCTTGAATTGACAGAAAAACGAGAAGCCTGCCTGGTGTCGCTTCGGAGGAACTGATACTCCGATCGGAGCTTGTGGACGTCGATCGAGTACACGCTCATCGTCGGGGAGTATGTCTTCAGCTCCGAGGTCTCGAGGGAGATGGAATGCCCGTCCTCGGCGGCCATGGCCGCCATCTCCTCGCAGAGCTTCGGGAAGTCGTCCCTCTCGATGATCTTGTACATGTGGACTGTCCCGCCCCTCCTGAGATGGGACAATGCCAGCGGGAGGAACCTGTCCGCGATCTGTGGGAGGTTCATGATGATGCGGTCGGCCATCGGCAGGGTCGGGACGACGACCGTGGCGTCGCCGGTGATCGGCTCCAGCACCTCGCAGTGGTTGTCCTTCCTATTCATCAGCGCGAAGCGCTCCGCGTCGGGATTCAGGTCGATCGAGTACACGGCGGACGGCTTCGCGGCCCTGCAGATCTGTACTCCGAAGGGCGCCACGCCGGCGAACATGTCGATGACGACCTCCCCCTCCCTGACCTGGGAGGCTATCCTATGCCTCTCGCCGGCCAGCCTCGGGTTGAAGTAGACTACGGCCGGGTCGGTGTGCATCCTGGCGCCGAACTCCCTGTGGACCGTCTCCGACGGCCCCTCGCCGGCGATGAGCTCCAGGTCCCTGACCCTCAGCTCCCCCTTGACCCCGGAATCCAGGAACACACAGCGAAGGCTGTGGTTGGCGCGCATCATGGCGGTGCCGATGTCGGTTTTGAAGAGCATCAGCTCGTCCGGGAGCTTGATCATGCCCACGTCCCCGACCACATCGAAGGACGACGGGAGGAGATCCGCTAGGCCTTCGGGCAGCGTCAGGAGCTCCCTGTAATCGCCGACGGGACGCTCCTGCGGGCGGAGCTCCGCCTCGCACATCTCCATGCCCTCCACATCGGAGGTCACCGGGATCAGCAGGAAGCCGTCCTCGGAGCCGATCCTGTGGGCGGTGTCCAGCAGACCGGCCTCGAGGATCCTGGCCCTCGCCGATTCGCCCTCGGCCTTCGGTACCCTGACGCATCTGACCATGCGACGCCCCATGCGCTCCACGTTTAAAGCGTGCCGTGGTCGCTGTGGTACCTCTTGGGCAGGACGAACAGCTCGCCCTCGTCGTCGAACCCGACTGAGGCGTCCACCTCGTACACCTTGCGTATCAGCTCGGGGGTGATGACCTTCTTCGGGTCGCCGATGTCGACGATCTCGCCCTTGCGCATGATGATGCACCTGTCGCAGTACCTCGCCATGAGCGAGATGTCGTGCTCGGCGACGAGCACGGTCATGTCCTTCTTCACCATGGCGTTGAGATACTCCATCACATCCAGCTTGTACTTCATGTCCAGATGCGACGTCGGCTCGTCCACCAGCATCAGGCGGGGGTTCTGGACGTAGGCCTTGGCGATGAGCACGCGCTGGCGCTCTCCGGATGAGAGCGCGCCCACGGCGCGGTCCTTCAGATGGTCGACGCCGAACTTGCGCAGGGCGTCCATGACCATCTCCTCGTCCTCCTCCGGCTCCCACCAGACGTTCTTGAGGTACGGATACCTCCCGAGCATCACGGTCTCGAACACCGTCAGACCGAAACTCCCGCGGAGCTCAGCCGGGACGGTGGCGACCTTCTTGGCCACCTCGCCCGGCTTCTTGTCCAGGACCGACTCCCCGTCGATCAGGATCTCGCCGGCCGTGGGGTCGTGGAGCCTGTTGATGCACTTCATCATGGTGGACTTCCCGCACCCGTTCGGTCCGATCAGACCGACCAGCATGCCGGGCTCCAGCGTGAATGACACGCCGCGCACGGCGCGGTAGCCGTCCTCGTAGGTCTTCTCGAGATCGCGAATCTCGAGGAGCGGAACATCATCCATCGTAGATCCTCCCCTTCTTGATGAGCAGATACGCGAACACCGGGATGCCGATGATCGTGGTTATGGCGCCGACCGGCAGCTCCAGGCCGTAGTACCCGGTCCTGGACAGCAGGTCGGCCAGCATGAGCATGACCGCGCCGAAGCACAGCGATGCGGGCAGCACCATCCTGTGGTCGCTGCCCAGCAGCATCCTGCACAGGTGGGGGATGACCAGCCCCACGAACCCGATGACACCGCAGAACGCGACGCACACCGAGGTGAGCACGGACGCAAGCACCAGCATGCACCTGTTGAACTGCTTGACGTTGAGACCCATCTCGCGGGCCTGATCCTCTCCGAGCAGCACCAAGTTGAACTCCTTCGCCCAGAGCATCGGCACCAGCGACAGGAACAGGGACAGGAACAGAACGACGCCCACCTGCGCCCATGTAACCTCCGCGAAGGAGCCGTAGAGCCAGGATAGGGCGTTGCTGAGCTTCTGCCCGGCCATCGTGAGCATGAGGGTCTGCACGGCGGAAAACGCCAGTCCGACGACCACTCCCGCCAGGACGTAGTTGATCGAGCTGCCGCCGGCCTTCTCTGCGATGAGCATGGTGCATCCGAAGGCGATGAGGCCTCCGACGATGGC
This sequence comes from uncultured Methanomassiliicoccales archaeon, assembly GCA_949298875.1. Taxonomy (GTDB): domain Archaea; phylum Thermoplasmatota; class Thermoplasmata; order Methanomassiliicoccales; family Methanomethylophilaceae; genus Methanoprimaticola. Next base: position 2,498 of record CASFYI010000065.1, on the reverse strand, counting down.
GGAGATTGCGGTGAGGAATATCGAGTGGTCGGAGAACAGGCCGAAGAACGTGAAGTCGAAAGCTATCACGGCGATGGCGGCCACACCCGCTCCGGAGGACACGCCCATGATGTACGGATCCACCAGGGGATTCCTGATGATCGCCTGGTAGATCGAGCCGGCCACTGCCAGGCCCATGCCCACCGCCAGCGCAGCGATGGTCCTCGGGAGGCGGGAGACGAACACCGTCGTCTCGGTCGCATCCAGTCCCACCCCGCCCTTGGCTATGGCGGAGAACAGCGTGGAGTACGCCTCCACCGGATTGAGGATCTGCGTCGATCCGATGCAGAGGCATAGGGTGAACGACACGAACAGCAGGACCGCGGCCACGATCAGCACGAACTTGAGCCTGTGCCTGTTCCTGGTGTTGTGCGAGAGGTTGTCCCCGTACAGATAGTAGAGGAACCTCTCCTTGAGGTATCTGAAGGGCTTCTCCTCCCCCTTCCCGAACCTGATCGCCGCCCATATCGCCGCGAGGATCAGTATTATGGCGGCGGCGATGGCCGCGAGGTAGATGATGACGGGCGCACCCTGGACGTCCTCGGCGACGACGTACTCTGCGAAGACCCCGTCCAGCACGAACAGCCCCGAGTCGGTGCATCCGATGAACAGGTCCCCCAGGATCAGCGGGGACGACATGTTGAAGTTCCTGACCTCGGGCGCACAGTATGCCACGCCGTCGATCGAGCCGTCCGCGAGCGATATGCGGTAGATGGGGTCGGCCGACGAGTAGCTCGTCAGGTACAGCCACTCCCCGTTGACGACGACACCTGCGGAATGGATCTCCTTCAGACCCTCGGTGACCCTCTCGACCACCCCGTCCGTGCTTATCCTGAGCAGGGCGGAGTCCAGCCCCTCGGATACGGTGACGTAGGCCCCAGTGAAGCCGGCGTTGGACACCGGTGACACATAACGACCGAAGGTGCCCATATCCGTGTTCATGTACCTCTGGACGACGATGTCGGAGGACGGGTCGTACTCGTAGACCGCCAGTCCGGAGTTGGACTGGCTCATCCCGAGGCCGTCCGTGACTGTGAAGATGAGCGTATATGTTGAACCCGTGTCGAATACGGCGATCTGCCCCAGCCCGCCGTACATCCTGTCCCTGATCTGGACCTGGTAGACTTCCTCATCCACCCTGGCGGATCCGTCCGCCGCATCGAGGATGTAGAGGTGTCCGTTGAACGCGCTGGTGAACACGAGGCCGTCGACGACCGTGGGCGCGATGAAGTACGCGCCGGCATCCATCTGGTACGACCAGACGAGGTTCAGGTCGAGATCGAAGCAGTACACCATCCCGTTAGAATGGGTGGCGTAGATCGCCCCCGCGCTGTACACGAGGGACGAGAATCCGGCGTCGTAGGTCGTGCCGGTGTCGAACTCCCTGATGAAGGACGGAGCGGGCTCCGCATCGGCGAAGGATGCGCTGGAGATGGACGTGACGTTGGCGTTGTCCTCGCCGGGGCCATCCCACAGCGGGATCTTGTAGAGGTATCCGGTCATCGTCCCGACGTAGACGTAGTCGCCGACGATGAGCGGTGTGGATGACTCGTAGTTCATGCCGGACAGGAACCTGAAGTCCCAGGCGTGCTCCCCGGTGGACAGGTCGATGCAGGACACGACCGCATACCCCTTGTTCTCCCCGGTCGTGTACGTGCTGAACTTCTGGATGATGTGCCCGTCCACGTACAGCGGGTTCGAGAACGGGGCCCCGCGCTCGTACCAGTCCACCCCGTATTCGGCGGAGGATGAGAACATCGCCTCCTGGTTGCCGCTGTTGAGGGCGTCCCCTCTGAACATGGTCCTGACGTTCGGGTCGTCAGGTGTCGCGGAGGGCATGACGCTCTCGGGGTAGAGCCCCAGGGCGAGCGCCCCGTAATCGGATGCCGGGGCGTCCGGATCGGCCTCTGCCCATGAGTCCCCGGTCCACCCGTAGAGCCTCCAGGAGGCCTCTGTTGTGACGCCCGTCGAACCCGTCTGGCTCAGTGTACCTCCAGTGTCCTCGGAGCCTGTGGTGACCGTCGAGACCCCGTCGACCGTGAGCTTCCCGTCGTATTCCGCATCCATCCCCTCGGACGATGCGGCGTCGGCCACCGCGTCCATCACCGTCGAACCGGATCCGGATGCCCACGAGGTCCTCCCGTCGCCCATGTCTATGAGGACGTCCGTCCCCGATGCGGCGTCGGCCTGGATGACCGGTGCGAACGATATCGCGACGAGTATCGCCGCCAGGATTATCGCTGTCCTTCCGCGCAAATTCTCAACCTCAGTCGTTGTAGGACATATCGGAGCTGAACGTCAGATAGTCCATGTACTCGCTCCCGATTATCTTCGGGACCTCGATGTCGGAGCTTCCTGGGTACAGTATCGTCGAGATGAGCTCCGCGGTCTGCGCTATCCTCGGACCCGCGCGCTGCACCATGGCGGCCGCGTCCTCGCATATCACGTAGACCTCGCCG
>CASFYI010000064.1 GCA_949298875.1 uncultured Methanomassiliicoccales archaeon | reverse complement strand
CTCAAGCGTCTGCCGGTCATGCTGAGCAACAGGGTGCTCATCGGCATCTACGTGATGCTCGCGATCTACGTCACCGGCTACTACACCGGATACAGCTACATCGAGCCGTTCCTGCAGCAGATCGCCGGGTTCTCCGAGACGATGACCACCGTCGCACTGACAGTGTTCGGCGCGTTCGGGATCGTGGGAAGCATCCTGTTCACCAAGTTCTACGACAGGACCAGGTTCAGGTTCATGATGATGGCCCTCCTCGGGGCGGCGGCCTGCCTCCTTCTACTTAGGCCATCCGTTGTCTCGATGCTCCTCGTGCTTGCTGTCTGCGCCATCTGGGGACTCTTCGCCACATGCTTCAATGTGGCCTTCCAGAACGAGACCCTCCGCGCATCGCCGGAGGATGGGACTGCGATTTCGATGTCGTTATTCAGCGGGATATTCAATGTCGGAATCGCCAGCGGTTCGCTCGTCGGTGGCTGGGTAACCGACTCGTCCGCAGGCGTGGGTTCCATAGGATTCGTCGGTGCCGCCTTCGTGATCGTGGCGGCGGCGATCACCGCATTCTATCTGATCAGGAAGATGAGGATCGCCGATGAGGAGCGCGCGAAGCGTCTGGCGGAGATCCGCTGAACCGTCTTCCCCTCGTGCAGGTCTCATACCGCATGGTTTAATACTTGAACAGTTGTTCACTTGTTCAAGTGAGAAAGCCATGAAAGCCGTACTCAAGCTCGAAGGCCTGTGCTGCGCGAACTGCGCGGCGAAGATTGAGAACGCCGTCCAGAAGATCGACGGGATAGAGGAGGCCAACCTCTCCTTCATGACCCAGAAGCTGACCATCCAGGCTCCGGATTCCGAGATGGACCGCATCGTCGATGAGGCCTCGAGGATCGCCAAGAGGATCGAGGACGAGGTCGTAGTGAAAAGGCTCAAGTGATCCCGATGCGCACGATAGAGAAGAGGCTGATCGGAGGGGGCGTACTCTTCGCAGTGGGCCTCATCCTGCACTACGCCGTAGATGCGCCCGGATGGCTTCAGCTGGTCATCCTCGGCGCGTCCTATCTGATCATAGGATACGACGTGCTCCTCAAGGCTGCCAGGAACATGGGGCACGGGAACTTCCTCGACGAGAACTTCCTGATGTCCATCGCGACCCTCGGGGCCTTCGCCATCCAGATGTACCCCGAGGCCGCCGCCGTCATGCTGTTCTACCAGGTGGGGGAGTGGTTCGAGGACCGCGCCGTGAACCGCACCAGGAAATCCATCTCCGACCTGATGGACATACAGCCCGAATCCGCCCGCGTAATCAGGGACGGGAGGGCCGAGACCGTGGATCCCGAGGAGGTGTCCGTCGGAGAGACGATAGAGATCCTCGCCGGCGAGAAGATCCCGCTGGACGGCATCGTCCTGGAGGGATGCTCCTCCCTGGACACGAAGGCCCTCACGGGGGAGTCAGTGCCAAGGGATGTCGCTCCCGGCGACGAGATCGTATCAGGTACGGTCAACCTCTCCGCGAAGCTGACCGTTCGTGTCACCAGGGAGTACGAGGACTCGACCGTCGCCAAGGTCCTGGAGCTCGTGGAGGACTCGGTGTCCCGCAAGGCCCCGGCTGAGAGGTTCATCACCAGGTTCGCCAGGTACTACACGCCGGCTGTCGTGGTCGCCGCACTGGTCATCGCCGTCATCCCGTCGATCCTCGGCCAGGACCTGGTGACATGGGTGTACCGCGCCCTCACGTTCCTGGTGGTGTCCTGCCCCTGCGCGCTCGTGATATCGGTCCCGCTGAGCTACTTCTGCGGGATTGGAGCGGCATCCAGGATGGGCGTCCTGGTCAAGGGCGCCAACTATCTGGAGGCGCTCTCCAAGGTCCACTCCGTGGTGTTCGACAAGACTGGCACCCTCACCCAGGGCCGCTTCGAGATCTCCAAGGTCCATGCCGTCGAAACGGACGACTGCACTCTGGTCGATGTGGCCGCCGCGGCGGAATCCGCATCCAACCACCCAATCTCGGCATCCATCCGCAGAGCGAGCAGGAATCCGATCGATCCATCCTCCGTGGGATCAGCCGAGGAGGTTGCGGGCATGGGCGTCCGTGCGAACATCGGAGGTTCCGAGGTCCTGGTGGGCAACCACCGCCTGATGAGGTCCAGGGACATCGCGTACTGCGACGAGGAGGTTGCGGGAACCAACGTCCATGTGGCACGCGACGGCAGGTATCTGGGCCACATCGTCGTCTCCGACGTCGTCAAGGATGATTCCCGCGAAGCGGTGTCCCGTCTCAAAGGGATGGATGTGGTCCGCACAGTCATGCTGTCCGGGGATTCGAAGCATATCTGCAGCGACGTCGGATCCAGACTGGGGATCGACGAGGTGAGATCCGAGCTGCTTCCCGGCGACAAGACCGACGAGCTCGAGAGGATCATGTCCGAGTGCCCCGCGGGTCGCAAGGTCGCGTTCGTCGGGGACGGCATCAACGACGCACCGTCCCTCGCCAGGGCGGACATCGGCATCGCCATGGGTGCGCTCGGATCCGACGCGGCCATCGAGGCGGCGGACGTGGTCATCATGGACGACGCGCCTTCGAAGATCCCCGCGTGCATCGGACTCGCCAGGAGGGTCAACCGCATAGTCATACAGAACATCGTCTTCGCTCTGGCTGTGAAATTCGGAATCATGGCCCTGACCCTCACGGGTCATGCTGACATGTGGCTTGCCGTATTCGGCGACGTGGGAGTGACCATCCTGGCCATCCTCAACGCCATGAGGTGCCTGAGATCCGAGGAACCTTCTGCATCCGCCCCCATGCCCAGACCGGATGCGGCCTGATGCCCACAGGCCCCCGCAGATCGGGGGCCTCGAAACACCTTCCGTGGCTCCTAGAAACGACGGTTCCTGCGGCTCTGCGTTTCCCTTAAATGCGCACCGTCCGATTCTCACCCATGGATGCGCTCATCAAGGCAACGGCCCTGGTACTGGTCGTCGCCGCCGTGCTCGCCCCGTTCGCGTTGGAGGATTCCGATGCGGAGGCGGAGATGGACGGCGTGATGCTGTACCAGGTCAACCCATTCGACTGCGAAGGCGTGTCGATCCACAACTACGGGACATCGACCGTCGACATCAGCGACTACACGATCAGGGATATGCCCCCGGGTAGCAACAACGAGGGGGTGCTCTCGTTCTCGCAGGGCATGAAGCTCGCACCCGGCGAGACGCTCGTCATCGTCTCTGAGATCTCGGAGGACAAGCCGTTCTCCCAGCAGGACAACGTCGTCGTCATCGGCGACGGGAAGGTGGAGTCCTCCGGCAGGTTCACCCTGGCCAACGGAGGGGATGACATCTACCTGATGGACGGCAACCGCGTCGTGGACGCCATGTTCTACGGAAACGTGGAAGTCGACCCCACGTACTGGGAAGGCCCGGCTGTGACCGAGAAGGACCGCTGGTTCTACCGCGCCGGCACCGTCGACCACGACGACAGGTCCGACTGGTACCAGTACACCAAGGGCAGCATCAACGATCCCTTCACCCCCACCCTCCAGTACGACGCCGAGGTCACCCCTTTCCTCTTCCCCGAGAGCGGCGGGATACCGATCTACGAGGCGCTGGAATCCGCCACCGAGAGCATCTGCATCGAGATGTACCAGCTCGGGAGCAAGAACGTCATCGCCCTCCTGTGCGAGAAGCTCGAGGAGGGTGTGGAGGTCCGCGTGCTCCTCGAGGGGGAGTCGCTGGATGGCGGCCACGACCCGATCGTCTCCGCCGGTCCGCAGTGGACGCAGTTCCTCGCCAACGGCGGGGAGGCCAGACTCATCGGCGTGGGGGACGACTACAACAGGTTCCAGTTCGACCATGCGAAGTTCGCCATCATCGACGGGGACACCACCATCGTCACATCCGAGAACTGGACCACCCAGAACATGAACGGGACCCTCGACGACGACCCCTATGATTCCAGCACAAGCGGGAACCGCGGATGGGGAGTGATCGTGACCGGCGCAGAGTACACGGGGTACATGATGTCGGTCTTCGAGAACGACTGGTCCATGGACTACGGCGATGTCAAGCTCTTGTCCGATGTTTACGACAACCTCCAGAGCGGCGAGGTTTGGTACGAGCCCCCATCCGACACCGGGGACTTCCCCTCCTACAGCGCCAAGGTCACGCCCATCCTCTCCTGCGACAACTCCTACAACGCGCTGATCTACTACGCCAACATAGCCGAGGAGAGGCTGTATACCCAGCAGCAGAGCTATTCCGAGTTCGGCATCTTCGACGAGGGATCTCCCCTGATGATCTTCGACGAGACTTCCCAGCGCGGGGTGGACACCAGGGTGATCTTCAGCGACAACCTCGAGGACAAGGTCGACCAGATGAACGCCAGGACCAACGTCCAGGTCGCCATGATGGATGCTCCCTACGTCCACAACAAGGGCGTCATCTGCGACGACATCGTCTGGGTGTCATCGATCAACTGGACCGAGACCTCCATGTTCCAGAACAGGGAGTGCTGCGTCGCCATCGAGTCCGAGGAGGTGGCCGACTTCTTCGCCGAGGTCTTCCTCCAGGACTTCGACCGCTACTACACCTATGGCGGATTCACCGCATACATCGAGATGGACGACGTCTTCGAATCCGGTTCGGAGATCGTCGCCACCGTCAACGTAACCCCTGCATCCGGGAACTACGAGTTCGTCTGGGACTTCGGTGACGGATCGGAGCCCATCACCAACGACAACAACAGGCAGGTTGCAAGACCGGCCGACGGGACCCACACCCTGAAGGTCCAGGTGACCGACATATCGTCCGGCATCACCAAGACGGTGACGTTCCAGTACACCATGGGAGACGTCCCGGAGACGCCGTCCGACGATCCCGCAGGCGATGGTGAATCGCCCATCTCCGATCTGCTCGACGGCAATCTGCAGTACATCATCGTCATCCTCGTGGTGCTGCTGTTCGCGATAGCCGCTGCAGCGAAGGCTCACGGAGGGAAGTCGAAGAAGAAGGGCAAGAGGAGGAACCGATGGGGTTCTTCACGGTCCGCAGGGCCGGAGGGGCCGATGTGCCGTCGATGTACGGCATCTACACTGAAAACCTCGACGACTACGTGTCGGCCGACGCGATAGAGTTCTTCATGCTCCAGTGGCCCCGGGGGCAGCTCGTCGCGGAGGCCGTCACCGGCGGGACCGCCGGGGCGCTCAGCTCCTTCGTCATGGAGGACGGAGCGGTCTCGGTGGCCCTGCTGGCCGTCGGGGGACCCTTCCGCGGCATGGGGGCCGGTTCGGCCCTCATGGACCGCATAATGGCGGAATCGATCGCCGTTGGCGCCCCTCGGGTACAGCTCGAGGTCCGTGTCACGAACGGTCCCGCCATCTCATTCTACGAGAGGCATGGCTTCGTCAGGACCGAGACGGTCCGCGGCATCTACGGAGACGGCGGCGACGGCTACAGGATGGTCCTGGACCTCGGTCGCGTCTGAGCAGGAAGTACACAGCCACCGAGGCAACGATCACGATCGCCGCGGCGATGATCGCGTTCAGGACCAGGGGATCCAGGGACAGCCACGATCCGTCGTCGCCCTCCGGGACGGAATCCACGTGGTAGACGCCGTTGGCGGTGGCCATGAACGTCACCATCCCCGATGCGGCGTCCTCCTCATCGGTCACGATCTCCATCCTGTTCCCGTCTGAGTCCGTCACGACGGCCACATCGCCAGAAGCGACCCTGAAGGGCACGGACACCTGGACCGTGAGCGAGTCCTCGGATGATTCAAAGCCCGCGAGGTAAAGGTCCCAAGACCCGCCGTAACCCTTCTCGAGCGACACGACGAACTCGGTCCCGCCCACGTACATCGACTCCGGCCCTGAGATCAGGACCCATGAGTCGGTGGAGCCGAAGCGAACCATGGCCGAATTGAAGTACATCTCACCGGACTGGGAGCGCAGGACCACAGCGTCGTCGGTCACGGTCATGACGTCGATCTTCCCGTCGGTGAGCCTGGGGAAGATGCATGTTGCAACGATCCCCTCGCCGATGGTGTCGCCGTGGACCTTGCCGCCCTCGCGCCTCTCGATGACCCCGTTGTTCTCGAAGGTCCCCGAGACGTTCACATCGCCGCTGAGTATGAGGAACCAGCCGTTGACCATGGTCCCTGCGGGTTCGACGGAGAGGATCGATCCCGAGGTCACCCAGAGGTCCGTATCCAGATAGAGGACGGTTCCCGCGGGAACTGTGAGATCCGAGTGGGATGCCCAGACACCGTCCTCCCCGTAGACCGCGATCCTGTTGGACGAAACGCCCACGGTGTCCCTCAGCTCAACGCGCTTGACCGATCCCCCGATCTTGTAGTCGGAGAGGTCGTAGACCTCTGTGTCCGAGGCTATGAAGCACGGATTGGCCCTTATCGTGACATCGTGAGCGTCCAGGACGACGTTCCTCGGCTGCGCCAGGGCGGGAGACTCCCCGTTGCTGAGCACGATCGGAGCCTCTAGGATCCCACCGCCGACTATGGCCGTCCCCACGTCCATCTCGGCACCGATGCTGACGGCGACGTCCCTCTGCACATAGAAGGTCCAGAGGTCCCCGAGATAGCGGGCATCGCTGTCCTGGACGTCCGCGCCGATGCACAGGTAGCGGACGGAGCCGGCCTTGAGGTCGTAGTCCAGATACGTGACGACGCAGCGCTGGTTGGACATGTATCCCACATCCCCGCCGGCTATGGTCACCGACAGGTCGGTGCAGCGGCCGTCCTCCCCCGACGGGTACAGACGGTCGATGCTCGCCCCCTTCTTCACGGAGATGTCTATGGATCCGATCTCCACCAGGCAGTCGGAGGCCGATACGACGTCCACATCGCCCGCTATGGACATCGTCAGAGACGATACGGGCGAATACGCGGTGAAGTGGGAATCCGGCAGCGCGGTCTCCACGCGCAGCACCGCCGAGACCCCGGTTATGCTGGAGGCGCTCCCGGACACCATGTTGAACTCCACGTCCACCGGCGCCTCCGGGTCGCTGATGGTGTCCAGCGAGAGGACGGTCAGGTTGCGGACGGAGGCCCCGTCGAAGACTATCGAAACGGATCCGTCCACGTCGGTCCAGTCCACCAGGGTCAGATCGGAGTTCTGCCTGTACCTCTGTACCGTGTGCGTCTGGCCGTCCGGACCGGGTTCCGCAAGACGCTTGGTGACGAGGACCGAGCCGTCGTCCTCCGTGACAATGATGTCCGCGTCCGGATACAGCTCCTGGGGAAGCGCTCCGTCGTCACCGTCGCCGGCCGCCGCCGATGAGGCGGGGACCATGAGTAGCAGAAGAACCGCGACGGCTATGACCGCGACCGGGAGCCTGTTCATGACGGGTCAAGGAACGGACCAATTGAAAATGGATTCGCCGGGACGCACGGCCCCGGCGTAATGTGGATAGCCACGTTTAGTTGAACATCGTGTCGTCGAGATGCTCTGTCTGGAAGTAGTACGAGGACCTCTCCTTCTGCGCGGACGAGACGTCCTTGCCGAGACCCTTGTTGTAGGAGCCGTACCTCTCGCGGATCTGCTCCTCGACGCCCCTGGAGCGCCTGAGGGCGCGCCTGATGTGGTCGGCCTCGATGAGCGGGGAGTCCTCCATGAAGGCGATGTCCCCCGCGGCGCGGATGAGACCGCCGAGCTCCCTCAGCCTGAGGGTGAGGGAGTTGTTCTGGTTGTCCTCCTTCGCCCTGCGCTTCCCCTCCTCGATGATGAGCTCCACCGCCTCGATGGTGGCGTGGGGGATGTGGCCGTCCAGGTTGACCTCCTGGGCCACGAACTGGGCGTACTTGGCGCGGTTGCGGGGCGTGTCCGGCATGGCGATGTCCACGAGCACCTCGTAACCTCCGCCGATTATCCTGGAGCGGAGCGGCGAGAGGATGTTCTCGAGATCCTGGATGTTGCACGCCGCCACGAGGATGAAGTCGCACGGGACGTCCTCGACCTTGACGCTGGCGCCGGCGGACTGCGGGTTGCGGCCGACGATCGGGAAGGTCTTCTCCTGCATCGCCGTGAGGATGTACCTCTGTAGGTCGCCCAGATGGGAGATCTCGTCGATGAACAGCACGCCCTCGTGGGCCTCGTGGATAGACCCGGCCACGATCCTCTCGTAGGCGGGGGTCCCCAGCTTCTCGTGACCGCCGTAAGGGTCGTGCCTCACGTCCCCCAGCAGCTCCGTCTCGGACGCCCCCGTGGCTAGCACGAAGGGGTCCCTGTGCAGCTTCACGAGGACCTTCTCGTTCGAGGTGCGCTGGAGCTCGGCGCGCTTGTTGAGGGCCTTCTGGTCGAGCATGCGGATCTTGTCGCCCGCGCGCTCGAAGATGACGACCTCCTCCTCGCCGTCGCGGGTGCGGGTGGTGTGCACCTTCTCCTTCCCGGCGGTGGCCTGCGGGAGAGCGACCTCGAGCATCCCTCCCAGGAGATCCTGGAAGGGGTTGTTGCGGCCGCCCATCTCCACCTTGCTCTTATTGCAGTGGGGGCAGGTCAGGTCCGTCGGCAGGGAGTACTTCCCGCACTCCTTGCACCTGTATCCCAGGTGCTCGGCGACGTTTGGAGGGGCGTTGGGCGGATCGAGCAGCACGCCGACGGACTCGGCGCGGATGCTCTCCTCGCGTTCGACCTCCTCGGCATCGAGGACCTCTAGGAACGGCCTCTCCGGGTTCTCGGGGTTCTTGACGACCCTGATCTCCTGCCTCGGCTGGGGCAGGTTCATGGAGAGCGCCCTGGCGATCATGGACTTGCCGGTCCCCGGAGGGCCGACGAGCAGGAGGTGCCTCCTCTGCCTCGCCGCGATCTTGGCGAGCTCGATGGCCTCCTCCTGCCCCAGGACCCTGTCCAGGGGGTCGGAGGGGATCTGGATCTCCTCGGTCGACGAAAGGCCGGCGACGTCGTCCCACGTCTCTACGTGTCTCTTCTCGGACATGGTCAGTACAGGTCTTCCTTGGTCCAGATGGAGATGTCGGCGGGCATCTTGGTGATGTTGCCCTTCCTGGTTCCGACGACGATCCTGATGCCCTTGTCGACGGAGACGTCGAGGATCCTCTGGGAGATGACGCCGTCGAACACGATGGCGACGACGCCCTCGACATCCTCCTTCAGGGTGTTGACCAGGCTCTTCACGGCGACCTCGCGGAGGACCTCGTTGCCCTCGCCGAGGATCTTGGCGTTGTGGGTGGTGGAGAGGTCGAGGAGCATGTCCCTGAACTGCTCCTGCTCGGGGGAGAGGGTCTTGTTGCTGGTGGCCCTCTTGCCGCGGAGGGTCCTGGGGCCCTTGGCCTTGGGCTTCTCCTCCTTCGGCTCCTCGGCGGGCTTCTCCTCCTTGGGCTCGTCCGCGGCCTCGGCCGGGGCGGGCTCCTCGCGGACCATCAGATGGGTCTCGCCGGGGACGGTGAGGGACCTCTCCGCGGGAGGCATCTCGATGACCTCCTCGGCGGGCTCCTTCTTCCTGAACCTGTCGATGGCGTTGGAGTCGAAGCGGTCCTTCTTCTCCCTGCGCTCCTCGCGGTCCTTCCTGTCGCGGCGCTCGCGCCTACGCTCTCCGTCCTCTCCGCGGTCCCTGCGCCTCTCGTGGTGCTGGGGCTCCTCGGCGGGCTCCTCGCGGTACTCCTCGTGGCGGGGCTCCTCGTCGGCGTCCTCGTCGCGGGGCATGGCGAGCCCGTTCATCTCCATGTACTGGTCCCCGGGCATCTTGTTCCTGAGGCACTTGACGATCTGCTTGGCGGTGAGCTCCTCGACCTCGTGGGCGCGCGGCGCGCGGGCGACGAAGTCGACCTCGGCGACCTGGAAGAGCTCCCTGAGGATCAGCTCTCCGCCCCTGTCGCCGTCGACGAAGGCGGTGGCGACCCTCTCGCGGGAGAGCTCCTGGACGGTCTTGGGGATGCTGGTCCCCTCGACGGCGATGGCGTTCTTGATGCCGGCCTTGAGGAGGTTGAGGACGTCGGAGCGGCCCTCGACGATGATGATGGCCTCGGAGTCCTTCACGTTGGGTCCGGCCGGGCACCTGTCCTTGCCGTAGGTGGTGATCTCCTCGACCTGGACGCTCTGCCTGACGCTGTCGGTGAGGTCGATGCTGGTGCCCTTGGACTGCTTGATGAGCTCGTTGAGGAGCTCCTTGGCACGCTCGACGACCTTCTCCCTCTTGGTGACCCTCACGTCCTCGATTCCCAGGACATGGATGGAGGCCTTGCAGGGTCCGACGCGGTCGACGGTCTCGAGGGCGGATGCGAGGATGACGGTCTCCACCTGGTCCAGGCTGGAGGACATGTAGATGATTCCCTCGGACTTGCCGCCCTTGGATGTGATCTCGACCTCGATCCTGCCGATGCGGCCGGATTTCTGAAGGTCCCTGAGGTCGAGCTCGTCGCCGAGGAGTCCCTCGGTCTGTCCGAAGATCGCCCCGACCACGTCGGGTTTCTCGACGATGCCGTCGGCGTTGATCTTCGCTTTCACCATATACTTAGTTGCACTTGGATCGATATTCATCAGCACCCTCCTGGGGGTGTTATGTCAGAGAAAACACGGTGCCCCTGCTCCGTCCCTACGCCGTCGGCCCAAGGCCTCGCACGGCGAGTACCAAACCATTGCGACGATCCATTTGCTGGGTCGGAGCCCCGTTGCCCATCGTCCGCCGGTGTTCGCCCCATCCCCGGGGCGAGTGATGATAGTGAGTGTGAACAGGGTTGCCAGGTGCAATCCCTAGATGCCGTATTGTTGCATCCTTAATAAACCCCTTATATGGAAATGAAGGGGAATGAGGGGCGAAACCCCTCGTTTGTCACATGTCCCTGACGGTTATCCCGTCAATCGTCTCGGCGATTGCGCGGGTCTCCGCATCGCATGTGAACAGCAGGGTCTGCATATCTTCGGCAAGTCCGGCGAGCGCGCGGAGCGCCCCCTCCTTCCTGCCTGTGTCGAACGGGAGCAGCACGTCGTCGAGGATGACGGGGACCCTGCCCTCGCCCATCTCGCGAGCCACCGCGAGCTTCACGGACAGCAGGACCTGTGCCCTGAGGCCGGAACTCCATTCCCCGATCCCCTTGACCTCGTCCCCGGAGCGGATGGACAGGTCCTTGGACCTCGGGTCCGTATCCAGCCTGTACCTCCCGTCGGTCATCATGGAGAGAAAACGATCGGCCGTGGCGATCACACCCGGCTGCACCTGGGAGTAGATCTCCTCGCATGCATCGTCCGCTATGGAGCAGGCCAGGAGTCCGACGGCGCCGTCCTCCAGGACCCTGCCCTGCTCGTTCGAGAGCTGCGCCCTGCGGTCCATCATCCTCTCCAGGTCCTCCGTGTCCAGGATGGCCCTCATCCTCTCCTCGATCGAACCGATCTCCTGGCGAACATCGCCCATCCTGGCGGAGGGGCCGTCGGTCGGTCTCTCGACCGGGCAAACCGGCACGTCGGGATCGAGGCCGGCGCTGGATATGGCTCCGCGCAGCTCGGCGATCTGGCGGTCGATCTCGGCGGCCCTGCGGGTGCTCTCCAGGGAGCGCTGGAAGCCCTCCTTCCCGGAGAACCTCTGCGTGAACTGCAGGAGCTTCGTGTCCGCATCGCCCTTGTCGGCCCTGGCGCGGAGCACATGCCTCTCCATCCTCTCGATGGATGCGGCGGCGTCCCTGGCCTTCGTGAGGCATTCGACGTCGTCCTCCATCCCGTACGATTCGAACCCGAGGTCGGACATGACCGATGCCACATCGTCCTCGAAGGCCGACATCCTCTGCCGCACGGCGGCGAGCTCCGCATCCGTCCCGTCGTCATCTGTATCGGGCGCTGTGGTCTGGACGCGCACCTCGTGCCCACGGGCGCCCAGTACGAGTGCGACAGCACCGACCGCCGTGAGCGCCATGGCATAGGGAGTGTACATGACGCCCAGTACCAGACCGGCGGCGGCGAGGACGAGTCCCAGAGCCATTACCGGCATGGATCTGACACGACGTACCTCGGTGACGGGTGCGGACCTCTTCGGGGCCCTCTGGCGTGATTCGAGCTCCCTCAGGGTGCGGGAATCCTCCCTGTACGCCTG
>CASFYI010000063.1 GCA_949298875.1 uncultured Methanomassiliicoccales archaeon | reverse complement strand
GCATCCGGCTCGGCGGACTGGTCCTGCCTCAGGGCGTACGACCCGATGATCCGCGAGGGCACCGAGCACAGGCAGGCGCTGGGGCTGGTCATGGGCACCGCGCTGGAGGACCTCGACTCCGTGGACGTCTCCCAGTACGATTTCCCGGTCTATTTCCCGACCATCGGTATGACCGATGCGGAGGTCGCGGAGCTGGCCGGGACGATCAGGGTCGGTCTCTGATCCCATTCTCTCACATCTCGAACGATTTTGAGAGATTGCCAAATCGGCGAATGATTTATGAGTAAAACAGACTCGAATCCGATATCGGAATCCTGTGGGTTGAAAAGGTCCCGCCCCCGAGGGGACGGTAAGGGGTTTCATGAAGTGAATATCACTTGATCCTTCTCTGGTTGGCCCTGACGGAAGGCCTGGCCTTCTCGGCACCCTTTCCGGTGTGCCTCATTCCACGGCCCTTCTGGCCTGCGGATGTCTTACCGCGGTAGACACGGTTGGTGTGCTCCTTGTCGCAGATCCAGTTGATCTTGGGGTCGGCCTTGATCACGGGGTGCGCGGGGTCCACGAGGATGACCTCGTACCACTCCTGCTGTCCGTCGGCTCCGACCCAGTAGGAGTTCAGAACCTCGAGGTTGGGGTAGCGCTTGGCGGTCCTCTCCTCGGCCATCCTCTGGAGGGACTTGCCGACGGTGATCTGGTTGATTCCCTTCCTCTTGGCCCTGCGTCCGGTGACGATGGCCCTCTTCTGGAAGGATCCCTTCCTGACCCTGGCCCTGACGACGACGTATCCCTGCTTGGCCTTGTAGCCGAGAGCCCTTGCCCTGTCGAGTCTGGTGGGGCGCTCGATGCGGAGGAAGTTCTCCTCCTTGCGCCACTTGATCCTGCGCTCGTAGTTCAGGGCCTTGACGTAGCTCTTCTCGGGAACGTCCCAGGCCTTTCCGATGTAATAGTACATGCTCTTCCCGTTGACCGGGCGTGTCTCCTGCTGCTGAGTCTCTTCGCTCATTGGAATCACCTTTACGGATTCACCGATGGACGGCACATCTCCGTTCGTGCGGCTAAGCGCCGCACCAGGGGTGGCGAGGGTCATCCGCTATTTAAACCCTGTTCGTCGACGCTTCTTCGGCCCGAGTACCTCCGGGATGTGGAGGCCGATGGTACGGGTATGTCCAGTGATTCGAATATCAGCCTCTGGTCGTAGGTCGGCGGGTTGACCCTGTACTCGTCGTTCACCCTGAAGGCCTTCATATCGGAGACGGTGGAGATGACGTCCAGATAGTTCATGCGTCCGGCGAGTTCCGACCCTTCCACCATGCCGATCAGAGCCGATTTCATTATCGATGCGAAGAAGTCACCCATCATGGACGCCATCGCTGTCTCGTTGGACGGGAAGAGGGATGCCCCTCCCTGCAGATCGGTCCTGAATATCGTCCAGTCCTGCTGGTAGCGGCCCGCCTTCCAGATTATGCCGAGGATCTCCTCTATGGTGTAATCCGAGTTGGATACGATCACGGTCGTGCCGATGCACGACTCCTCGAAGGACATCTCATCGGCGTCACGTTCCGGTACGACGTTGCCGTCGTCCCCCTTCCTGAGTCTGAAGAACCTCATCAGATCGTCGAATCCGTAATCCGCCACGATGCGGTCCTCGATGGATGGCCCCCATCTCATGCGCGACACGGTCTCCTCGAACATCTTGAGCTTGGAATAGAACTCCACCGTGCGCTCTTCGCGCACACGCATGTCGACGACCAGGTAGACATCGCATTTGTTCAGGCCGAATGTCCGTTCGAGACGCAGGATCTTGAAGAGCGATCTATCGTAGACCACAGTGTCGAAACAGCTCAAATCGCGATTCTCCCGGATGAGCTCCCTGGCGATGGGCGATTCAGAACCCACGTTCACGATGGTGCTGTAGTCCGTCCCGAGGTAGTGCTCGATGTCGGATCCGCTGTATGTCCCGCTGCTCATGCAGAACGTCACGTCGCCGATGCCCATATCGTCCAGGTCGGCGGCTATCGCCTTCATGGTGCTGCGGTCCGCACCTGAGTAGTTAGCCATGCGGAAGTAGAACGGCAGCTTCGAATCGACGCTCAGGCCCATGAACAGCGTTTTCGAGGGGAAGCGGTCGAAGGATGCGTGGCTGCTGGTTCCGAACAGCTTGTAGAAGCTGATCGGTTCCTTCAGGACATCTATGTCGTACACTATGGCCGAGCTGCCTGTCGCCAGCTCCCTGAAGATCTCATGGCGGTGACGGTACACGGATGTCATCAGGCTCATGTAGCCGGAGAGCGACATGGGTGCCGAGTCCAGCGGGAGGCCGAAGAAGTCAGGAAGGACCGACGATCTGATGTTCTGCGGCGACTGGGTCGGCGGGCAGCAGCGCAGCGTCCTGCTGATGCAGTGCGAGAAGATGTACTTGGAGCTCTCCTCGCCGTACACCTTGCACAGTGCATCCCAGAGTCCGCATCTCCTGCAGACGTTGAACATGAGGTAGTACTCCCCCATGTTCCTGCAGTCGACCGTGATGGATTCGGATGAGGCGAGGTTCCCATCCTTGTCGCACTTACCGATGTATTTCCTCTTCTGTTTGGAACGCTTAGTCTCCGGATCCCATTCCGCGGTGACCTCGTACAGGTAGTAGTTGTCACGGATTTTCTGGACAACGTTATACGACATGATAACTATGATTGTAATAACTAGTTATTAAACAATATATGTGCCTGAATACCCAGATCGTCAGAAAGCCCCTGTGCGTTAATAACCATGATATCCTGACGTGGGTCTTTACCTTTCGTTCGTCATGTCTATGTTTCAACCTCGAAGGAGGAAGAAGACATGGAACAGAAGATCAACGATGTCAAGGAATGCATCACGAAGTACCGCTTCAGGGACATAGTGCCCAAGGTGAACGCGGCTCTGGATGCTGGCTTCACCGCCGGACAGATTCTTGATGAAGGCATGATCGCCGGTATGAACGAGATCGGCGAGGGCTTCAAGAACAACACGATCTTCATGCCGCAGATGCTCATGGCCGCCAAGACCATGCAGGCCGGTCTCGATATCCTGAGGCCCAAGCTGGCGGAGTCCGGCGAGTCCGGAGTCAAGGGGAAGGCCATCATCGGATCGGTCATGGGCGATGTCCACGACATCGGCAAGAATCTCGTGACCGTCATGCTGCAGGGAGCCGGCATGGACACCATCGATCTGGGGGCGGATGTGCCTCCGGAGAACTTCGTCAAGACGCTCGACGAGAACCCCGACACCAGGATCGTCGCGTGCTCCTCGTCCATGACCCCTACCCGCCAGGCCCTGAAGGACACCGCAGACAGGCTCAACGCCAGGTCCGACAGGTCCGGTTTCGCCATCTTCGTCGGAGGTGCGACCATGGATCAGATGTTCAGCGACGAGATCAAGGCCGACGTCTACACCGTGGATGCCGCTACCGCCGCGGACAGGGCGAAGACCCTCCTCGGCGGATGCCCCATCGCAGAGCTCTCCGAAGCCTCCAGGAAGGTCGCCTACGCCGCCGTGAAGTCCTTCAATGACGGAATCAAGGCCGAGGAGGCAGTCGAGACCCGCCACCGCCACATGGAGCCCCCGGCGATCAGGGCCCTCAGGGACGCCGGAAAGTACGACAAGTCCAAGTTGACCATCTGGGAGAACCTCCAGGAGTGGCTCAAGCACGACGAGGGGGTCCCCGACGCATTCCTGAACCAGTACTTCTTCGACGTGCTCTTCGATCCCGTCATGGCGAACTCCAGGAACCTGGTCGACGAGCTCCTCCAGCCCAAGCCCAGGTATGTCGACGCGTGGGGTGTCACACACCTCAATCCCGAGGGCTCCGCCGGATCCCACCCCGAGGAGACTCCCGAGACCATCGTCATCAAGGACATCACCAAGTGGAGGGAGTACGTCCACGAGCAGCCTCAGACCACCGGATTCCCCGAGGAGGCCTGGGCGATGTCGGATCAGCAGGCCGCCGCCGCCCGCGAGGCGGGAAGGCCGATAGCCATCCCGATGTTCCCCGGACTGTTCGAGAGGACCCACTTCCTCATGGGCATGAACGCCGCGCTCACCGCGTATTACGAGCACCCCGACGAGATG
This sequence comes from uncultured Methanomassiliicoccales archaeon, assembly GCA_949298875.1. Lineage (GTDB taxonomy): Archaea > Thermoplasmatota > Thermoplasmata > Methanomassiliicoccales > Methanomethylophilaceae > Methanoprimaticola. Next base: position 63,918 of record CASFYI010000063.1, on the reverse strand, counting down.
CACGAGCTGATCGACTGGATCGCCGACTGGGAGTGCAGGTCCCTGGACGCCACCATGGGCCGCTACCACGCCGAGGTCCTGTTCCACCACGACGACTGGGGCACCGCCATCAACTCGTTCCTCGACCCCGAGACCCACAGGGAGTTCTTCCTCGAGCCCTACAAGAGGATCTTCAAGCACTTCAGGGAGCTCGGAGGGAAGGTCGTCATCCACCACTCCGACAGCTACGCCGCCAACCTCGTACCCATCCAGATCGAGATGGGCGCCGACATCTGGCAGGGCCCCGTCAGCGCCAACAACATCCCCGAGCTGATCGACAAGTACGGAGACCGCTTCATCTTCATGGGCGGTATCGACAACTCCATCATCGATGCCCCGGGCTTCACCGACAAGGGTGTAGAGGAGTTCGTCAGGCAGAGGATCGAGCAGAACGGTTGCCACAGCTACATCCCGTGCCTCACCAGGGGCCTGGGCATCTCAATCGTCCCCGGCGTGTACGACTCCGTCTCCAAGGCGATCGACAAGATCTCCGCGGAGAAGTTCGACTGAGGTGCCGGACATGGGCGCGTGCTCGGAGGGCATGGGCAGAACCGACCTGGCGGCCGTCATGACCCTGTACTTCTTCAGCCTGGGTTTCTGCATAGTGACCCCGGCCATGGCGAAGTTCGCAGAGGCCTTCCCCGACCAGGAGTACGCGCTCATAAACTCCCTTCCAACCATCTTCATCGCCATCGCCGGCATCGCCTTCGGCTTCGTCGCAGGCAGGAGGGTCGGCTACAGGACGATGGCGGTCGCCGGCTCCGCGCTGTGCCTCGTGGCGGGCGTGGTGCCGGCGTTCATCGATGATTTCGTCGCGATATTGGTCTGCCGCGCGGCGGTCGGGATCGGGGTCGGACTCCTCATCCCCATGGCCAACGCCCTGGTCAACGGAGGGTTCGAGGGGGACGCGAGGGCCAAGCTCCTGTCCGTGGGAAGCCTGATGCTCAATCTGGGCGGCATAGTGCTGCAGTCGATGGGCGGCTTCCTGGCGGACATGGGCTGGCAGACGACGTTCTACGGCTACCTGCTGTTCGTCGTGGCACTGGCGATGTCCTTCATGATCCCGGACGTCCGCAGCGCGGGACCGATGGGATGGAGGGGCCTCGACCGCAGGATCCTGCTCATCGTGGTCCTGTTCATGGTGTACGGCATGCTGCAGTTCTCGGTCATGCAGAACACGTCCGAGCTGTTCGAGCAGCGTGGCGCCGGAGGATCCGCCGTGTCCGGCCTGGCACTGTCCGTCTTCACCGCCCTAGGGTGCGTGGGAGGCATGCTCTACTCGCGCATCAGGTCGCTCTCCACCCGCGCCGTCTTCCCGGTGCTGTGGGTCGCTACCGCGGCGGGGGCGCTCATCCAGGCGGTCTTCGACAGCGGCGCGATGATGACTGTCGGGCTGGCCGTGTTCGGATTCGGATTCGGCATGATAATCCCGGCCTTCGTGGACTGGGCGGGGATCATCAGCAAGCCGTCAACCCTAGCGTTCGCGACCGCCCTGGCGACGTCGGCGCAGTACGCCGGCTGCTTCATCTCGCTGGCATGGAGCACGGTCGGTGACGTGCTGGCAGGGGAGCACCTGGTGTTCAACCTGTGGGCGGCGGCCGCCGTCGGAGCGCTGCTTGCTGTCGTGTTCGTGTTCTACAACCCGCTGAGGTCCTCTTCGGAGGGGGGATGCCGAGATGGATCTCGTCGAGGCGGCCGTGCGCTCGGTCGGGAATCCGAACGTCACCTACATCGGGTCCTTCGACCTGTCGGAGCATCCGGTCAGCATCATCGAGGAGGTCCGCCGCGCTTGCGAGATGAACTACTGCGGGCACTACGGCAGGAGCTGGTCCTGCCTCCCGCACGTCCCGCCTTGCCCGACCTGCGAGTCGATCCTCTCCCGTTACGACAGGGTCATCCTCATCAGGACGACCCATCCTCGCGACGGCCCCTTCGACCTGAAGGGCATGGGGGAGTCGATGGCGGCTCACGCGAGGTACACGTTCGAGGTCCGCGACAGGCTCAGGGGGATGGCCGGTCTCGGGTTCAAGATGCTCGGAGCCGGCGCGTGTTCTCTGTGCGGGTCCTGCCCGTGCCCGGAGGGCCGCTGTATCCACCCCCAGGACAGGATGTTCTCGATAGAGTCTTACGGGATCGACCTCACGGCCTTCCTCCTGTCCAACGGGATAGACCGCAGGGGCGGGAACACGGAGCAGTCCTACTTCTCGATGGTCTTCTACAGCCAGCCTCCGGACGGATCCCGTCCTCTTCAGCCGCTGTGAGCCTGATCCAGGAGCGACTTGCACTTCGCGTACAGATCCACGGTAGGCTGGGTGCTGGCCCACCCCGGCTCGGCGTCCTTGATCTCGAGATGGGTCCTCTCCTCCAGCTTCCTCAGGTTCTCGTCGAACCCCTCGTCGCCGATGCCATTGTCGAGTTTCAGCAGGTACCGGTAGTTGCCGAGGCTCAGCAGCCATCTCATGTACCCGTCCGCACCGGGTTCGATGCCCAGGACCTCCATCATCTCGGGGGTCATGTTCTTGGCTATGGCCTCCTGCTCCTTGTTGTTGGCCCTCATGAAATCGTCGTAGTTCGTGGCCATGGCCGGGAACACGTAGATGCAGCCGGGGTAGTGCTTCTCCATCTGCAGGTACTTGGGTCCGCCGGCGATGTTGACGCCGACGCAGTCGTGGCACAGGTTGCCCTTCTCGTCGCAGAACATGGCCGACGGCTTGTAGCCCTTGGATTCGCACCACTTGGGGATGTCCCATTCGTATGTCCCGCAGGTGCCCAGGTAGAACCCTATAGCATCCACGAAGGGCTGCATCTCCTCCGTCATGGACTCCACCGTGGCCTTGAGATCCTCGGGGACCGCGTGGAGGCCCAGGCTGAACAGCATGATCACGAGGTTGAACTCCCCCTCGACCGGCTCGTATCTCCCGGCCTTGAAATCGGATTCCTCTATGATCCTGTAGGGGATGGAGTGCATCTCCAGTTTCCTGCATATCGACCCGATGTTGTCGTTCCTGATGATGGCGATGTCCCTGGGCTCGGGGTCTTTCCTCAGACAGTAGACCAGGTTGTCCTCGAGCATGGGGCATCCGATGATTCCCAGCACTCCTGATGTCATGAGGATGATATATCGCGATCCGGCGTATATACTGGAAGGGGAAACGGATTATACCATCCCCGGGTCGCTCCCTTTATCTTCAGCGTCGCCATCGCCGGGGCATGAGCCGCCGCCCCGAACTCGAGGATTCCATCGTCTCCGCAGTCCGCAGGATGTCCGAGGGGAGGGACGTGGCGATAGCGTTCTCCGGCGGCCTGGATTCCGGGCTGGTCGCCGGTCTCGCCGCGAGATATGCGAGGTCCGTGCACCTGTACACCTGCGGCACCGCCAACGCGTACGATGTGGTCGCGGCCGACGAGCTCTCGAAGAGGCTCGGCCTGCCGTGGACGCATGTGAAGCTCACCACGGGCAACATCGGCCAGCTGATCGTCGAGCTGATGTCCGCAACGGGGGTGACCGACCCGTTCACCGTATCCTACGAGCTCCAGCTCTTCAGCGTCTGCAGGGAGTGCCCCGAGGACGTGGTCCTCACCGGCCAGGGCGCGGACGAGTACTTCATGGGGTGCGCCAAGTACGTGGGGAGGACGCCGGAGGCCTACGACTCCCTGGTGAGGGCAGGGAAGGACCGTCTCCGCGAGGTGTCGATCCCGTGCGAGCTCGCCATAGCATCGCACTTCTCGAAGGACCTGCGCTACCCGTACATGGACCCGGAGGTCATCGCACAGGCGGAGGCTCTGGATCCGGAGGAGCTCCTGCCGAGGGACATGGATTCGAGGAAGGCGGTGCTGAAGGATGTCGCCCGCGACCTGGGGTTCGACTGCCTCCTGGACAGGAGGAAGAAGTCGTCCCAGTACGGCTCCGGGACCACCGACCTCATAAGGGCGGTCGCCAGGGAGAGGGGCATGAGGTACAACGAGTACATCGACTCCCTCCGCGGTGCCGCGGCGTCGGGTCTGCCGATGAGCGGACGCGGATCCGTGGTCGATGCCAGGGTGGACTCGGTCCTCAAGGCGGAGGCGGAGAGGATCATCCGTGAGGGCGGGATGGACCCGTCGGCGGTCATAGAGGCGGTGTACCGCAGGATCGTCAGCGACGGGGACCTGAGATCCGTCAGGTAAACAATAAACCCTGATTTCAAAATAATACGGGGATTATTTCGAATAATAATCTAATTATTTCAAATAATAAGTATAAAATATCGAGTAATCAATCACCAATTCATGGAAATCAGGGAGGCATTCAGGAACATAATTGACAGAAGTGAGTTTCTGATCGAAGGTTCCGACCTATGTTCGGAATCCGTCGATGTGGAATACAAGTCGGCATCCAAGGGCCTCCCCGAATCGATGTGGTCGACATATTCCGCCTTCGCCAATACGGAGGGAGGAATCATCGTTCTAGGTGTATCGGAGGTCGATGGAAAGCCTACGATCACGGGTATCGCCGATCCGGACAAGATGGTGCAGGACATATGGACCTGTCTTCACAACCATCAGAAGGTCAGTGTGAATCTGATACAGGACATCAAGACGCTGGAAGTTGATGGGAAGAGCATCATAATCCTGGAGGTGCCGCGTGCCGATCGTCGTCTGAGGCCGGTGTTCATCAACGGCCGTCGTGACGATGGCACTTTCCGTCGCGGAGGTGAGGGCGATTTCATGTGTACCATGGATGAGATCGATTCGATGATCCGTGATAACGTTGGTCCGATCGACCGTTCCGTCCTGACCAATATGGGAATCGACGATCTCGACATGAATTCCGTGATTGAATATCGCAATGAACTCCGCTCAGCCAACCCAGATAGCATCCTGAACAGGCTGGAGGTGGAGGATTTCCTGAAAGCGATCGGAGCCATGGATTCCGAAGGCGGCGAGTCACATCTCACAGTAGCGGGTCTGCTGATGTTCGGTCGCTATGAACGCATATTGCGTTGGAACGGCAGCTTCAATCTCGATTATCTGGAATGTACTGATGCTGGTCTGGATTGGGAGTACAGACTCTCCACAAGGGATACGACCTGGGTCGGGAACATCTACAACTTTTACAGCAGAGTCGTTAGACGCCTTTCCACCGAAACGAGTGGAACATCCGTCCCGAACGGGTTCGATCGCATCATGTCGACGGACCTACAGACAGCCATCAGGGAGGCGTTGCTGAATGCTCTGATCAACAATGACTACGCTGGTCGTGAAGGCGTACGCCTGGTCAGACGCATCAGGACGCTGACCGTATCAAACTACGGTGATTTCCACATCCCCCTGGAGAAGGCCGAAGCTGGAGGTCACAGCGATCCGCGCAATCCAACGCTGGCGAGGATGTTCGATTTGATTGGGAAGGTGGAGCGCATCGGCGTAGGGGTGCTGCGCATAATGTCGATCTGGGAATCCAACGGTCTGGCCAGACCGGAGTACGTCCAGGAGTACGGTCCTCCGAGAGTGGTGCTCAGACTTAGCTTCATGTCGGCATCGAGCGATAGCAAGGCCGACGAATCCATAATGTCCATGATGGAACAGAATGACCGGATTTCGGTCAGCTCCATGGCCGAGAAGCTGGATCTGACCCCTTCGGCCGTGTACACTCGCATTCAGAATCTGAAGGCGATGGGTGTGGTGGAGAGATCCGGCGGCACCCGCGGCAGATGGGTCGTCCGGCGGCGACGCGCATAACCATTTTAGGTGGGGCCACCATCCGGAACCAGGTGCCAACATGGATGTCATCGGCGTTATCGCCATCATGCTGAACGGACTCTGGCTGTTCCTGCCCGCGATGCTGCCGAATTCGGCGGCCGTCGTGTTCGGCGGAGGCACCAAGATAGACTTCGGCAAGTCCTGGAGGGGCAAGAGGATCTTCGGCGACGGGAAGTCCTGGAGGGGATTCTTCGGAGGGGCGTTCTCCGGGATCCTGTTCGGGCTGATCCTGATCGGGATCTCCGCCATTTTCGGATCGGAGGACTACTGGGGCTTCGGGGAGTTCTGGGGCAACGTGGGCGTGCTCGCCTGTCTGTCCTTCGGAGCGGTGCTCGGGGACCTCTGCGGGGCGTTTATCAAGAGGCGCCTCGGCATGGAGAGGGGTCAGAAGGCCCCGATCCTGGACCAGTACGACTTCGTCATAGGCGCGTTCCTGGTGACGGCGCTGTTCTTCCCCGACTGGGTCTACGCCAACTTCATCGAGGGCTGGCACATCGCGGCCCTGATCTTCATCATAGTCATCATGTTCGCCATCCACAGGCTGGTGAACATAATCGGTTACAGGATGGGCCTGAAGAAGGAACCCTGGTGATTCAAATGAGCGAGCTATCCGACGCATTGAAGGAGTGCGGAGCGCTGCAGTTCGGCGAGTTCACCCTCGCCTCCGGCGCCAAGAGCGACTACTACATCAACATCAAGAAGGCCAGCACGGACCCGAAGGTCCTGGGCCTCATCGCCCGCCTGATGGCGGAGAAGGTCCGCGAGAACGGCATCGAGGCCGACAGGATCGCCGGCGTCGTGCTCGGAGCCGTGCCCCTGGAGGCCGCGCTTGCCCTGGAGACGGGCCTCTCGTTCGTCATGGTCCGCAAGGAGAAGAAGGACCACGGGACCGGGAAGCAGATCGAGGGCGATCTGAACGAGGGCGAGAGCGTCCTGATGGTGGAGGATGTCGTCACCACCGCCGGATCCTGCATCAAGGGCATCCACGTGCTCCGCGAGGCCGGGGCGGACGTGAAGTGGGTCCTCTCTGTCATAGACCGCGAGGCCGGAGGCGCCGAGGCCCTGGAGGCCGAGGGCGTGAGGTTCATCCCGCTCGTCAAGGGCTCCGAGCTCCTGGGTGAGAGATGAGGCCGGATCCCGACTGCAGGCTTTGCGGACTCTGCGAGGGCCGCACACAGGTCGTCTACCCGGACGGGAACCCCGGCAACGGGATCATCTTCGTCGGGGAGGGTCCTGGCGAGAACGAGGACCTGAAGGGCAGACCGTTCGTCGGCAAGTCGGGGAAGATCCTGGAGGATATGATGGCGGCCCACGGCTTCAGCCGCGCCGACGTCATGATCACCAACACAGTCAAGTGCAGGCCTCCGGGCAACAGGGACCCCCTCCCGGAGGAGATGGCCGCCTGCCGCCCGTTCCTGTTCTCCGAGCTGGAGGACGCCAGGCTGGTGGTCGGCCTGGGGAAGTCGGCGTGCAGGGACCTGATGGGGTACGAGGGCCCGATGTCCCAGATCGTCAACGTTCCCGTGACGATAGACATCAACGGCCGCGAGGTCCTGTTCATCCCCACGTACCATCCGGCGGCGACGATATACAACCGCAACTCGCGCGCGGCGCTGGACGAGACCATGAGGGTCGTGTCCCAGTGGCTGGGGAAGCCGGAGCGGCGGGAGCCGAAGGCCATGAGGTTCGGCGGGTTGATGCTGGACATGGACGGGACCGTCTACAAGGGCGGCGTCCCGATCCCGGGGGCCAGGGAGCTCATCTCGTTCCTGAGGGACCAGAGGGTGCCCTTCGTCTTCCTGACGAACAACTCGTCCCACCCGCGCTCGTTCTACGGCGACAAGCTCAGGCACCTGGGGTTCGACGTCACCGACCGCGATGTCCTGACTTCGACGATCGCGACCATAAGGTTCCTCCTTTCCCAGCGGATGGGCAGGACCGTGTACCCCGTGGCTGTGCCCGGGGTGGTCGACGAGCTGAGGGAGGCGGGCATCCCGCTTGTCGAGGATGACCCGGACATCGTGCTGCTGACCTTCGACACGACGATCACCTACGAGAAGATCAACAGGGCGTACAGGTTCCTGAAGGGCGGTGCCGAACTAATAGCCACGCACCCCGACGACCTGTGCCCCACCGAGGACTCCTACGACATAGACATCGGGCCGTTCATCAGGATGTTCGAGCAGATGTGCCAGACGACCGCGACGGTCATCGGGAAGCCCAACCGTCTGATGCTCGAGATGGCCGCCCGCGAGATGGGCGTCGACCCGGGCGAGTGCGTCATGATTGGTGACCGTCTGTACACGGACATCGCGATGGCGCAGAACGCCGGCACGCAGTCGGTTCTGGTCCTCTCCGGAGAGACCGACGAGAGGATGCTGGAGGGTTCCGACATCCATCCGACCGCCGTCCTCGGGTCCGTCGCGGAGCTCCCCGAGCTCATACTCCAGTCATTCGACGATCGACGTCAGCCGGTTGCAGGGCATCCTACGGATCCCCGAGGACTGATGGCCAGACATCCTCTGGCTTTAAACCCCCTTTAAATATTCGCACCCCTTACCCTTTTAAGTCGTGCGCGCGTCCGGGAAAAGAAGGGTTCCCGGCCGGAAACCGCACAGGCACGGCATGGGATGCAGGGACGCATGTCCCGGAGAGGTGTGACAGTTGCATTTGAAAGCGGTCGAGATGGAGAACTTCAAGTCGTTCGGCGGTAAGATCGCCGTTCCGCTCATGGACGGATACACGGCGGTCACGGGACCGAACGGCTCGGGCAAGTCCAACATCACCGACGCCATCCTCTTCGTCCTGGGGCCCAAGAGCTCCAAGGCCGTCCGTGCCGGGAAGCTCACCGACCTGATCTTCGACGGTGGGAAGTCCCGCGGGAAGGCAGGGTTCACCAAGGTCTCCCTCGTGTTCGACAACACCGACCGCCTCATGCCGTGGGACGACGACGAGGTCCGTCTCACGCGTTTCGTCAAGCTCTCCGACAACGGCACCGACTACAGCTCGTACTTCTACGTCAACGACCGCAAGTCCACGATGTCCGAGTTCGACGCCCTCCTCACCAAGGCCAGGATATCCGCCGACGGGTACAACCTCGTCCAGCAGGGGGACGTCACCCGCATCGTCCAGATGAGCAACATGGAGCGCCGCCGCATCATCGACGGCATCTCGGGCATCTCCAGCTTCGACGCCGACATCGAGAAGGCGCGCACCGAGAGGGCGGAGGCCGAGACCAACCTGGACAGGATCGGCATCGTGATGGAGGAGCTCGCCGTCCAGATCCAGAGGCTCGACCACGACAGGCAGGACGCCCAGAGGTACCTGGACGCGCAGGCCGCCCTGGAGACCGCCAAGGCGCAGTACGCCCACCGCAGGCTCCAGATGGAGACCGCCAAGCAGGCCTCCGTCGCCGAGCAGATCGGCCGCCTCGAGGCGTCCATCTCGTCGGACACGGACTCCAAGGCCGAGATGGAGAGGCAGCGCGACGCGAAGATCGCGGAGATCCAGGCGAAGGAGCAGGAGATCGCGTCTAGGATCGGGCCCGAGTACACCGAGCTCAAGAAGAGGATCGAGGGCGCGAAGATCGATCTGGCAACCAAGAAGAACGTGGTCGAGAGTGCCCAGACGGACATGGAGGAGCAGGAGGAGTTCCGCCAGACCTTCGAGGAGTCCATGGCCGCCAACAACGAGCAGGCCAACACGCTCAGGCAGAAATCCGTGGAGCTCGACGAGGCCATAGCCAAGGCGGAGTCGGAGCTCCAGGCCGCATCCGCGGAGGAGGCCGATGCCTCGGAGGCCATCGCCCAGACCGGAGGGGAGCAGAGGGAGCTCCAGGCGAAGCTGGACAGGCTCGACGCGGAGTTCTCGCAGCGCTCCGAATCGCTCAGGCAGGCGCAGGCGGAGCTGTCCAAGGCGGAGGCCGAGGCGGACGAGGCCCATGCGGCCGTCGCCGACCTGGACGAGCGCATCCAGAGCATCGATTTCGAGATCAAGGACGCCAAGTGGAGCCTGGACCAGCTGAAGGCGGAGGCCGGGCCCAGCACCGAGGACTTCGGGCAGAGGATCCTGGAGGCCAAGAGGCGCGAGGCGGAGCTGGAGAGGCAGGAGTCCGAGCTGGACTCCGCGTACCGCAGGATCGACGGAGAGTACAACGCACTGCAGGCCGAGAAGCGCGTCACCGAGCGCATGGGCCGCGGGAGCGCGGCCGTGGAGGCCATCCTGGCGCTGAGGAACCGCGGCGAGATGCGCGGCATCCACGGCACCATCCAGGAGCTCGCCACAGTCGACAAGGAGTACGAGACCGCGCTGTCCGTCGCGGCGGGCAGCAAGATGATGGCCGTCGTCGTGGACGACGACCAGGTCGCCGCGGACGCGATCGCGTTCCTGAAGAGGGAGAGGCTGGGCCGCGTGACGTTCCTGCCCCTCACCAAGATGATGGGCGGCAAGCCCAGGGCCAAGGCGATCATCTCGGAGAAGGACTCCGAGGGGTACGCCATCAACCTGATCGATTTCGACCCGAAGTACCAGAACGCCTTCTGGTACGTCCTCGGGGACACCCTTGTCGTGAGGGACATGGACGCCGCCAGGAGGATCATGGGCGGCGTCAGGATCGTGACCAGGGCCGGGGAGCTCGTGGAGGCCTCCGGAGCCATGGTGGGAGGTACGCTGAGCCTCCAGAACATGCCGCGCTTCGGCGCGGCGTCGGAGGACAAGCTCGCCGCCACCGGCGAGAAGCTCCGGAAGGCGCAGGAGGCGTTGGCGGATGTGCGCGCGAAGCTCCGCCAGGTGCGCGAGGAGATCCGCGGCATAGACGACGAGATGCGCAAGGCGTCCTCGTCGGGCATGGAGCAGAGGGAGCTCATGGCCCAGACCAAGGGCCGCGTGGAGGAGCTGGAACGCTCCAGGAAGGCCGCCGCCGAGCAGATGAGGGCCGCCCGCGAGAGGATGTCCGCCGCAGACACCGCGCTGGAGGCCGCCACCAAGGCGTTCTCCGAGGGCTCCTCGGAGATGTCCCGCGTGTCGGAGGAGAGGGCCGCGGTCAAGGACCGCATGGCGAAGATTGCCCCGGCCGACCTCCAGGCGAGGATACAGGCGGTCCGCGACAGGATATACAGGCTGAAGGACAGGCTGTCCGACCTCAGGATGCAGCGCAACGGCGCATCCACGGAGATCAACGGCCTCGCGAAGCAGAACGAGTCCCTGCAGGTGCAGCTGGACTCGGTGCTCCGCGCGATCGAGCAGGACCGCACGGCCATAGCCGAGGGCACCGCGCAGATAGAGAGGTCCAGGCTGGACCTGGACGCTCTCCGCAGGATTGAGTCCGAGATGGAGAGCGGCATCGAGGGCCTCCGCAACGAGAAGGACGCCCTCAACGAGGCCCGCTACAAGCTGGACGCGGACATCCGCGAGAAGTCGAAGGACATCGAGAACTCCACGTCGGCGCTGTCCTCGTTCAGGGCGCAGGCCATCCAGGTGGCCGACGCGGTGGAGCAGTGCCGCGCGGAGGTCGCCGCCATAACGATAGAGGTCCCGGAGCCGATCCCCTCGGAGGAGGAGATCCGCAGGGCCATCCGCACCCACGAGTCCACCATCGCCAAGATCGGGAACGTCAACCTGAGGGCGATCCAGGACTACGAGGAGCGCAAGAGCCGCCACGACGCCCTGGGCGCCGAGGTGGAGAGCCTCAACCGCCACATCAGGGAGCTGAACGACCTGATGGACACGCTCACCTCCAAGAAGCGCGGGCTCTTCATGTCGTCCTACGAGGCGGTCAACGAGAACTTCAAGGCCATATACGCCCAGCTCTCCGGAGGAGGGGAGGCGTTCATGGGCCTCGAGAACGAGGACGACCCGTTCGCGGGCGGCCTCATGATAAACGCGAAGCCCAGGAACGGAAAGCTCCTGAGGCTGGAGGCGCTCTCGGGAGGGGAGAAGTCCCTCACGGCGCTCTCGTTCATCTTCGCCATCCAGGAATACCAGCCGTCCCCGTTCTACGTGCTGGACGAGGTGGACATGTTCCTGGACTCCGTCAACGCGGAGATGGTGGCCAAGAGGGTGAAGGAGAGCTCCTCGAAGGCGCAGTTCATACAGGTGTCCCTGAGGAAGGTCACCCTGGCGCTCGCCGACCATCTGATCGGCGTCACCAGGCCGCCCACGGGGATCAGCAGGATAATCATGCAGCCGGACCTGGCCGAGGTCTCCAAGTACGAGGAGGAGGCCGAGGCCAAGAGGAAGGAGGCGATGTGAGATGGATGGGAACACAAGGATGGAGGATCTGGAGCAGCATCTGCTGTTCCACAGGGCGCTCGCCGACGACGACGAGTCGCTCAGGAGGATAGGAGGATACATGGACATCCTCTCCCGGGCGGAGTCCGGGGAGAGGCTCCAGGACCCCGTGGACGAGTCGATCAGGGCCGTCTTCAGCCTGGTGCTGGAGAAGGGCATCGACCCCTGGGAGGTCGACCTCTCGGAGTTCGCCCGCATGTACGAGGCCAAGGTCTCCAGGGACAGCTTCGACATGATCGTCGCCGGCAAGCTGCTGCTCATGGCGTGGAGGATCCTGCGCATGCAGTCCGAGTCCACCAGGGCCAGGAGCGAGCCGCCGGTTGAGCCGGTCATCGAGGAGGCGGACGACAGCTTCTTCTTCGAGGACGAGCCGCTGTACGTGCCCGAGGTCAGCTTCAAGGAGGCGTTCAGGAGGCAGACCGAGAGGCCCGTCACCGTGTACGAGCTCATCGACGCCTTCGAGGACGCCCGCAGGGACATCGAGATCCAGCGCGAGCGCGAGCGCGTCCGCCGCGAGCTCAAGGCCAAGGAGCCCAAGAGGTTCGACAACAAGGCCCACGACGAGGACGACGAGCGCGACGTCGAGGCCGTTTGGAAGCGGATCGAGAGGCTCGGCACCGGGCAGATCGCCATCCGCGACCTCTACACCGCCGACCTGCAGGAGAACCTCACCACCTTCGTGGCGGTGCTCCACCTGGTCAGGGACGGCAGGCTCGCCGTCTGGCAGGACGAGCTGCCCTACGGCACCATCTATCTGGAGATCAAGACGGACTGGTCCTCAGGGACCCTCGAGGACTCGCCCGGCCAGCTGGTGACCGAGGCGGTGAACCGATTTGGACGCCAAGGGAGCGGCCGAGGCCGCGCTGTTCGCCAGTCCGGAGAACCTGAGGATCTCCGACATAGCGGAGCGCACGGGGTTCCCGGAGGAGGAGATCCGCACCGCGCTGATGGACCTCCGCAGGGAGTACGAGGAACGTGACTCGGCGATAGTGATAGCCAAGATAGGCTCCGAGTACGGCATGATGCTCCGCGCGGAGTACTCCGACTTCCCCGGCATGTTCGGGAAGGCGGAGATGTCCGGCGGGCTGATGAGGACCCTCAGCACCATCGCCTACAACCAGCCCGTGCTGCAGTCGGAGCTCGTGAGGACCAGGGGCCCCCGCGGGTACGACGACGTCCACAGGCTGATCGAGATGGGCTTCGTCTCGGGGAAGAAGAGCGGGCAGACGCTGGAGCTGACGACGACCAAGAAGTTCTCGGACTACTTCGGCATCGGCTCCACACGCAAGGCGGACATCCGCAAGTGGATCGAGTCCCAGGCGTCCAACTCCCGCATGCCCGAAGACGGCCAGGAATGACAGGTTGCATATAGGCATCCGTCTCACACAATCCTTTTCCGCAATCGGGTGTCGCATGGCATCCGATTGCATACATATTGCATAAGGACAATTCTATATCGCTATCTATCCTGTCTGGACTACGTATCCCTAAAGAAAATCCTTATATGGGTTCACGAGGGTGAGATGAGCATCATGACGGTGCCCTCCGCCGACGTAGATGCCGCTCCGAGTGCCAGTGCAGTCCATCGGGACCCGGAGGACTGCCGATGTCCCTCCTGAAGAAGATAGATGAGATATCTGGCAGTTACAAGGCGAGGAACGCCTGGCTGACGTTCGCCATAGTTCTCTTCATAGCGATCATAGTCATCCCTGCGATATTCGTAGTCACCAAGATCTTCACCGAGTGGGATCTGGTCAGCGGGGTCCTGAACGATCCTGCGAGCATGGACGTCATCGAGGGCGCGGTGTGGAACTCGTTCAGCATAGCGTTCATCGTCACGGTCATCGACATCCTCGTAGGACTGCCGATGGCGTGGATCATGGTCCGCAGGGACTTCAAGGGCAAGAAATGGCTCGACACCCTGCTGGACATGCCCCTGGCGTTCCCGACCGCCGTCCTGGGAATATCGGTGGTCATGTTCTGGGGCGCCCCCGAGGGCATCACGATCCCGGGGCTGGGGCTGGAACTCTCGCCGTACGTGATGCTCCTGTTCCTCCACATCATATTCACCTATCCGTACATGGTCCGCTCCCTGTCCGGGATCCTGGAGCAGATCGACGTCAACTACGAGACCGCGGCAATGACACTCGGCGCATCCAAGTGGACCGCCGTGAGGACCATCACGATCCCCCTGTTCCGCGCAGGTCTCGCCACTGGGTTCATCCTGTGCTTCGCAAGGTCGCTGTCGGAGACCGGGGGCACATACATCGCCCTGACCATGATGGGCGTCGAGAGCACCTTCTTCACCGGGCCGTCGTTCATCAGCTGGCTGAAGTCCGATCCGACCATGGTCGACTCCGGGGACTACATGGGCGCCATGATCCTGATCAGCGTGGTCATGATCGTCCTGGCCCTGATCCTCCTCGTGGTGGTGAAGTGGATCATCGCGAGGTTCAGGATCCCCTGGAAGAAGGTCTGGCCCGAGATCGGCAGGAGCGTAAGCCGCGGTCCCCTCCCGAAGGCCAAGGACGTCATCACCGTCGCGTTCCTGATCATCGTGGTCCTGCTGCCCTCGTTCTACATATTCGCGTATCTGACGGAGCCGATCCCCGATATAGACTACGGGACGCTCCTGTCGTCCACCGGGGTGTCGTTCCTGGTGGCGGGTGTGGCCGTCCTCGCCGACCTCATTCTGGGCATACCGCTGTCTCTGTATATCGCGAGGCACAAGGGAGGGAAGCTCGCCGGCATCCTGGACGGGCTGGTGAACGTCCCCCTGATCATCCCGACCACCGCCCTGGGATTCTCCCTGGCGCTGTTCTGGGCCAGCTTCGGGGCAGGCGATTCGATGGCCATCGTGCTGGTCATCCTCGGCCACATCTCGTTCACGTACCCGCTCGTGGTGAGGAACCTGGTGGGTGCGATAGAGGAGGTCAATCCGGAGTGCGAGGAGATCGCCATGACCCTCGGCGCCAAGCCCTTCCGCGCGTTCAGGACCATCCTCATGCCGATCATCAAGTCGTCCGTCGTCGCCGGATGCATCCTGGCGTTCACCAGGTCCCTGGGCGAGACGGGCGCGACCATCGCCATCAGCGACAGCGTCAACACGGTCCCGATCTACATCACCAACCTGGTCCAGGACCACATGTACACCGAGGCGGCGATGTGCTCCATAGTCCTGATCACCATCTGCTTCGTGCTGATGATGGTCGTCAGGATGCTCACACACAGGAGGCAGGGTAGGGATGCCTGAGATAGTTCTGGACGACCTCTGCAAGGACTTCGACGGCCATGTCGCCGCCGACCATCTGAGCCTGACCATAGGCGACGGGGAGTACGTCTGCATCCTGGGCCCCACCGGGGCCGGGAAGACCACCGCCATGAGGATGATCTGCGGTCTGACGATCCCCGATTCCGGGAGGGTGCTCCTGGACGGGAGGGACGTGACCATGGATTCGCCGGACTCAAGGAACGCCACCATGCTCACGCAGACCTACGCGCTCTTCCCGCACATGACGGTCTACAACAACGTCATGTTCGCCCCCAAGACCAAGGGGTGGCCGGAGGACGAGTCGAAGCAGATCGTCAGGAGCATGCTGCACCTGGTGCATCTCGACCAGAAGGCAGACTGGGTCCCCGGGGAGCTATCGGGAGGGCAGCAGCAGCGCATCGCCCTCGCGCGTGCGCTCGCGTCCGGGTCGAAGATCCTCCTGCTGGACGAGCCGCTCAGGGCGCTGGACGCGCGTCTGAGGATAGACCTGAGGAAGGAGCTCAGGTCCCTGGCCAAGGAGATGGGGCTCACGTGCATCCATGTCACCCACGACCAGGACGAGGCCCTGGAGATGGCCGACCGCATCGCCGTCATCCGCAAGGGCAGGATCATACAGTTCGGGACCCCCCGCGAGGTCTTCGAGAACCCGGCCACGCCGTTCGTGGCCAACTTCGTGGGCAGGTCCAACATATTCTCCGGCAGGGTCGTCGGAGCCGGCGACGGCAGGGTGTCCGTGGACGTCGGCGGGATCGTCCTGACCGGGAGGGGGGACGGAATGGAGCCCGGCTCCGAGGCGGTGCTCGCCGTCAAGGTCGGGTTCACCAGGCTCTCGGCCCCCGGAGAGGGCCCGGAGGGGTCCGTTAAGGGCATAGTGGAGCGCATCGTGTACGAGGGCGCCACCGTGACCGTGGAGGTCTCCGCCGGGGCGTTGGGCCTGGTGTCGTCCAAGCTGCCGAGCGCGAGGTTCGAGGAGTTCAGCGTCGGTGCCACGGTCGACGTGTCGTGGCCGGCCGACAAGGCGACGGTGTTCCAGATGCCCGCCGGCGGGCTCGAAGAGGAGATGAGGTTGGACCGATGGCAAGGATCAAGTTGGACAGGATCTCCATGCGCTTCGGCGATTTCTACGCCGTCAGGGACATCTCCCTGGAGATCGGGAACGGCGAGTACGTGACCATCCTCGGTCCCTCGGGCTGCGGCAAGACCACGCTCATCAAGGTCATATCGGGGATCTGGACCCCGACCGAGGGGAAGGTCTACGTGGACGGGAGGGACGTCACGAACATCCCCATGGAGGACAGGGACGTAGGATACGTGTTCCAGAACATCGCCCTGTTCCCGCACATGAACCTGAGGGACAACGTCGAGTACAGCCCCAGGGTGAAGGACCAGGGCGACGAGAGGATGGCCGAGCTGTCCGAGGAGTACCTCAAGCTCGTGGGCATGTTCCAGAGGGCTGGGATGCTCCCGTCGGAGCTCTCCGGAGGGGAGCAGCAGAAGGTCGCCATCGCCCGCGCGCTGGCATCCGGTTCCAAGATGCTGATGCTCGACGAGCCCCTGTCCGCGCTGGACGCCCGCGTCCGCGTCGAGCTCAGGTACGAGCTCCGCAGGATCGTCAAGAAGCTCGGGATAACCGTGCTCCACGTCACACACGACCAGGAGGAGGCCATGTCGGTCTCCGACCGCATCGTGCTCATGCGCTACGGCGCCATCGCCGAGTCCGGCGCGCCCCTGGACATATACCGCCGTCCGAAGTCCGTCTTCGCGGCCAACTTCATCGGGGAGACCAACCTCTTCGAGTGCACCGTCTCCGATTGGTCCAAGAGCGGGAAGACCAGGGTCACTATGCGCGGCGGCCGTGAGATCCGCGTGTCCCGCACGGACTTCCGTCCCGGGGACGCCGTCGTCGTGTCCGTGAGGCCGGAGCACGTGCGTCCGGACGAGGACGGGATCGAGGCCAAGGTGCGCTCTGTGTCCTTCAGAGGGGTCTACTGGAGGGTGAGGACCATGGCCGAGAGCAGTGACTATATTGAGTACGATGTACCTGCAGACGGTGAGGTCCCCGAGGTGGGAGATACCGTGCGCCTGTCCTTCGACAGGAACGCATCCGTCGTGTTCCCCAGACCCGAGGGCGGAATAGAGGAGGAGATCAGACTTGAGTAAGGATCAATCCGGCCTGCTTGGATGGTTCGGGAAGAGGAAGGAGGGCGTCGTAGGGGACGGTCTCCGCGCCATGTCCCTGTCCGTCCGCGACTGCGTAACCGAACTTGGCCTGGCACTGCGCGCCATGGGTGAGGAGGACTCCTCCGCCGCCAAGAAGGCCATCGAGAGGCTGTTCAAGTGCGAGCACGAGGCCGACGCCCAGGAGGACGAGCTCTGCAACCAGATAAGCATAGGAGAGCTCGGCGCCCAGGAGCGCGAGGACCTGATGCACTTCATCCGCAAGACGGACAAGATCGCCAACTGGAGTAAGGAGGCCGCCATCGGCGTCTCCCTCGTCGACGAGCTGGGCATGAAGGTGCCCAAGGGCATCTGGGACATGCTCGCCCAGTCCGTGTCCGACCTGGAGTCGGAGGTCCGCGGTCTCGCCAACTCGATAGAGATGATGGGGTCCGAGGGATCCGACATCATGGAGTGCGTCCGCGGCATCAGGGAGATGGAGAGGACGCTCGACCGCGCCTACTACGAGATGACGAAGACCATCTTCCGCGCCGACATCGACCCCAAGGCGGTCATCATGCTGCTCAGGATCGTGGACGCCATCGAGATGGCCGCAGACACCTGCAAGGCCTGCTCCGACACCGTCGCGATCCTCCACTATGCCAAGAGGGTGTGAGCCTGACCCTCTTCGGGCCAGGCGGCGTCAGGGCCGTCGTCAACAGCGACCTGACGCCGGAGGTGGCGCTGGATCTCGGACGCGCCGTGGGGAGGACCCTCGGCGGCACGGTGGCGCTCGCCACCGACGCCAGGGACTCCGCCCGCATGGTCAGGTCGGCCATGGTGGCCGGCATGATGGCCGTCGGGGCGGACGTCGTGGATCTCGGCATGATCCCCACGCCGGCACTGCAGTTCTATGTCCGCGAGCATCCGGGGATATCAGGAGGCGTCATGGTGACGGCCTCCCATAACCCTCCCGAGTACAACGGCATGAAGCTGATACTCGGCGACGGCATGGAGGCCACCACCGAGGACGAGGCCGAGCTGGGCACATCCTACGCCATGGAGGCCCGCGATGCCGATTGGGACAGGGTAGGGCGCATCCGCACCGAGGAGGGCGCGATATCCGATTACATAGACGCGATAGTCTCCAAGGTCGACGCCGACGCCATCCGCTCCGCCGGTCTGACAGTGTGCGTCGATTGCGCCTGCGGTGCGGCCAGCTTCTCGACGCCGCTGCTCCTCAAGAGGCTCGGCGTCTCCACGGTGACGATAGGCTGCGATCCCGTGGCGTCCCCGCATAGGGACAGCGACCCGACGGAGGAGAATCTCACGACCCTCATGGGCCTTGTGAGATCCTCCGGCGCGGACATGGGCATCGCCCACGACGGCGACGGGGGCCGCGCCGTGTTCATAGACGGGACCGGGAGGTTCCTCAACGGATCCGTCTCGGGAGCCATCGTCGCCAGGAGCATCCTGGCCGAGGGCAAGGGCAAGGTCGTGACCCCGATAAGCTCGTCAAAGGTACTGGAGGATGTCGTCACCGAGGCCGGAGGGCTGGTGAAGTACACCGAGGTCCTCTCGCATCAGGTCGTCCGCAAGATGCAGGAGAACCTCGCGGTGTTCGGGGTCGAGGAGCACGGGGGCATGGTGTTCCCCCAGATGCAGATGTGCAGGGACGGCGGCATGGCGCTGGCCAAGATGCTGGAGATTGTCGCCAAGAACGGTCCGCTGGCGGACATGGTGTCGCAGCTCCCGTCGTACAGCACGAGGAAGGTCAAGGTCCCCTGCCCGGACGGGCTCAAGGTGCCCGTGATGGACAGGCTTCACAGGGATGTGGAGGCAGCGGGGTCCCGCATGGACGTGACCGACGGCATCAAGATCATCCTGAACGACGGATGGGCGCTGATCCGCGCCTCGACGACGGAGCCCTGCATCAGGGTGTATTCGGAATCGATGGACGCCGGCACCGCCGACAGGATACTGTCGGAGTACTCCAGGATGGTCAAGGACCTGGTCCGTGGGTTCACAGATGCTTCGCGTGCACAGCCAGAGCCTCGTTGATGAGCCTGGCCGCCAGGATCGAGGTTATGCCGGAGGGGTCGGCCGGAGGGCAGACCTCGTTGACGTCGAATCCCACGAGCCTCTCGCCGATGATGTTGATGACATTCTTCACATCCATCGGCATGAGTCCGAACGGTTCGGGCGTGCCGGTCCCGGGTGCGAACGCGGGGTCGATCCCATCGATGTCCACGGTGAGGTAGACCTTCTCGGCCTTGACCTCGTCGAGGGCCTTGCCGATGGCCTTCTCGATCCCCATGTCCATGATGTCGTAGGAGCTGATGAACGGGACGACGTCGTCCCTGTCGAGCTCCTCCTCGCCGATGGCCCTGGCTCCGAGGACGTAGACGTTGTCCAGCCCCAGGTGCTCCGCGGCGCGCCTCATGACGCAGGCGTGGCTGTTCGGGGTCCCGAGGTACTCGTCTCTCGAATCGAGGTGGGCGTCTATCGAGATGAGCGCGATGCTCCTCTCGGGAAATGCGCGTATGATCGGGATGTTGATGGAGTGCTCCCCACCGATGGCCACCGTGAACTTCCCGTCGTTGATGGCGGGGCGGACGGCGAAGTCCACCTCGGCGAACATGTCCTCGGGAAGGATGAAGTCGTCGCAGTTCCCGTAGTCGTACACCTCGAGGCGTCTCTGGTGGATCCCGTGCTCGAAGTGTATCTCCTCAAAATTGTAGGAGGCCCGCCGGATGGCGGTCGGAGCCTCCCTGGCACCCGCCTTGAAACAGGCGGTGTGGTCGTACGGGATGCCGAATATCACGGCCTCCGCGTCGTTGTATTCCGATTCGGCGCCGGCGTAGGCAAGCCCGTACGACATAGGTTTCACCTCACATTATCTTGTATCTGCCCATGGCCTCGAGGTAGAGGATCTCTCCGCCCTCGGCGAGGGGCTGCTCGTGGTCGGCGTTGATGGGGATAGAGATCTGCTCGAAGGTCTCCATGTCCATGATGAGGGCCTCCTCATCGCTGAGGGTCAGGATCTGTCCCTTCCTCTTGTCGATGACGGGCACCTGGACCTTGGTGCTCACGGGTCCGACGATGGACTTCTTCGCGCCGGTGAAGATGCTGACCGCGTCAACGTTGGCTTTGGCGGATCCGTGCTTTCCGGGCTTGGAGGTCGTGATCTTGATGATCTTGCAGGGCTCGTCGTCGACGTTGACGTACCTGCCCTCTTTCAGCTCCCTGATCTCTTTCATCTCCCACATTTGGACTCACTCTCTCATATTGATGAATGGCTCCGTGCCCATCAAGGCCGGAGGTTCACCCCCGTGAAGGAGGTGTCGATACGCATGTTCTTTGCAATCATGCTATCTGGACCACCCCTACGGGAATATCTGGATATTAAGATTACTGGGATAATCGGAATCTGACAGTCGTCTGGTGCCAGCATGTATGAATCAGGTCCGATCGGAGGATAACCTGTCAGAGTCCCGGAGGAGTCTCCTGACATCGATGACATAGTACAGCAGATACCTCAGCAGGAATCCGATCGGAACCAGGATCATCCATGCCGGATCGTTCGAACCTGCGAGGTATCCGCCCGCGGCGACGGCGGTGAGCACTACCAATGGTGTCCAGTACGCGATTGGACAGGCACCCGAGGGGATGTCCGCGCGGAGCCGTCTGGCTCTGGCTCTGTACGCGAACATGAGCCCCAGGGTCGCGGTGGCGATGACGACTGCCGCTGCGCAGAGGATGTAACCGAGGTACACACTCATCGCCGTCTGCGCGGTCCGCCCTTGCCCTTGCCGCCCCTGTTCCTGGGCTTGCCCGACTTTTGCTTCTGGGGCTTCTTCGGCGGGTCGGGGTACCTCCTGCGGATGTCCTCCACCCTCGCCCTGAACTCCTCGTTCAGGCGGTCGCCGGCGAACTCGCCGTGGTACTCGTCGATCTTCGCAGCGATCAGGACCTTGCCGGCCAGCGCCCTGGCGACCTTCCCGCGCTGCCAGTACGGCGAGCGGTGGACCTCCGGGTGCTGGTAGATTATGCCGTGCTTGGGTCCCCTCTTGCCGGAGCGCATGCTCCTGAACATGGCCTTCTCGGCCCCGAGGAGCTGCACCGTGGAGGACGGGAGGGAGGCGAGCCTCTCCAGCCCTCCGGCGAGGGACACCAGCCTCGCGGCCAGCGACCCCCCGAGCATGGCGCACATGTTGGGGCACGACTCCTCGACGATCCCCTGGACGTAGGCCTGGGTCCTGAGCTCGTCGTCGTAGAGGCGGTCGAGGGTGTCCGCCAGGTCCATGACCGCGCGGAGGTCCTCCTCGTCCATGTCGGACCCGATGGACTCGATGTCGATCCCGAGCTCCCCCATCACGGAGTCCCTGTCGCCGTATCTGGCGACGAGCTCGGCGTATCTCCTGTCGTGGGCGTAGTCCGCAAGCTCCGGGAAGTGCATCCCGTACCACTCGTGCAGCCTCTCGCTGTACAGGTTGATCGTCGCGATCTGGTCGTCCAGGCATCTGATGGCCTGGGCCATGCTGCGGTCCCTGGCTATGGGTTCGGAGGTCCTGAGCCTGCCGAGTCCCAGCATGACCTCGTGCATGAACGCGTCGTCGTATCCGTAGTCGGCGGCATGGATGAACGAGGAGTCGAACATCATGGGCTTCCCGAGCTCGGACTGCCTGCGCTCGGACACCGACGGCTTCTCGATCCCGGCGACGAGCTCGCGCTCCTCGTCGAGCACGCCTCCGCGCTGCATCTCCGCCAGCTTCTGCGCCGCGGCCTCGGCGTCCTTGGGCATCAGCCTCTTGTCGAGGATCCTCCCGGACTTCTCGTCCACGAGGAAGCACCCGAACCATTTGGTGACCAATACTGCCATCACATCACCCCCAGCTTCGCGAGCTCGGAGTCCGGAAGGTCCTCCGCATCGCCGCAGAGCAGCTGCAGGCGGGCCTGGAACTCCAGCTCCTCCATCCTGTCGAAGGCCTCCTCCAGGGTGGTCCCCTGGGTCAGTGCCCCGTGGCGGACCATGAGCATAGCCTTCGCATCCGCGTGCTCCGCGACCGCGTCCACGAGCTCCTGGGTGCCCGGGGTCACGTACGGGACCTCCGCGACCCTTCCGAGGAGGAGCGCCCCCTCGGGGGTGAGGTTGCATCTGAGCCTCTCGCCCCTGACGGTGATCGCGATGCAGTTGAGCGGGTGGCAGTGGACCACCGCGTTCGTCCCGGGGTTGGCGCGGTACAGTGCCAGATGGAAGCCGGTCTCGATCGACGGCTTCCCTCCTGAGATCACGGTGCCGTCCATGGAGACCTTCACCAGGTCCTCGGGGGACAGCAGGCCCTTGTTCCTGCCGGACGGCGTGATAAGGATCCCATCGTCGATCCTGACGCTCATGTTCCCGCCGGCCGACACGGTGAGGTCCCTGTCGTACAGCATCCTGCAGGTCGCGACCAGCGCCCTGCGAGCCTCCGTCTCGTCCATGTCAGTCCCTCATGACGTGGACCTCGTCCGGTCTGAGGATCCCCTTCTCGGTGATGAACCCGGTCACGAGCTCCGCGGGGGTGACGTCGAACGCGGGGTTCAGCGCCTGGGAGCCCTCGGGGGCGATCCTGGTGCCGTTCATGACGCATACCTCGTCCTGGGAGCGCTGCTCGATGACTATGTCCTTGCCCGACTCCATGGACAGGTCGAAGGTGGACACGGGCGCGGCGACGTAGAACGGGATGCCGAAGTGCTTCGCGACGATGGCCTTGTCGAAGGTCCCGATCTTGTTGGCGAAGTCTCCGTTGGCGGTGATCCTGTCCGCCCCGGTGATGATCATGTCGACGCCCTGGCTCATGTAGTAGGCGGACGCCCCGTCCGGGATGATCTTGTGCTCGATGCCCTCCTGCCACAGCTCCCAGGCGGTGAGCTGCATGCCCTGGAGGCGCGGTCTCGTCTCGGACACGTAGACGAAGAAGTCCCTGCCGGCGTCGTGTGCGTACCTCATGGGGGCGAGCGCGGTGCCGACGTCGACGGTGGCGAGGGCCCCCGCGTTGCAGTGGGTCATCAGCTTCATGCCGTCCTCGATGAGCTCTCCGCCGTACCTGCCGATGCTCCTGCATTTCTCGACGGTGGTCTCCGCGTACGTGTCGGCGGCCTTCACCGGGTCCTCGCCCTCGGCGAGCCTGGCGGACATCCAGTCCACGGCGTGGAAGAGGTCGTACGCGGTGGGGCGGGCGGCCTTGATATCGCCGGCGGCCCGGGCGAGGTCGTCCCCGTTCAGGGCAGCGAGGCACATGCCGTAAGCGGCGGAGGCACCGATGGACGGCGCCCCGCGGGTGGTCATGTTCCTGATGGCCTCGGCCACGTCGCGGTAGTCCCTGAACCCGACGATGCCGATCCTGGCCGGCAGCAGCCTCTGGTCGATCATGCGGACCTCGCCGCCCTCGAACCAGACGGCCCTGATGTCCTTCCTGATTCCGTCTACGACAGCCTTCATGTTAACAGCGGGGGAAGGTCGGGAACGTAGATAAGATGATGCCGACCCCCGTCCTTGCGGAGCTCCCGTTTCATGATGCGTACAGTTTTTATCATTCGCAGGCATCACCCGGCTCATGACCGACGGCCCCCTCACAGACTTCGAGCTGTACTTCACCAAGAACGGACTGGTGCAGGTGTCGAACGACGTGAGGCGCCGCATCCTCCACGAGCTGGAAACGAGGGACCTGTCCCTCACCGACCTCTCCAAGATCCTCGGCAAGGCGCAGTCGACTTTGTCTGTGCATCTGGACAAGATGGTCGACGAGAGCCTCATCGCCGTCCACGACGATCCCGAGGACAGCAGGAGGAAGGTGTACTCCCTCGTGTCCATCATGCTCGCCTACTCCAAGCCCCCGTCGGACGACGCCATGACCATGGCGATGAAGGTCCTCTCGGAGGTCGCGGACGATCCCATCGCGACGCGCAACGCCCTGACCAAGTTCCTCTTCCTGGGGTTCGACGGGATGGGGCTGTCGGTGGAGCCCATGGCCACGATCCTGGGGTCCATACACGCCATGGCGCTGGGCGGGTTCCTCACGGGGCCAACCATAGAGGACACGGTCGCCAACGCCAGGGACTACTACAAGAAGATGGGGTTCGGGGACGCCAGCGTGTTCTCCCTGAAGCCGCTGTCCATCACGATAAAGGACGATCTCTCGTTCTCGGAGGATGCCGCCAAGTCCCTCGGCAACTACGCCATCGGATTCTTCAGCAAGGTCCTGGAGGACGCGACCGGAAAGACCTATTCGGTAACATCCAGCGAGGTCTTCGGCCTCGACGGCAACTACTTCCGCTTCACCATCGAGCCAGTGAGCCAGCGATCATCTTGACGGCTCGAACGTCAGGAGGGCGCCGTTGCCCAGGGTCTCGCAGGACACGAGCGTGAGTCTCACTCCCCCGTCGGCCACCCACCCGTCGCCGTCGCAGGGCGTGGGAGCGTTTCTTCCGCCGATGACGAGGCCTCCGACGAACACGGTGTACCTGTCCACCATGCCGGCCCTGAAGAACGACGATATCGTCTCGCCGCCGCCCTCCACGAGGACGTTCTCGACCCCCATGTCCGCGAGCTCCTCCATGACCTTCCCCAGATCGATGCGGTCGGTGCCGGCGCGGATGATCTCCTCGCAGTCCCACTCGCGGTCGCAGCCCTCGAGGGTGACCATTATGGTCGGCGCCCTCTCGTCCAGGATCTTCGCCTCGTCCGGGGTCCTCCCGTGGGGGTCCAGGACGATCCTGATGGGGTTGGTGTCGTAGTCCAGGTCCTTGAGCGTGAGGTGCGGATCGTCGGCGACGACGGTGCCGACGCCCACGAGTATGGCGTCGTACTTGCGCCTGAGCCCCTTGGCGCGGGCCTTGTCCTCCTCGGAGGAGATCGTTACCTGGGTCCTGTCGTCCCCGGCTATCTTGCCGTCGGCGGACATTGCGCAGTTGACGTGCACGAAAGGTCTCATCTCTTCGCCCCCGGCGTGACCGTGAAACGGTAGACATCGTTGGTCCTCTCGACCCCGAACTTCACATCGAGGAAGGACTCCAGCGTATCCATCTGGCTCAGCAGGTGCCTGCTGATCCTGGAGACGTTGAACGAGCTCTCCCCGGTGGCCATGGCCATGTACGGGAGGAGCTGGTCGGCGGTGTGGACGTCCATGGTCGCACCGCTCTGCATCTCGCTGATCAGGTCCCTGGCGGCGTCCTTGCCGCTCCTCTCGGGTGACTGGCCCCTGGCGGACAGGGCGTTGCTGCCGAGCATCCCGTTCTCATACTCCGCGACCAGGACCAGTCCCGCTCCGCGGGAGTCCCCCTCGGTGCGCTGGACCTCGATGTCCACGTCGATGTCGGGTTCGAAGGCCTGCCTGCAGCTCTTCACCATGGCCTCGGGTATCCAGTCGGCCAGGCGCTGGCAGAAACAGATCCCGCGGACCTGGACGAGCTCCCCCAGGGAGTCCAGCGCCAGCGGGGTTATGTCGCCTATCGGGTCGAGGGTGGCGATGACGCGTCCCCCGCCCTGGGGGTAGAAGCCCCTGTCGATGATCTTGACGTCGGCGTTGATGCCCATGCGCCTCATCATGGGGAACAGGAGGGTGGAATAGGAGTCGATGGGCGGGGCCCACATGACGTTGGTCCCCCCGCTGATGTCGACGGTGAGCCTGCGGGTGTGGTTCCTCGCGGCCAGGAGCATCGCCTGCAGGACCAGGCTGATGCTGCCCGCGGAGCTGATGTTCACGTCGATGTCGTACTCCTGCTCGGTCCCGGGGTAGAACTTGAGGTCCCCGGAGCCCATGGTGCATCCCTCCACGGTGGATCCCGCCATCCTGGCGACGGCCTTGACCGCGGCCACGTGCTGTCTGGAGAGTCCGTTGGTCGGCCTGTTCTCCCTTATGCGGGTGAGGTGCAGCGGTATGCCCGTGACGGTGGACATGGCCACCGACGTGCGGACCATCTGTCCCCCTCCCTCTCCGCGGGAGCCGTCTATCTCGAGCATATCCATGCGACGGCGATTGGGGGCCGTTCTTTTAGGGGTTTCGATGGATGTCGAAACGATGCAGAATTCAGGAGATGGTGCGATTGCCGGGAATCGAACCCGGGTCAGAGGCTTGGGAAGCCCCCGTCCTAACCGCTAGACTACAATCGCGCAGGGGCTCGAATACAGTCTACATATTTAATTGAGGCTGATGGTCCAGTCTGTGTTCTCTTTAAATACCAAATCCATCTATCGGAACCTGCGGGCTCGTGGTCTAGTGGTTATGACGTCGCCCTTACAAGGCGAAGGTCGCCGGTTCAATCCCGGCCGGGCCCACCACTCCTTTCGTCATCAATAAATAGGGCGACCTGTTGCCCTGTCCTAACGGACTCATGGTCTAGTTGGTTATGACGTCGCCTTCACACGGCGGAGGTCGCCGGTTCGAATCCGGCTGGGTCCACTCATGTTCTAATTCCCGATGATTCCGTCGCGATACCCATATCCAGCGCGGACGACGCATAACGCTTAACCCCACCTAGGCGATTCCCGCCCGATGGCACAGATTTCGGAAGCGAAAATACCCGAGACCCAGAGGACCGAGGAGGGCAGGCTCTTCGAGAAGGAGTTCGACACCGTCCTCGGCGGGGAGAAGAAGGACTACCCCTGCTACATCGGAGGGCTCAAGATCGGGTCCGGCAACCTGTTCTACCTGTGCAGCCCGGTCGACGAGTCGATCCGCTACGGCTCTTTCCAGGAGCCCGAGGCCGGCACTATGAGGGCCGCCGTCGCCGAGGCCGGCAAGAAGGTCGCCGAGTGGTCCCGCATCCCTGCGGAGAAGCGCGCTTCGTACTTCGTCCCGTACCTCAACGGGCTGAAGGCGAGGAGGATGCACTACGCCGCGATCGTCTCCGTGGCCTCCGGCATGGTCCGCGAGGATGCGCTGTTCGAGGTGGATTCGCTCATCGCCGCGCTGGAGAAGCTCATCGCGGACGCCCCCTCCTACAAGGGTAGGAAGTCCGGGGTGTGGGCGGTCATCACCCAGCACAACTCCCCGCTCGCATCCCCCGTCGCGTACGCCGTCGGGGCGATGATCGCCGGGAACGCGGTCGTCATGAATCCGTCCAACACGTGCCCCATGCCGATCTACGACTTCTACTCCACCACGGAGCGCAGCGGGCTCCCCGGAGGGGTCCTGAACCTCGTGGTCGACCGCAACGAGTACGAGTCCACCCAGGAGCTGGCCAACGATATGTCGCTCCGCGGCGTCGTGGCCTCCGGCTCCGGCGACAGGATGGAGGACATGATGTTCCTCCAGATCGACGACGAGCTCCGCTTCGTCAACAACCTCAAGGGCATGAGCCCGTGCATCGTCTACCGCCCCGGCGACATGAAGGCGGCTGCCAGGATGATCCTGGAGTCCGCGTTCGCCTACAGCGGCCAGAGGATCCACTCCTGCTCCAAGGTCATCGTCACCATGGACGAGCAGAAGCAGCTGGTGGACGCCCTCGTGGAGAGGATGAAGGACCTCGTCGTGGGGGACCCCGTCCTCGACACCACCTTCACCGGACCCGTCATAAGCATGGAGGCCGCCGAGAGGTTCTCGGAGCTCGCGATGGAGAACGCCGCGTTCACGATATCCAAGGCCCCCAGGTGCATGGATCCCAGCGCTCCCAACTACGTGTCCCCGTTCATCGTCTCCGGACTGGACGAGGAGAACGAGCTGGATTTCATGGACTCCGGACTCCCGATCCTCGATGTCAAGGTGGTCCCGGACCTCGAGGGCGCCTTCGAGGAGCTCTCCAACACCGAGTGCGGCATGTCCGCGGGCATCTTCTCGAAGAATGCCGAGGCCATCGCGAGGCTCAAGAGCGACTGCGATGCGCCTGTGAAATATGTAAACGAGAGCACGAGGCGCCTCAGCCCCGTGGTCGGTCTCGATCTCGACAAGTTCTGATCGGCCGACGCGGACGTTCCTGGCGCGTCCCCTCAGGGATTTCGCCAGGGCGTCCAACCTTTTCCTGTCGTACCCGGGGGCCGGCCTCGCCGGCATCCGGAGCACGAACATCCCGTATCCCTCTACGGAATCCGCCGCCGCGAGGATCGTCTCCTCGGGCGTCCCCGCGTCCAGGCGGGCGATGGCGTCGAAGGTCCCCCCGTCGTCCTCGGCGATGCGGATGCTCCTGCGCTGGTCCGCGTCGGCGGACCCGTCCATCAGGAGCCCGATGCCGGTCGCGTATCCCGCGCCGATGAGGTCGTCCAGCTCGTCCGGATGCCTTCCGGACGTCTCGATGACGACGGGCAGCCCCTTGGGGCGGACGGCCTTGATGAGCCTGTGGATCCCGGGGAGCGCCTCCGGATCCCCGCCGGAGCTGCGGACTATCATGGCGTCCACGATGTCGGTGTCGCGTCCGGCTACGGCGGCCACCGCTTCGGGGTCCTCGCCCGGTCCGTCGGAGCCGTCGACGACGAGGACGCTCACCTGTCTGCCGGGCCACGTGACCATGTCGGTCCTGGAGAAAGATGCTATGCGCATGCCGTCACGCTGAGAAGTTGGAGATGAGCGAGTCCAGGACCCCGCATCCCTGCGGGTCCAGATCGTCCAACACGGCCAGGCGTCCGCCGCGCATGACCGACACCGAAGCCATCGCGAGGGCGTACTCGCCGGACCACGCGCGGACGACCAGCGGCCTGTCCGCCGAGGGGATGCAGGCTGCCAGCCTGCGCATGGCGACGGTGGACTCCAGGCACTGCTTCATGTTCCTGGCCATGGGGTTGAGCAGGATGTCCCGGCAGCCCCCGACCTCCGCGGCCGAGGAGAGCTCCATCAGGCCGTTCAGGTTCTCGCAGGACAGGATGACGGGTGCGCCGAGCGTCGAGGCAACCGCCGCCAGAGCCTCCTGGTCCCCGTTCTGGGAGCACAGGACGGGTTCGGAGCAGGGGATCGCCGATGCGGCCGCCGCAAGGTTGCCGACGTCGTCGGACTCCAGTATGATCCCGAGTCCGGATCCGGAGGCAGCGAGTGCGGCCGCGGTCAGCAGCCCCGCGTCCATGGCGTCGTCCCTCACGCATATGAAACCGAGGGACGGCGTACCGGAGGCGATCGATGCGATGCGTGCCACGCGCTCCGACACGGAATCCTCGTCCATGGCATCGGACACGGACAGCGCGAAGGATGCCCTCTCGAATGATGTCATAGGTCCGCCAGCTCCTCCCCGTACACGCGGGCCATGTCCGCCGCGCCGGGGCCTCTCACGATCAGCAGGTCGGCTCCCGAGAGCATCGCCGCCAGGGCGGCCTCGCCCTCCATCATCGACGCTCCGCGCTCGTCCGAGAAGCCGTCGTCCCACACGGGGGTGACGTCGAACGCGATGGGCGCGTCGCAGTACGCGTCCCCGTCCAGCGCACGGTCCCTGATGGACGCGGCCTCCGAGAACGCGTCAGGCTCCGGGAACCTCCCGGTCACCAGGTGCATCCTGTTTGGCCCCTCCGAGGCCTCGGATCCGAACGTCATGGCGCGGATATGTCCGTCATCCCCGGGGGATGCGTCCATGAGGATCAGGACGGTGTCGTCGATGTCCGTGCACGCGTCCACTGCCTCCCTGGGGCCAGATACGGCCACGGGGAGACCGGTCCTGATCGCCACCGCGGCGACGACCATCGAGTCGTCGGGATCTTCGACACGAACGCACACGCCGTCCGCGCCGATCTCCCTCCACATCATCGCCCAGTCCCCCGGGTTGGAGGTCCTTCCCGAGAACATGGAGCGCACGAGAGGGTCCTCCGGCTCGTGGCACAGGACCTCCCCCAGCACCATGGGCCTGCGACGCCTGGCGCCGTCCTGCTCGAGGAACGGCTCGGTGCACGCCCCTCCCGCCGCGTAGTCGCCCCTGCCGAGGACGACCTCGGCCAGCTGTCTCCTCCTGCTCATCTGAACTCGGAGAACTCCTTGAGGGTGTACACGCCGTTGAGCCCCTCGATGCTGCTCGGGAGGCGGTCGCGGATCTCGTCGAACGTGAGGTCGCTCTTGCCGATGTCCATGACCAGCTCGAGGTACATGGTCTCGTAGCAGATCTTGACCTTGCTGAACACGGAGATGAGGTTGATGTTCCATCCCGCGATGACGTCCAGGACCTGTCCGATGCCTCCGGGGCAGTCGGGCATCTCCAGACCGGCCTTGACGAGCCTGGTGCCCTCCTTGAAGAACGTCACGGAGAGGATCCACGAGTCGGCGTCCATGGTGATCAGGACGTTCTTCCCGTCGATGTCCCTGAGGATGTCGCCGTACTGGTCGGCCACGTTGAAGAGGCCGTCGCGGATGACGGTCGGGTAGCCCCTCCTGATCTCCTCCTTGCCGCCGTTCCCGGTGGCGCCCTTGAAGAGCCTGCCGATGTCCGCCGGTTTGATGTCGATGCGCCTGATCTTCGAGACGGACGGGTCCCCGGAGGCCTTGAGGTTCTCGAAGGTCTCCCTGAGGATGTCGGCCTCGCCGGCGAAGTTCATGTCGGCCATGAGCTTCCAGACGATGACCGTGTCCGATATGCCGTTGAGGGACACGGAGTTCAGGATGTTGATCTCGCGGGATGCCAGGAACTCGGACGCCTGGGCGCTGGAGCCCGGGACGTCGTCGAGGTACATCGTGATGTGCGTGAGCGTCCTGTAGTTCTCCTGCGGGAAGACCGAGAGGATGATCTCGTAGTCCTTGGGTCCCTCCGCCGGGTGCTTGAAAAGGGTGCTGTACACCACGCCGCCGTCGACGAGGCCCATGGTGTCCGACATCCAGCTGTCCATCCTGATGGACGAGCCCTCTGCCTTGGCGAACTCCCATATCTTCATTGGCTACGACCATCGCGGGTATCGACATTAAGGTTGCGCCGAGGCCCCTTCGGTCCTTCTCGAACATGCGCTTGGGGGAGGTCAGCGGACGGGTCCAGAGCGGGTCGTCCTCGAGCCTCTCCAGGTCGAGTGCCAGATTGCGGAGGCTCCCGCCGTACGACGGGTCCCCGGCGATCCTGCGGATGGTCTTGGAGTCGTCGCCGGAGCGGGCCTCCAGGCCGGACATCCTCAGGGCGCCGTCCATGAGGTCCGCCGCACGAAGGAGGAGCGTCTGCGCCTCGCGGAGCATGCCTATGCGGGTGTCCGGATCGACCTTCGCCTTCCTGCCGATCTCGTACCGGGCGGGCTTGGTCTCCGTTCCCTTGGCGATGTACCCGCATCTCCTGCAGGACCTGCTCATCTCCACCGTGCCCCCGTCGAGGGTGCGGTTGCGGACCGACGTCATAGGGTTGCCGCACACGGGGCACAGGTCGCCGACGGGGCGGTCGCTGGAAGCGTAGCTGATCTCCAGGTTGATGAGCCCCCTCTCGATCCCGATGCGCCTGACGCGGTCGGCCCCGACCCTGAAGAGCGGGTCGCGGTACGCCAGGTCGGCGGCGACGGCGTCGCAGAGCTCCCTCTGGGAGCGCATGCGCGGACACCGGGCGAGGCAGTCGTCGATGGACCTGGCCACCTCGTCGTCGCTGGGGATCCTGTAGGCCATGCGGCCTGGATGCGTATTCTTGTTTATATCCTCGGCGCGCATCGGTCTGTCGAGCGGGGGTAGCCGAGTCGGACAAAGGCGCGGGACTTAAGATCCCGTCCATAGTGGTTCAGGGGTTCGAACCCCCTTCCCCGCACCTTTCCACCCCAAAGTGTCTTAACGGATGCATAATGATTCGAAACCCATGTCGGAGAAAAGCGACGAATTCAAGGTACAGCTCCTGGAGACCTTCGCCTCCCTCATCACCGCCGCGTTCGGTCTCGTGGCCGCACTGGCGTGGAACGAGGCGATCAAGCAGGCTGTGGCCGCGGTCTTCAACTCCTCTGACGATCTGGTCGGGCTCACCGTCTACGCGATCATCGTGACCGTCCTGGCGGTCATCATGACCCTGCTCATCGCCCGTTCGCTGAGCAAGGCGAAGAAAGCCCTCCACCTCGCCAAGGAGGACAAGGAGTGACCTCGGGTCCGGGACCTGCGCCCGGGCCCACGAAACATCTTCTTGAGCACTATCCCGCGGCTGGTCAGATAGCTGAGCAGCGCGTTCCCGGTGAGCTCCTCGGTCTGGGGCCCCTTTCTCACATAGAATATCTCGATCTTCCCGTCCTTCAGGAACACCGGCTTGGGGCAGCTCTCGCAGTGGACGTGGATGACGGCCTTGCCGTCGATGTCCACGATCCTCGAGGTTATGAACGGCAGGAACCCGGACCCTATCTGGGAGGAGATCAGGTTCCCGAGGTGGAGACCCATCTTGTCCCTGCTCCCGTCGAACGAGTCCACGTCGGCGCCTATGACCGAGCCGTCGTCGGCGACACCCACGAGGAGGTCCCCTCCGTCCGAGTTGAGGAAGGCCACGATGGTCTTCAGCACGGCCTTCTCCATCCTCTTGTCGTTCTCGCCGGTGGCCAGGTTGGTCCTGAGGGTGGACTTGTACTCCGTCCATTCGGACTCGCCCTCCTCGATGATGCGGCGGATCGCCGCCTCCTCCGCGCCCTCCAGGCCTATGGTCTCGGAGTTCTCCTCCAGGAACGTGTTGACGATGCCGTCGAACACGCTGTCCCTGCGCTGGAACGTGTGCAGGGCGGCCACCACGAGCGCTCCGATCAGGATGTAGGTGAGGTCCTCCATGAAGACGCCCAGGCTCAGGCCGTCCCCGTAGGGTGTGATCTGCGCGATCCAGTACTGGAGCATCCTCGTGAGGGTGTACGCCGAGAGGGCGATGCAGATCGAGATGAACGACACGGTCGCACGGCTCCCCTCGCGGTCCCTCGGAAGGACGCGCAGGACGGAGTAGACGAGGATCATGCCCAGGAGACCCAGGTTGATGCCCGTGACGAGGTTGGTCAGGATCAGCAGGGCCCCGCCGTCGGCGGCCAGGCGCCCGAAGAACGCCAGGAAGAACGCCAGGACGACCATGACGATGAGCTCCGGCGGGACGTGGATCGCCTTGCGGTCGGTGAACACCGCCAGTCCGAAGATGACGACCATCGGTATACCGGTCAGGCCTGCGGTCATCTCCCCCACGGCGAAGCTGATCGCCGTGAATACGACGATCATCGCGAAGGAGATGCAGTAGAAGGCGTACGCGCCGCGCTTCAGCCTGTGCTGCCCGATCGGGCCACTGTGTTCGGCCATATCCGTAGAACGGAGTGGCCGACTTAACGGCTTCGGGGGTCTTCAGCTTCTCCATACATACGCATACGTACCCGGTACCTCGGATACCGAGGACGGGTTTAAGCCACGTCCGCGCATCCACGTATCATGGACAGGGTCATCACAGTCACGGGTGCAGGCACCGCCACGGCCAAACCGGATCAGGTCAGGATAGACGGGACCATAAGCGGACACCGTACGGACTACGCCTCCGCCGTCGAGGCCTCCGCCTCGTCGGTGGCCGAGCTCAGGAAGATCATCGGGGAGGCCGGGTTCGACATGGACCTCCTCAAGACGACCGGGTTCTCCGTCTCGGCTTCATACAAACAGGTGGAGAGGGACGGGGCCAGGGTCACGGTCTTCGACGGGTTCAGCTACAGCCACGGCGTCAGGATAACCGTTGATGCCGGAGAGGACGGCCTCGGGAGGCTCCTTGAGGCGATGCTCGGATGCGCCAACGCGCCGGAGTTCCGCGTATCCTACACGGTCAGCGACCCAACGGAGCCCATGGCCCGCGCCAGGGTGGAGGCCGTGAAGGACGCCAGACACAGGGCGAAGGACCTGGCCGAGGCCGCCGGCGTCAGGCTCGGGTCGCTGGTGTCGATATCCTACGTCTCCAGTCCGTGCAACGTCGCCACCCCCAGGATGAGGGCGATGTCGATGGACGTCGGGAGCATCGTCCCCGAGGACGCGGAGTTCCACGACTCGGTCACGATGGAGTGGGAGATCCTCTGACACCCATACGGTAAACGCTTCAATCTTAAGGGGGGACTCCATCCCCCCTGGCATGAAGGACCTCCTCGCCGGGATCGGGGCTTGGGAGCCCCGCGCGAAGATCGCGCTGATAGTTCTGATCATAGCGGTGGCGTCCACGGCAGGGGTCCTGACATATTCGATCATCTCATCGGACCATCCGGAGCCCGAGCTCGTCAGAGGGGACCTCACCGTGAGGGGGTCGATAGCGCAGGAGGGCGTCGAGGCCGACGAGTACGCCGGCGTGGCCACGCTCACGTACGAGCTGTCCGGATCGGACATCGAATGGCGCATACTCGACCTGGACGACACGGTATTCGTCCGCGATATCGGCGGCGGGTACTCGGAGCGCGGGTACACGACGGCCTCCAACGGCCGCACGCTGACCATCGACGAGCCCGGCCGCTACTCCGTCAGGCTCTACGTGAACGGGGATCTAGACCGCAGCGGCACCGCCATACTGGACGGACCGGTCGATAGGACGTTCTCATGGACGCAGACGCTCGCCTCCGGGGCATCCCACAGCTACTCCGTGTCGGTCCGCTATATGTACTCCGACTATCTGGACTACCACCAGGACGACGCCGTCCGCTATCAGAATCAGGATTCGGATGCCAGGTTCGTCGTCATCGACGACACCGTCAGGATGCTGGAGTCCGCCCTGGAGGCCGAGTACAGGGAGGTGCGCGGGAGCGCAGCCGTCATCGGCGGCCAGGACTATGCGGACTATCTGCTGTCCTTCGTCCAGAGCTGCATCTCGTACCCCGATCCGATAACGTCCGCGGACGGAGGATATGTTCTCGACGCCGAGGAGGGCAGCGGGGACATGTTCCTCCACGGGGAGTGGGAGCGCTGGTCGTATCCCCTGGAGACGATCCACACGGGCTACGGGGACTGCGAGGACACGACGTTCCTCGCCGCTTCCCTGTTCTCCGCCGCCGGATACGGCGCGGCCATAGCCACGATCCCCAACCACATGGTCGTGGCCGTGGTGCTCGGCGACTTCACCCCGCATTCCGCGGTCACAGGCCTGGAGCTGGCCGAGAAGAGGGTCACGTCCACTGGGGAGAACCTGTTCTTCTGCGAGACGGCGACGGATGTGGCCGTCCCGTGCGGGTACGTCACGAAGGAGGTCCTGGACGGCATCGACGCCCTGGACAGCGTCACGATGGTGGTACCATGAGCCTCCGTGCGATGGAGCTCCTGGCCCTCATCGTGGCGATCGCCGTGGCAGCCGTCGCCATCCTCAGCCTCGGGGGCGGCCAGACCGCCGACGAGCATCCGTCATACGACTATCCGGACGGGGTCGCGGTCGACTGGGAGGCCGGGACGGTCTCGATGGAGGGCGCGAGAACATGGTACGTCCTGGACCTGACCGCACCCTACGGCACCGCCACCGACGGGGGCCTGGAGGTCGCCGGATGGGAGACGATGCACGGGGACACGATACGCCTGGGTCCCGGGATTTACACGCTCAGGACCGGGGACCTCGAGTTCGACGTCGTGATGGACGGCGAGATCCGCAGGGAGGCCACCTGGCAGTACGATCTCGACGGGGCTGTCCACGCGGTCACGGTCGCCTACGGCATCGACCCCCACGACCTCTACGCGGAGTACCTTGTCGCGGAGGCCTACAACGGAGAGAACTCGGTCGGCGGGGAGGACACCCGCCGCTTCTCGGACCTGCCGGGTCTCGCGATGGGGTCGGACACCGTCGATTCGCTGGTGGACTCCCTGGCATCCGAGTTCTCCAGGATCGGAGGCGATGCCGGCGACCGCCAGGCCCTGGCCGACTTCCTGGCCTCGTTCCCGCAGCTCGCGATAGAGTATCCCGACCGCGTGTACGAGGGCGGCTCGATAGCCGGCGAGGACATGGAGATCTACGGCGCCGACGAGTACTGGGCGACCCCGCTCCAGACGCTGGCCATGATGAAGGGCGACTGCGAGGACACGGCCGTCCTCCTGGCGGCGATGTACGCCTCGGCAGGATACGACGCGGCGGTCGGAGGGACGAACGGGCACGTGTTCGCAGGGGTAGCGATCCCGGGCTTCGAGGAGGTTCCCGCCGATCGTCTGGACGATCTCGGATACGGGTACTTCCGCCTGGCGGCGTCCGTTCCGGTGGAGGGCACCTGTGAGGGCGAGACGGCATCCACGGTGTTCTACGCGGCGGAGACTACGAGGGACCAGGTGCCGGTGGGCTACATGTCCGGCGGTTCCTCCCAGTTCGGACGCGGGACCCACTGGGGCACCGCGGGCTTCTATCCGCTGGATGCGGCCGAGCGATCGTCTCAGATGTCCGGGTCCGGCGCGGAGTCGGGGATCCACGGCTCGTCGTGAGCCTCGGCGTCCCCTACGACGATCTCATCGCCCACATCGATGGTCATGAGGTCCCTGGCCGCGATCGTCCTGATCCCGGTGGCCTCCTCGGCCATGCGGGCCTGATCATCCGCCCCCTTCCTGAGGATGACTATCCCCAGGTGGACGAACACCGCGAGCTCCGGCCTGACGCGGTCTATGAACGTTATCGCGTCGTCGGTGCAGAGATGGAAGTGGATGCGGTTCCCCATGGGGGTCGTGACCGGCAGGAGCAGCACCCTGCTCCCGACGTACTGGTCCGCTATCTCGTCGGAGTACGCCGTGTCGCTGACGTAGGAGAGTATCCCGTGCCCGGTGTCGAACCTGAACCCGACGTTGGTGGGGTCGCTGTGGTCCGCCCGGCAGATCTCGGTCCGCAGTCCGTCGATGTCGAGGACGTCCCCGGGATGGAACACCGACACGTGCTCAGGTCTGCTCAGATGGTAGGCGGACACCGCCGGTCCCAGCCCGTCCTTCCCCTCGATCACGGTCTCGGAGCCGTACAGGGATCCGCGTCTCTCCCATCCTCCGCGGGTCATGCCCTCGATGACGCTCTCCGCGTCCGAATAATGGTCGGGGTGGCAGTGCGAGATGACGACGGACTCGGTGCGGGTCAGGTCGTACCTTATCCTCTGCATGTTGGTCAGGGCCCCCGGTCCGGGGTCTATGTGCAGGAAACGGCCGTCGTGCTCCACCAGGAACCCGCCGGTGCTGCGGGTCTGGTACATGGTGGTGTGACGCCCACCTCCGGTCCCCAGGAAGGTCATGCGGAAGCCCATGCCTGCGGGAAGCACTTTGTCTTATTTCGTATTGGCGAACGGCCCCTCCCACGACGAAGCTGGATGCATATGCCGACCTATCGAACGAAACCTATTCACGATGCGTCCTGCATCCGCCCCCTCATGATCACAGCCATCCGCAACGCCTGGATCGTCACCCAGGACGCCCAGCGCAGGGTCCTGAAGGGGGACGTCGTCATCGACGGCGAGAGGATCGTCTCCGTGGGCCCGGCGTACGACGGCACCGCAGACAGGGAGATCGACGCCACCGGCGACATCGTCATGCCGGGGATGATCAACACCCACACCCACATCTCGATGTCCGTCATGAAGGGGGTCGTGGACGACCTGGCCTTCCCGGACTTCCTGGATAGGACGTTCAAGATCGATTCCGACCGCACCGACGACGACCTCGAGGTCGGCACCAAGCTCGGATGCATGGAGATGATGCGCGGTGGCACGACTACGTTCATGGACCTCTACTACTCGGAGGACGTCATCGCGAAGGCCACGCAGGAGGCTGGCATCCGCGGCGTGCTCTGCTGGTGCGTCCTCGACGAGGACAAGACCACCCAGAAGGGCAACCCCCTGGACAACTGCCGCAGGTTCATCGAGACCCACAGGGGCAAGAGGAAGATCGTCCCCGGAGTGGGGCTCCAGGGCGTGTACGTCTGCGACGAGGACACCTGCGTCGGCGCGAAGGCCCTCTCCGACGAGATGCAGGCGCCGATGAACTTCCATCTGTCCGAGACGCAGGGCGAGGTCAACGAGCACAAGCGCAAGACCGGCCAGCGCCCCGCCGAGTGGCTGTCCGGTATCGGGGTCCTCGGACCCAGAGGCGTCGCGGCCCATTCCGCCTACCTCACCATGAGGGAGGTCAGGCTCATGGGCGAGGCCGGGATGTCCATATCCAGCTGCCCCGCGTCCAACATGAAGCTCGCGACCTCCGGTCTCGCCCCCGTCCCCCAGTTCCAGCAGAACGGGGTCAACGTGACCATCGGAACCGACGGGAGCACCACGAACAACACCCTCGACATGTTCGCCGAGATGAGGCTGCTGGGACTCCTTCAGAAGTTCGGCAACTGGGACGCGACCGTCGCCCCCGCCCAGGACCTCCTGGACTTCGCCACCATCAACGGCGCGAAGGCGGTCGGCATGGCAGACTCCATCGGATCCATCGAGCCCGGCAAGTACGCCGACCTGGTGATCCTGGACGGGAAGGCCCCCAACCTGAGGCCGCTCCTCCCCGAGAACATAATCGCCAACATAGTCTACTCCGGCAACAGCCTGAACGTGAAGACCGTGATGTGCCAGGGGGACGTCGTCGTCGAGGACGGACGCATCACCACCCTGGACACAGAGGACGTCCTGGCCAGGTCCGAGGACGCCTGGCGCTACCTCTGCCTGAGATGAGGGCGGAGTTCGAGGTGCCGGACATACCGGCGATCAGGTCCGAGGGCCTGACGCCGGTGGACATGCACTACCACACCAGGTGCTCGGATTCTGACACGGATCCCGTCGCCGCCCTCCGTCTGGCGGAGCGCATGGGCGTGGGGTTCGCCGTCACCGACCACAACCTGATCCAGTCGGTGCTGAGGCTGAAGGAGGTGCGCTCCTCCGTCCCCGTCGTCCCGGGGATGGAGGTCAGCACCACCGACGGCCCGCACATACTGGTCTACTTCCCCACATCCCGCTCCCTGGAGAGGTTCTGGTACACGCGCATCCGCCCACGCATCCAGGAGAACCCGTGGCTGGCCCTCAGGGACTGCACCACCGAGAGGCTCCTGGACATGTGCGAGATGGAGGACTGCGTCGTCTCAGCCGCCCATCCCTCGGGATACTTCAACACCAACAAGGGCGTCGAGATCTGCATCCGCAAGGGCATCCTCATGCCATCGGTGGCGAGGCGCCTCGACGCGTACGAGGTGATTTCCGGGGGCATGACCCGCGAATC
Source organism: uncultured Methanomassiliicoccales archaeon (assembly GCA_949298875.1). GTDB lineage: Archaea > Thermoplasmatota > Thermoplasmata > Methanomassiliicoccales > Methanomethylophilaceae > Methanoprimaticola. The sequence goes on along the minus strand of CASFYI010000063.1, from coordinate 24,411 downwards.
CAACGAGAACTCCCTCGCCGCCGCCAGGGGGTACGGGCTGGGGTTCACCGGGGGCACCGACTCCCATGTCCTCAACGGCCTCGGCGGCGTCGTCACCGTGTGCCAGTCGTCCACCGTGGAGGGGATCCTGGAGGATGTGAGACGTCATCGGGTGGATGTCATCGGCCAGGAGAAGAACATCCGCGAGAAGGTCGTCACCGGCTCCGCCTCGGCCATGAAGTTCGCACGCCACGTGCCCTCGACGGTATCGGTAAAGGCGCGCGGGATGGTCCGGAGACGATCGCTGATCCTCTTCCTGATCCTGCCCCGCCATCTCGGTCCTTATCTGGCGGCGCTTCCTCACGTAGAGGACGAGTATCGCCAGCGCGGCCACCGCTACGATCGCCGCGTAGTACCACAGCTCCACCTCGACGGCGTTGGGGACGATCAGGATTATCAGGAAGTCGATCAGCACGATCAGGAGGTACGTGTTGATGTCAAGGAAGTTCAGGAACCTCTCGTACATGGCGACGGGGTTCGAGTCGCGCCCCTCCCTGTTGGCGATGCGCTTGGCGCCGCCGATGATGATCTCGTCCAGGAACTTCACGTTGTTGATCATGTAGTACGTGGGGATCGTCAGGAACAGGAAGTTCACGCCGAGGATCATCAGGACCCATCCGGTCCGATCCCATCCGAAGGACTCCAGCAGCCATCCGCTCAGCGGGGGCGTGAGGAAGTAGAAGGCGATCTCTATCGCCGCGATGACCAGGATGTTGATGTACGCATGGGTCATGCTGCGGTAGACGGCCTTCTGGGACTTCTTCGAGGATGCGGAGAGGCGGTCGTAGGTCCTGGACCTGGCATCGTTGAGGGAGCAGCAGGCCGCGTAGATGGGGCGGGGGCACTTGGACACGACCCCGTCCCAGATGCTCCCTGCATAGCGCGACACGATCGGGAGGGTTATCATCGAGAGCAGCGCCGCGCCGATGACCGAGGTGTAGAACCCGTCGTCTATGACGTTGTCCGCCAGCGCCTCGGCGGCGATGATGAACGCGAACTCCCCCATGGCGCAGAGGTTGATCGCAGAAAGGAACCCGTTCCTGCAGGTCTCGTTCCCGATCCAGTACGCCAGGAACCCGTTGCAGGTCATCAGGACGAAGTAGATGACGAAGAAGATCAGGATGGTGCCGATATTGTCCACCAGGATGGACGCGGGATAGACCTCCGCACCTATGCTGATGAAGAACACGGCCATGAACAGGTCCCTCATGGGGCCGATCTTGCTGTTCACGTCCTTGGCCTTCCTGCTGCTGGCCACCATCATGCCCATCAGGAACGCTCCGATGGCCATGGACAGGCCGGCGTAGGTGGCCAGCAGGGCCATGAGGAACGCCAGTCCGACGGATGCGACCGTGAGGATCTCGTCGGACACGTTGTCGGAGATCCAGTTGATGATCCTCGGCACGATCCTCAGGCCCACGACGATGCTGATGATCATGAACGCGAGGATCTTGACGATCAGGACGATGATCTCGTTGATGTCCATCCCGCCCATGGCGCCTGCCGAGTAGTTCGCCATCAGCGGGGTGATCATGGAAAGGATGATGACCTGGCCGATGTCCTCCATGATGGCGACGAGGATGAGCATGTCCACGTGGTCGCGGTCGAGCTTGTTCTGCGTCTTCAGCACGGCGAGCAGCACGGCGGACGACGATCCGGAGATTATGGCGCCCAGCACGAGGGACTGGGTCATGTCGTAGCCGAGGAGCGTCCCGGCCACGAATCCCCCTGTGAGCATGAGGGGCAGCAGGATGACCACCACGAGGATGGCGAAGGACCCCTGCTTGCGAATCTTCTTGATGTTGATCTCCAGCCCTATGCAGAACATCAGCAGGACCAGTCCGAAGTCCTTCAGGAAGGAGATGATCTCCTCTTCGGCGAGGATCGTCCCCTTGTCCTGGAATAGGAACATGACGTTCACCAGGACGATGCCCGCGATGATGTAGCCGATAAGCGGGGGCAGCTTGAACTTGTTGAAGACGATGGAACAGACCGCGGCGAGCAGCGAGAACAGCGCCAGCGCCGTCAGCATCACCGTCTCTTCCATCTTCCTCCCGTGGCCGGTGATTTGGCGGTTATTTATATAATGTTTCGAACCCCCGGTCTCCGTCGCAAGAGGGTTTATTAATGCGATTCCGATGGCCTTCCGACGCTCCGGTAGTGTAGCGGCCAATCATTCGGCCCTTTCGAGGCCGACACACGGGTTCGAATCCCGTCCGGAGCACCATGTCCCCAATCCCGACCGCATCGGCGGCCGAGCATCATCTTCCTTCTGAATTCGGCGCTCCTCTTCGCGACCTCGTCCACGTTGTGCCTGTCCACCACCCGCACCTCCGGCAGCCTGCGCGGGTTGGCCGCGAGCATCCTGTCCAGGAGGTTCCTGTCGGAGAACTCGCACTTCTTCAGGTACGGCCTCTCCCAGTTCGACGCCAGGTCCATCATGGCCTCGATCCCGCGGTCGTAGAACAGCGAGGCGAAGACCGCCCCGACGGTGGACTCCTTTGACATGATGGCGATGTTGCACCCGCGCACGGCGAAGTCGGTCCCGTTGAACGAGACTGCCGCCCCGCCCGCGTCCCTCACGAGGTCCAGGCACTGGTAGTCCGTGTCGTCCCCTCCGATGTACATGGTGCAGTCCAGGTCGATGTTGGTCTGCTTCCTGATGTCCAGGAGCTGGTACGCCTTGCGGTGTGACGTCACAGGCACCGAGGACTCCATGAGGCTCATGGCCGGGAGTTCGGGTATCTGGTTCTGGAGGATGTCGTCCAGGGTCCTGATGATCTTGACGTCCCACTCGTCGATCTCCATGGGGACGTTGAGCTCGTACTCGACCTTCGGGATGCGCAGGGACGTCACCGTCTCGCACATCTCGCGCATCCTGCGGGCGTCCGCGCGGCCGAACTGCATGTGGTCGAGGTCGGTCTGGGAGCAGAACACCTCGCACAGCGGTACGTCGATCCTGTCGGCGACGGTCATCCATCCGTGATTGTAGATCGAGGTGGACACGAAGGTGGGGAGCATCCGGGATATGAAGCGGAGCGCGTCCTCGGAGCCGGGCATGAACCTGAGCGTCTCCTCGTACGCCTTCTTCAGGAGATGGTCGGTGGCGCCGTTGGCCTTCAGGAAAGGGATGACCCATTTGGCGGTGTTGCCGGCCGTGGCCTCCTCCCTGCCCAGCACATAGGCGGTGAGGTGGTCGTATCTCCTGACCACGTCGTAGAAGTGGGCGCCGTTGCGGATGAAGCGGGCGCAGACGTCGCGGAGGGGGTCGTTCTGAAGGACGAAACCGCAGAGGTTCGTCACGAGGATCCTGTCGGGGAAGAGCCCGAGCTCCTCCGCGGGGTCGTACTCTCCCGGCATCGCTGGTCCTCCAGCGCCCTGTCGACCATCTCGGAGAGGTCCACGGGTCCGCGGACGGTACCGTCCGAGGTCACAGGCCTCTTGTCCTCTATCCTGACCCTGCCGTCGGCGAAGGCCCTGATGGTCTCGGTTATGAGAGGGAGTTCGCGCTTCGCGCCATCCTCTCTGATTCTCTTGAAGAGGGGTTCCTCCTGTCCCTCGGATGCCTTGATCCGGTCGAGGGTGGACGATTCCAGCTTCCTTCCCATCTGCTCCCAGAGGGCGTCGTAGTCGCCTCCGCGGATAGGGAACCCGCAGTATGTGATGGCCGCCCCGCGGTCCCACTCCTTGGTGCACACGTGCATCATGGCGCCCTGTCTCTCCGCGTCCTCGGAGATGAGCTGCCAGATGACCTCCTGCCAGGTGCCCTCGGGTCCGTCCGGTAGCGCCGGGTGGAGGTTGAGCATGTCGAACTCGTTACAGGTCTCGTCGTCCATCCAGAGCATGTATCCGGCGAGGATTCCCAGGTCGAAGTCGTAGGGCTCGACGGCGGCCCTCAGGGCCTTCCCGTACTCGTCGCGCCATGCGGCCTCGTCGGAGGCCCTGAGCTCTGGCATGAACTCCTTCCACGAGACCGTGACCAGAGGTATCCCGTACCCCTCGATCATGTCGAAGAACATTCTGCGCTGGTCGCGCTTCGGGTTGTCCGACTCCTCGTTGGACCAGTTGCAGAAGACGAATGCGATCTCGACGTCCAGGTCGCCGGCGAGCTTCCTGTCCATGACAGCCTTCAGGAGATTGCGGGACCCCGGGCCCCTGCCTGTGGAGAACCAGCCGAGTCTAAGCATGATGTCCCTGTCTATGCGCGTGCGTCTAATTAAAGGCGTTCTGACGACGGAGGCGGAGTGGGACGGGACGCCGCGTCCCCAAGGCACCGTCGCATCGGCGGGCAGGTGGTGGGGCCGGCACGGTCCTGAGCTTCCGAGTCCTGTTGCTGGGCCGGAGTCCAGATCCCGATGGAATCGTCCGCAGACGGATTCCGAACGGTCACCTGCTAGGCGGAGTCCAACTCCAATGATCTGGTCACCGAAAGGCAGGACAAGGTGGTCGTCACGAAGGCTCGATTCCAATCAGACGTTGGACAGCACGGTGACCGACAACGTTTCGCGGCGATTCCTGTCACGTGGCAGGTCAAGGTCTTCGTCTCATACTTTATGCGATGTCCTTGGCGGTCCAACTTTCTGACTCCGGCGAACACAAGTCCATCGGCAGATGCATGGGGGTTGCGGAAACGTGGATTCCTGGTCGTCGCACATGAGGAGCGCACAGTTCAGGAGACAGACACACATGTCAACTGTCATCGGCAAAATGTCATGACATGAATGTTGACATGAACAGTGACATGAACAGTGACATTAACTTGATGTGTGACATGAATAAATACAGTTGTTGAAAACGAAAATAATCAACGAGAATCCACATCTGGCATCATGTTATGTACGTATTTCAAACGAGATTGAACAATCACCATACTATATCTACCATTGACTTATTAATGTGGATGAACATATGAGTCATGGTGACGAGAGATGAATATCGACAAGATGAGGGAAGGCGTGAATTTCGAAGCGAAGAGGTGTTCGGACAAGCTTCCCAAGGATTTCTGGCCGACATATTCCGCTTTCGCCAACACCTTCGGTGGGACCATAGTGCTGGGACTTTCCGAGGACCCCGCTGACAAAAGGAAGTTGATAGCGACGGGTGTGGAGAATCCAGACAGCGTAGTTGACGATCTATGGAGTCTTCTGAACAATCCGATAAAGGTCAATGTAAACCTTCTTTTGAACGATGACATCAGTGTGGAGAAAGTCGATGGTGTCGACGTCATAGTCGTGACCGTTCCCAGGGCGGAGCGTCAGAGACGCCCGGTGTACATCAACGGATCCATGAACAGCGGCACCTATCGTCGCAATGGTCAGGGAGACTATCTCTGCTCAATGGCTGAGATCTCGGAGATGCTGCGTGATGCCCGCGATGATTCGATGGACAGCTCGCTCTGTACCAGGGCTCTCCTGAGGGACCTGGACTCCAAGGCTGTAGGGGCATACAGGAACATGTTGTCTAGTCGCATGCCGGCGCATCGTTGGAACAAGGAGTCTAACGAGGAGTTCCTGAGGCTCATCGGTGCGGCCGACTTCGATGATGCTGGCGAATTGAGGCCGACAATCGCAGGAATCCTCATGTTCGGCAGCGACTATATGATCACGAGAGAGCTCCCCAGGTACTTTCTAGACTACGTCGAGTACGAGGACGGCGATGAGTGGTCCGACAGGCTGACCACCGACACCGGGGAATGGTCTGGCAATCTGTTCGACTTCTACACATATGTGAGCGACCGTCTCGGATGGGGTGCGCGTAGACCGTTCGATCTCGACGGGGTGGTGCGCGTGGACGACAGTGATTTCCTGAAGGCCGAGAGGGAAGCCGTCCTGAATGCGATTGTCCATGCAGATTACAACGGGAGCGGTGGTGTACGCGTGGAGCTCAGACGCGATTCTCTCGCAGTTAGGAACCCGGGAACTTTTCGCATCCCCATAAGTCTCGCCGAGCGGGGTGGACACTCCGATCCGAGGAACCGCAATGTCATGAAAATGTTCATGCTCGTCGGTCTGGTCGATCGTGCCGGGAGCGGAATGCATCGCATGATCAGGACCTGTATCGAACAGGGTCTCGAAGCACCTTCGTTCACGGAGAGCGTGGACCCGGCCACAGTGGAAGTGAGGATGCAGATCGTCAGAGGTGCGTCCAAGCCGCCGACGCACGACCCCGCCGTCGGTGTTACAGGGGCCAGAGTTATCGAATACCTCAGAACGAATCCGGATGCAACGATGTCGGAGATCGCCACAGCGATGAACACATCTCCGAGCACGATCTCTAGAAGAATCAGGGAGCTGAAGGAAGCGGGCGTCCTGGTCCGCGAGGGTTCCAGGAACAAGGGTCGCTGGGCCCTGATGGACCGAGGCACGGGCAGGTCAGACGTCGAACAGGACCGTGACCGACGGGGTGTCCCTGTCGATCTGCATCATGTGGTACGTCACGGCCTTGACCTCTGATCTCACACGGTGCTTCGAGCGGTCCAGCCTCTCGCCCCTCGCTGTGCAGACCACGTCGTCCCCCTCGAAGCGGACGTCGAACTCCCTCAGGATGAGGTTGTCGGCGTCTTCGATGAACAGCATCTCGGAGAGGAACGAGAACAGCCTGTCCTCGTCGTCTATGCCGGTGACGCGGATGTCGACGGACTCGGACGTCCCGACGTTGGAGAGGTCCACGGTCTGGTCGAACAGCGCATAGGCGGCGTTGCCGAAGCATTCCTCAAGAGTGGAGCCGAAGGCGCGGACCATCATGTCGGCTGTGTGGTCGATGAGGACGTATCTCTCCATGTGGCGGGCATCGGGCATGGTCGATAACTACGTTCCGTTGGGGATTCGATAGAAATTAACGGGAGCTCATCATGCGGATGGTCATGGAATCCCCCTGCGTCTCGGTCACCGTCAACGGGAAGGTCATTGAGCTCCCTGAGGGGACGACGCTGGCGGATCTGCTGGGATCTGAGGGGTACGACCGGTCCCGCATCGCGGTGGAGGTCGACGGGGACATCTGTCCCCGCGCGGATCTCGGCTCCCGTGTCATCAGAGGCGGTGAGACGGTCGAGGTCGTCTCCTTCGTCGGAGGCGGATGATGGGCAGCGGCGTGCGCATAGGGATCGCCGGGCTGGGCGGCATGGGCTCCAACGTGGCCGTCATGCTGGTCCGCTCCGGGTTCCGCGACCTCGTGGTGGCGGATTTCGACACGGTGGACGAATCGAACATAGCCAGACAGGCATATCTGCCGCGCCATCTGGGCATGTCCAAGACGGACGCTCTGGTATCCGTCCTGCACGACATCGATCCCGAGGCATCGGTGGAGGTCCACGATACGAGGCTCGACACCTCCAACGCCGCCGGGATATTCTCCGCATGCGACGTGGTGTGCGAGGCCCTGGACGACCCGGAGTCGAAGGCGATGCTCGTCGAGACCCTGCTGGAGGCCGGGTTCACGGTGGTCGCATGCTCCGGGATGGCCGGCGACGGGGATGCCAACTCCATAGTCACGCGCAGGGCGATGGGACGTCTCTGGGTCTGCGGCGACGGGGTGTCTGACGTGGCGTCCGAGGGGAGGCTGAACGCCGCCCGCGTGTCCGTGTGCGCGGGTCACATGGCGCTCGCGGCCATGCATCTGGCACAGGGGGAGGAACCCCGATTTTGCATTCAAGGTGATTGATATGAGTGATGAGTTGGTTCTGGGAGGTCGCAGGTTCAACTCGAGGTTCATCCTCGGGTCCGGGAAGTTCTCGCTGGAGATGACCCGCAGGGTCATCGAGGAGGGGGGCGTGGAGATGGCGACCCTCGCCGTGAGGAGGGCCAACGCCGCCGGGGAGGGGAACGTCCTGGACAGCATGCCCGAGGGCATAACGCTGCTTCCGAACACCTCCGGTGCCCGCACCGCCGAGGAGGCCGTGAGGATAGCCAGGCTCGCCCGCGAGCTCGGGTGCGGGGACTTCGTCAAGGTGGAGATCATCCGCGACACCAAGTACCTCCTGCCGGACAACCGCGAGACGGTCAGGGCCGTCGGGATGCTCGCCGACGAGGGATTCATCCCGATGCCGTACATGATGCCGGACCTGACCGCCGCCAGGGACATGGCGGACGCCGGCGCCGCGGCCGTCATGCCGCTCGGCGCCCCGATAGGGTCCAACAGGGGGCTCCTGACGAGGGACTTCGTCCGTATGATGGTGGAGGAGCTCGACGTCCCCGTTATCGTGGACGCGGGCATCGGGAAGCCGTCCCAGGCCTGCGAGGCGATGGAGCTGGGATGCGCGGCCGTCATGGCGAATACGGCCATCGCCACCGCCCGTGACGTCCCGATGATGGCCCGCGCCTTCCGCACAGCCATAGAGGCGGGCCGCATGGCCTATCTGGCGGGGACCGGCAGGGTTCTCGAGGGGCGCGCGGAGGCCTCCAGCCCGCTGACCGGGTTCCTGGGGGGATCCGATTGAGGGACCCCCTCCCGTGGATGGAGGACATAGGAACAGACATCATGGACCGCGTCCTCGCCGCCCGCGAGGTTTACGATCCCTCACCGTACACCGAGTCGGACGTCCGCAGGGCGATGTGCGCTGAGCCGTCCGTCGAGGGATTCGCAGCGCTCCTGTCGCCGGCTGCGGAGCCTCTCCTCGAGGAGATCGCCGCACGTGCGAGGGAGGTCACCCGCGCGCACTTCGGGAACTCCGTCTGCATGTTTACCCCGCTGTACGTCTCCAACTACTGCATCAACGGATGCGTCTACTGCGGGTTCCACAAGGGGAACCGGATCGAGCGCCTCAAGCTCGGTCTGGACGACGTCGCCCGCGAGCTCGACGCCATCGCCGCCACCGGTCTGGAGGACATCCTCCTGCTCACAGGGGAGACCCACTCCGAGGAGGATGTGAGGTACGTCTGCGACTGTGTCTCCCTCGCTGCCGAGCGCTTCGCCGAGGTGGGCATCGAGGTCTTCCCCATGAACTCGGGAGACTACGCTAGGGTCCAGGCGGCAGGCGCCGACTACGTCACGGTGTTCCAGGAGACATATGACACCGGGAGGTACGACGAGCTCCATCCGTTCGGTCCCAAGTCCGTGTTCTCGTACAGGTTCAACGCCCAGGAGAGGGCGCTCATGGGAGGCATGCGCGGGGTGGCCTTCGGCGCCCTGCTGGGTCTGGCCGATTTCAGGAGGGACGCGTTCGCCTGCGGGCTCCACGCGATGGAGATACAGCGCAGATATCCCGCCGCGGAGATCTCCATGTCGCTCCCGAGGCTGAGGCCGGCCGCTCACATGGACCAGTCCTCCGGCGTGAGCGAGGCCCAGCTCCTCCAGGTCTCCATGGCGTACCGCCTGTTCCTGCCATATGCGGGGCAGACCATCTCCACCAGGGAGCGCCCCGGTTTCAGGGACGGGATCGTCGGGATATCGGCCACCAAGATCTCGGCCGGGGTCAGCGTCGGCATCGGGGAGCACAGCGGGGCGGGCCACGGCGAGGGCCAGTTCGTGATATCGGACCCGAGGGGCGTGGACGACGTGGTCTCGGCGCTGAGGTCCAATGGCCTCCAGCCCGTCATGGCCGACTATGTCCGCACGGGGCCCAGGGAATGATCGCCGTCACGTCCCGCTCGCTGTGCGGGGAGCCGTTCCTGACGAGGGTCGCCAGGCTGGCCGAGGCCCGCCCGGAGATGATAATCCTGAGGGAGAAGGACCTCACGGAGGGCGAGTACCTGGCACTGGCGGCTGGATGCAAGCGCATCTGCGACCCTCTAGGCGTGCCTCTGGTCGTCAACCACTTCGTGTGGGTGGCCGGCATGCTGGGGATCAGAAGGATCCACCTGCCGATGCCGGACCTCCGCGAGGGGGACGTGTCGGGGTTCGACCTCGTGGGTGCGTCCGTGCACTCCGTGGAGGAGGCCAAGGAGGCCGTGTCTCTCGGGGCGGATTATCTCATAGCGGGGCACGTTTTCGGAACCGCCTGCAAGCCTACCGAGCCGAGGGGGCTCGGATTCCTCCGCGACGTCTGCTCGGCCGTGGACGTCCCCGTGTACGCCATCGGGGGCGTGGGCCCTGACAACTACCAGAGCGTCCTCGAGGCAGGTGCGCAAGGCGCCGCGGTGATGTCGTCGGCCATGACCTGCGACGATCCCGAGGCTCTCGTTGACGCGATGCCCTCTCGCAAAGGTCGATATCCCCCGAGCCGTTGACCCCGCATGGACGAGGCGACCTTCGACCGCGCCAAGGCATTCATCCGCGACCTCTTCGATGGCGACAGCGGCGGTCACGACTACTGGCATTCGATGCGTGTCCACGACCTCGCCGTCACCATCTGCAGCAGGGAGGGAGGCGACATGGACGTCGTCCGTCTGGCGGCGCTCCTGCACGACGCGGACGACCGCAAGCTCTTCGGACAGGGGAGCCGCAACGCCAGGGACTTCATGGACTCCGAGGGCATACCTCCCGGCATCCAGGACGAGGTCGTGGAAATCATATCGAAGATATCGTTCAAGGGAGCCGACACCGAGGTGCCCGCATCGCTGGAGGGGAGGATAGTTCAGGACGCCGACAGGCTGGACGCCATAGGCGCCGTCGGCATAGCCAGGGCCTTCGCCTACGGCGGGAGCAGGGGCCGTCTGATGCACGATCCGGAGGTCCCGCCGTGCGAGGGCATGGGCGAGGCCGCCTACTTCGCCAACCGCGGGACGACGGTCAACCACTTCCACGAGAAGCTGCTCCTGCTGAAGGACATGATGAACACCCCGACCGCCCGCGCCATGGCGGAGTCCCGCCACCGCTACATGGAGGGCTTCCTGGAGGAGTTCCTGGACGAGTGGGAGGGCCGCAGGCGATCGCAGGAGCTCGAACCGGTTCTTGGAGAACCTCAGGACGCCGTCGGCCTGCATCCTTCCGAGCTCGGCCGACAGGGCGCTCCTGTCCACGCCCAGATGGTCGGCCATCTGCTGCCTGTTCAGCGGTATGGAGAACTCGTTGCTCCCCGCGATCCTGGCCTGGTCGGACAGGTAGGCGCACACCTTCTCGCGGATGCTCCTCTTCGACATCTGCCCCAGCCTCCTGTCGCGCTCCACGGTGCCGCGGGCGAGGGCCTGGACCAGATTCCTGACGACTCTCGAATGGAACTGGCATGATGACGGGCAGGTCGTCGTCACCCTGGAAATCTCGAAGAACATGATCTCGGACCGATCGCTGGTGACGAAACTCGTGTCCGCCCGCTCGCCCATCGAGCACGCGTACTCTGCGAAGATCACATCGCCCGGTCCGTGAGAGGAGACCAGAGTCCTGTTCCCCCACCAATCCTGTTTTATGACATCGACGCGGCCGTCGAGGACGACGCCCAGGCAGTCGACGGGGTCCCCGCTGCGAAGCACGAACTCTCCCTTGGGATACTTCTCCCTGCGGGCGTTCAGGCATCTGCACATCGCTGTGATCTCATCATCAGATGTCCCCAGGAAGATCCCGGTGTTCCTGAGGATGGGGATTGGGCTTCTCATATAATTGTTGTTATAACAACGTTTCCGATTTATATCCTACGTAACCTGGATCGACCGAAGAACAGAGGTGACTCGAAATGTCGGAAGAGATGTTCTGCTATCAGTGCGAGCAGACCGCCGGAGGCCGCGCATGTGCGGGCAGGTCAGGGGTCTGCGGCAAGACCTCCGAGGTGGCCATGCTCCAGGACGAGCTCACGGGCGCCCTCGTGGGCCTCGTCAATACCGTCGAAACCCCCACGCCCGGGATCGACTCCCTCGTCAGGAGGGCGCTCTTCGCCACCCTGACCAACGTGGACTTTGATGCCGACAGTATCAGAGATCTGACGGACGAGGTCTGGAAGGTGTCCGGAGGGGAGGGCGAGATACAGATGTCGTCGGTCTGGTGCGCCCAGGAGGATGTTCGCTCGCTGAAGTCCCTGATTCTGTTCGGGGTCCGTGGCATGGCGGCCTACGCATACCACGCCGAGGTCCTGGGCGAGACCGACTCCGAGGTCGATTCGATGATGTACGAGGCTCTCCGCGCCGTGGGGTCGGACATGGGTGCCGACGGTCTCCTCGACGTCGCCCTGAGGTTGGGGAAGGCGAATCTCGCCTGCATGGCGATGCTGGACCGTGCGAACACCGCCAGATTCGGCGTGCCCTCCCCTGCCACCGTCCCCCGCGACGTGGCCGCCGGACCTGCGATCATCGTCACCGGGCATGATCTGGAGGACCTCCGCCTGATCCTCGAGCAGACCGAGGGCAAGGGGATCAACGTCTACACCCATGGGGAGATGCTCCCGGCCTTCGGATATCCCGAGCTCAGGAAGTACACACATCTGAAGGGCAACTTCGGAACAGCCTGGCAGAACCAGAGGGACGAGTTCGATGGGGTCCCCGCGGCCATCGTGTACACGACCAACTGCCTCATGCCTCCCAAGGATTCGTACAGGGACAGGGTGTTCACCACAGGACCCGTGGCCTTCCCGGGAACGGTCCACATCGGGGACGGAAAGGACTTCGCACCCGTCATCGAGAAGGCCCTGGAGCTGGGAGGCTTCGCCGAGCCCACGAGCACCGGAGCGACTCTTGCGACCGGGTTCGGACACGGGTTCGTGCTCTCCGTCGCCGACAAGGTCGTCGAGGCCGTCAAGTCGGGCCAAATCAACCACTTTTTCCTCGTGGGCGGATGCGACGGCGCCAAGCCCGGACGCGGATACTTCAGGGAGTTCGTCGAGAAGACCTCGGAGGATTCAGTCGTCCTCACGCTGGCCTGCGGGAAGTACAGGTTCAACGACCTGGACCTGGGGACGGTCGCCGGACTCCCCCGTCTCATGGACATGGGCCAGTGCAACGACGCCTATGGAGCGGTGCAGGTGGCCGTGGCGCTGGCCGACGCGTTCGGATGCGGGGTCAACGACCTGCCCCTGTCGATGGTCATCTCGTGGTACGAGCAGAAGGCGGTGTGCATCCTCCTGACGCTGCTCCATCTGGGGATCAGGAGCATATACCTCGGACCGTCGCTCCCGGCGTTCGTGTCCCCTGCCGTGCTCGACATCCTGGTCAGGGAGTTCGACATCCACGCCGTCTCGGACGTCGATTCCGACATGGCCGCGATGCTCCGCTGAGCATCCACCCGACGGGTTCTACGGAATCCGTCGGGAAACATCCGGATACCGCAATTATTCCGCGAAATCCGAACGATTACCAGCGGGATTCCTGCAAAGTCTGCAAACCTTATTATCCGAAGCCGTCGGTCGGCCATCCATGCGCATAACGATAGTGGGCTGCGGGTCCATCGGTTCCAAGCTGGCCAGCGCCGCCGATGAGATGCCCGAGGTCAAGAGGATCTACCTCGTCGACATGGAGAGGCATCTCGCCGAGGATCTCGCCGCCCGGCTCAAGAAGGCAATCGTGGTCGACAGCGTGGAGGAGGAGCTCTACCACTGCGACCTCGTTATCGAGGCCGCCTCCCAGGCAGCCGCCAGGGACATCGCCCCCCGCGTCGTGTCCCGCGGTGTCGACATGATGATAATGTCCGTCGGAGCCCTTGTGGACGACGACTTCCGTATGATGGTCAAGGACAAGGCCAAGAACTCCGAGGCCAAGATCTTCATCCCCTCCGGTGCGATATGCGGCACCGACGGCCTGAGGGCGTCCGCCGTGGGCAGGCTCGACGAGGTCGAGCTCATCACCACCAAGGGCCCTAAGAGCCTGGAGGGAGTCCCGTACATCATCGACCACGGGATCGACGTGGACAAGGTGAAGGAGCCCACGGTCATCTTCTCCGGAACGGCCAGGGACGCGGTCAGGTTCTTCCCCAGGAACATAAACGTGGCCGCCACCGTCTCGCTCCTCGGAGTCGGGTTCGACAGGACCAAGGTCAAGATCGTCCTCGACCCGGGCAGCCACAGCAACTCCCACGAGCTCAGGATCAAGGGCGAGTTCGGGGAGATGACCTGCCACACCTACAACGTGCCGTCCCCGGACAACCCGAAGACGTCCTATCTCGCATCCCTCTCTGCCATCGCCGCCCTCCACAGGATCGTCGGCAACGAGTGGATCGGGATCTGATAATCAAACCCTGGCGGGCGCATGCCCGCCGACCTCCGGGATTCCGGAGGACACTCCATTATCATCACCGTACGCGTTCCGTCTCCGCATGGAAGAGCGTCGGCATCTCGGCATGGAGGACATCCTCGGCCTGCTAAGGTCCAGAGGCATAGCATTCGAGGAGGCGCATCACCCTCCGGTGTTCACCATCGAGGAGATGCTGGAGCAGGATCTCCCGCATCCCGAGCTAATCGCCAAGAACCTGTTCCTGAGGGACGACAAGAAGCGCAGGTACTATCTCGTGGTCGCCAGGGAGGATCAGAGGGTGGACCTGAAGGCCCTCCGTACGGTCATAGGTTCCAGGCCCCTCAGCATGGCCTCCGAGGAGGACCTGATGTCGCACCTCGGGCTAACGCGCGGGTCCGTCACGCCGTTCGGCATACTCAACGACCCGGACCGTTCGGTGGACGTGGTGGTCGACTCCAGTTTCCGCGGGTCCCGCATGGGCGTACATCCCAACGACAACACGTGCACTGTCTGGGTCGGCACGGAGGACCTGGAGTCGCTCATCTCGGACGGATGCGCGTCCTTCGCTTTCGCGGACCTGCCCACATCCGACCGATGGGTCCATCGCCATTCCTATTTAGGGAGTCCCCAATCCAGGTTCATGCAGAAATCAAGGGCCGAGAGGCTCATGGAGAACGCCGAGGGCATGGACGCTGTCGTCATCGCGAACGACGGCGAGCCGTTCCTCGATTCGGCATTCTGGTACCTCACCGAGCAGACCTCTGGAACGTTCGAGGGGAGCTTCGCCATCGCCGGACCCGGCGGGAAGCTGGACGTCATCGTCAGCATCCTCGAGGAGGAGGGCGCCCGCCAGGGGGCGGGGGACGTGCACGTCTACCATACCGGGAAGGAGCGCGACGAGTTCATCCGCGAGGCGCTGAAGGGCTGCACCAAAGTCGGGTTCAACGTGAACAACGCCACATATGCGGCCGTCGAGTACGTGAAGAAGGTCGCGGAGGGGATCGAGGTCGTCAACGCATCCGACGCCATCGGGGACACCGTCTCCGTGAAGGACGAGAAGGAGATCGCCGCCACCCGCGAGGCTTGCAGGATATCGTCCATCGTCGCCGGGGAGATCCCGGACATGCTGTCCGAGGGCGTCACAGAGAAGCAGGTGGCCGCCAGGATGGACAACAGGATGCGCGAGCTCGGCGGGACCGGGAACGCCTTCGATACCATCGCAGCGTTCGGCCCCTGGTCCTCTCAGCCCCACCACATGCCCTGCGACTACTCCCTGAAGAGGGGGGACACAGCCCTATTCGACTTCGGTACCAAGTACGACAGGTACTGCTCCGATATGACGAGGACCGTGTTCCTCGGAAGGCCCCCGGAGGTCCTCGAGAGGGCCTACGAGGTCGTCCTAGAGGCGCAGAGGGCCGGGATCGAGGCGTACCGCGCCGGAATCAAGGCGTTCGAACCGGACCTCGCGGCCAGGAAGGTCATCGACGAGTCCGAGTTCAAGGGGAAGTTCATCCACTCGTTCGGGCACGGCATCGGCATGGACGTGCACCAGCACATCTCCGTGTCCCCGAGGTCCGAGCAGATACTCAAGGCCGGCAACATCGTATCCGCCGAGCCCGGCGTGTACATACCCGGGGTCGGAGGCATAAGGATCGAGGACACGATACTCGTGACCGAGGACGGATGCGAGGTGCTCACGTCCTTCGACCACTCGTTCACGGTGGTATGATGGAGGCGGTTCTGATGAGGGCCGAGGAGGCCCAGGACGTCCTCCACCAGGCCGTGGACCGTATGCGCGACCTCGGCGCCGTGTTCGCGGACGCCAGGTCCCAGACGGTCCGCGTCGCCGGGGCCACCACGATCAACGGCAACCTGAAGCAGCTGGTGGAGAAGAGCACGGGCGGCGTGTGCCTCAGGGCATGGGGAGGCTCCCGCTGGGGCTACGGGACCGCCACATCCTTCGACAGGGACGCGGTCCTGAGGGCCGCCGAGGAGGCCGTCTCCAACTCGAGGGACGACTCCGCCGTCAGGCTGGACCTGGAGCCCTCGGTCTCCCGCGGGGACCACCGCGCGGATGTGAGGGTCCATCCCGACTCAGTCGACCTGGACGAGAAGATCCAGGCCGCGCTCGACCTGGACAAGGCCCAGGCGATCGACGACAGGATCATCAACCGCACCGGGGCCTACTCCGAGGAGGTCAAGACCAACGCCCTCGTGAACTCCGCCGGCTCCGACGTGAGCTGGGAGGAGGTCCGCACCATCTGCCGCGCCATGTCCATCGCGGCCGACGGCCAGAGGATGGAGCAGTACTACGACGGTCCGGACAGCACCCGCGGGTTCGAGGTTGTGAGGGACGCTGACCTGGAGGAGATAGGCAGGAACGCCGCCCGCGAGGCCATCGTCACGCTCTCCGCGGACCGCGCCCCGTCCGGCAACATGACCGTCATCTCCGACCCCATGGTCTCCGGCCTCCTGGCCCACGAGGCCATGGGCCACGCGTCGGAGGGCGACGAGATCACCAAGAGGCGCTCGTTCCTCACGGACGCCGTCGGCAGGAAGGTCGCCTCCGATCTGATAACGATGTACGACAACGGCACGGTCCCCGGTGCGCACGGGTCCATACGCTTCGACGACGAGGGGACACCGGCGTCCAAGGTCACGATAATCGACCACGGGGTCTACCAGGGCTACATGCACAGTCTCGAGACCGCCTCCCGCCTGGGGGTCCACCCCACCGGCAACGGCAGGGCGGAGAACGCCGGCAAGAGGGTCTGGGTCAGGATGACCAACACGTTCTTCGGACCGGGCGACTGGGACAGGGACGAGCTCATCGCCGACACGAAGGAGGGCATCCTCTGCGACAAGATGCTCAACGGCATGGAGGACCCCGTGGGCGGATGCTTCGAGGCCAAGTGCCTGCGCGGATACCTGGTGAGGAACGGGGAGATAGTGAAGCCGGTGCAGTCGTTCACGCTCACGGGCAAGTCGATAGACATCCTGTCCTCGGTGGACGCCCTGTCCAAGGAGGTCCTCCTGGACGGGGGGATGTGCGGCAAGGGCATAGAGGACTGGGTCCGCGTATCGACGGGAGGCCCTTACATGCGCGCCAGGATGATCGTGGGGGGAGGCCAGTGAGCGACCTCGAAGTCAACGTGGAGAGCGCGCTCCGCGCCCTCGAGGGATACGGCCAGGCGGAGGCCTACGGTCTGGAGTCCGTGATCCACACCGTCTACGTGGACGGCACCCGCATCAGCAACATAGAGACCAAGCGCGAGTCCGGCCTCATGGTCAGGATGGCCGACGGCGGTCGCCAGGGCAAGTCCTCGGTCACCATCGGTGGCGACAGCTCCGTCAAGGAGTGCGTGAGGATGGCCGAGGCGGTCATCAGGCACTCTCCGGAGGGCCCCGCGGTCAGGTACGCCGAACCGGGCAGCGCCAGGATATCCGATCCCGGGGTCTGGGACGGGAGGGTCGAGGACGTGACCCCCGACGTCCTGAGGGAGATGGCCCAGCGCCTCATAGATTCATGCGGTGTGGACATCCCCAGGGCGCAGATACGTGTGTCGACCAACGTCAGCAGGGTGATGAACTCCAACGGCGTCGACGTCGGCCACAGGAGCACCCTGGTGTACGGTCACTTCACGTCGATGTTCAGGGGCGAGCAGCCGGGCGAGGGCGTTGAGACCTTCCACGGCACCCATCTGGACATCCCGATCGAGGACATCGGTGCATCCCTGGCCAGGCAGGCGAGGGACTCCGCGTCGGCGAAGGGGTTCGAGGGCCACGAGTCGCTCTCGATGATCCTTCCGCCGGGCCAGCTCGGGGACATGCTCATGTCCTCCGTCGGGGCCGCGGTCAACGGCGAGAACGTGAAGTACGGCAGGAGCCTCTGGAAGGACTCTGTCGGACAGGAGGTCGCGTCGGATTGCGTGAGCATGACCGATGATCCGACCGTTCCCGCCCCGCTCTCATGCGTGTTCGATGACGAGGGCACCCCGGCCTGCAGGAAGCCCGTCATAGAGGGAGGCGTCCTCCGCACGTTCCTGAGGGACTCGTTCTGCGGCGACAGCACCGGCAACGGCATGCGCAGGTCCAGCGTCGAGGCCATGGGCGCCTACGAGAGGACGCCCATCGTCAAGCCGCTCAACCTGGTGGTCTCCCCCGGGAATCTGACGAGGGAGCGGATGATCGAGCAGACCGACAGGGGGATCCTCGTGGAGAGGTTCGCCAACCCGGAGGCCGACGAGCTGTCCGGCAGGTTCGGTCTGAACGTCAGGTGTGGTTACCTGATCAGGAACGGCGAGGTCGTCGGGGTGGTGAACAACTCGCTCCTCATGGGCAACATGTTCGACGCGATCCGCTCGGTCGAGATGATCGGGTCCGACCTCACGCAGACTGGCGTGATCAGCACGCCCACCATGTCGTTTTCCGGCGCCGAGCTCGTCGGGAATTGAAACCCCGGGCCCCTCCGGGCTCTCAACAGCGAGTCGGGCACGTCCCGGCCCGCGAATCCGACCTTATGGGACGGAGGGCGATTTCCACCCCTGACCGACGATGGGTTCGATGTAATCTCGCAGGAGGGCGGGGAGTACTGCGGCGCACCCGAGAGGTTCATGACAAGGTACGGAGGGTGGGAGTGCGCCGCCTCCGGGTGACCGACGGGGGCGCAGGTGGTCTGACCGCCGTGTTAACGTGAGAGGTGACAGCTGACGAGTTCCGCTGTCAAGGACGTTCGCTGATATATCCTGCAAGACGATACAGCCCCCATGGCCAAGTACCGCTGCAGCCTCTGCGGAGAGATCTACGACGAGGAATACGAGGGAGTGAAGTTCGCCGACCTCCCGGACGATTGGGTCTGCCCAATGTGCCATTCGCCGAAATCCGCGTTCTTCCTCATGGAAGAGGACGGGAGCGTCATCCAGTCGACCGTCATCAGGGAGGTTGCAAGCGCGGAAGTCCCCTCCGGGGGGCGTTCGGAGGACATCAGGGTCGATCCCGCTCTCGTGAGGCGCGACGGCGGTGTCATGGACGACATCCACGCCATGGCCGAGACCGGCAGGAGCGTAGACGGTGCGATGGAGACCCTCGAGCCCGTGCCGGATTTCAGGGACATACTCTTCCTCGGGGCCCAGCTGGCCCCAATGCCCTGCGACACCGATGCGGACGTCAGCATCAGGACCGTCATCGGGAAGGGAGCGAAGCGTCCGATGGAGCTGGAATCCCCCGTTTTCATCAGCCACATGAGCTTCGGTGCGCTGTCCGGAAGGGCGAAGATCGCCCTCGCGAAGGGCAGTGCCATGGCCGGTACCGCCATGTGCAGCGGGGAGGGCGGGGCGCTGTGGGACGAGATGGTCGCATCTCATCGCTACATCTTCGAGTTCATTCCCAACAGGTACAGCTTCAACGACCTCACGCTGGAGCACTGCAGCGCCATAGAGATCAAGATCGGCCAGGGCACGAAGCCCGGCATGGGCGGTCACCTGCCCGGCGAGAAGGTCACGGACATCATCGCCGTCATGAGGGGGAAGGATCGCGGGCAGGACATCCAGAGCCCCTCGAGATTCCCAGGCATCGATTCGCCCGAGGACCTGAGGGCGATGGTGGAGATGCTTCGCGAGAGGAGCAGGGGCTTGCCCATAGGTGTCAAGATCGCGGCCGGGCACATCGAGGAGGACCTCGAGTTCATCTCCCGTTCCGGCTGCGATTTCATAACCATCGACGGGCGCGGAGGTGCCACGGGGTCCTCGCCCAAGTTCCTGAGGGACGCCTCGTCCGTCCCCACGGTCTATGCGCTCTCCCGTGCCAGGAGGTACATGGACGAGCACGACATGGCCCAGGACCTCATCATAACCGGGGGGTTCCGCACCAGTGGGGACTGCATCAAGGCCCTCGCGATGGGGGCGGACGCCGTGGCGATGGCATCCGCACCGCTGATGGCTCTCGGGTGCCAGAGGTACAGGATATGCAACTCGGGGATGTGCCCGATGGGCATCGCGACACAGGACCCGGAGCTGGAGCACCGTCTCGACCAGGAGGCGGGTGCGAAGCGCGTCGGGAACTTCCTCAACGCGCTGAATTCCGAGCTAAGGACTTTCCTGAGGGTCTCAGGTCACACGGACCTCTCCCAGCTGTCGCTGGACGATCTCTGCACCACGAGCTCCGAGATCTCGGAGCACACGGGCATCAGGCACGCCTGAGACCTGGCGGGGGCGGTCTTCCGCCCCCGATGAAAACCTCAGATCAGGGGCTGCGGCGGCTCCTCCGGCACCGAAGGGTCCCAGGCCTTCATTCCGAGCTCGTCGAGCTTCGCCTGGACCATGGCCTTGCCGATCTCGGAGACGCCGTAGACGGGGACCTTGTTGCCAGCAACCAGCGTCTCCGGACGCCTGCGGCATTCCTCTCTCAGATGCTTGGACGCGCAGGCGGTTATGATGTCGAAGACGTCGAATGCGTTCTTCGCATCGTCCTCGGACATGCCTGTGGTGTGGACCCCGATCAGGATCACGGAATCTCCGTACCTTGCGCGGAGTCTTCTCGCCACATCGACGGATGGGGTGGTCAGGGCGAACCTGCGGTATCCCTTGGAATGCGCCAGGTCGGCACCGGCCTCCATGTCTATGCGGGCGGTGTCAGGATCCACCATGTTCTCAGCCCCGACGGCCTTCACGACCTTCGGTATGGGCTCGGTCTCGATGATCCCCGAGATCCTCCCCCCGAGGCCCTGCACTATCCTCGGATCGGTCACAACGGCGGTGCCGCAGCCGTCCGCGGCCAGCACGACGGCGTCGATCCTGCCGTCGCGGAGCGCGTGGCTCATGGTCTCGGATATCCCGAACGACAGGACGTCGTCCATCTCGGTCTCGCGGTCTTCGCTGCACATCCCGAACGAATCGATGCGGAACTCGATGTTCTCGCGGATGGTGCCCTCATCGAGCTCCTCTATCCCGCGAAGCTTCGCGAACAGGGGGCAGAACCTCACACGGGGCTCGGTGACCTCCGTGACCTTGCCATCCTCGATCGTCACACGGCTCATCCCGAGGCATTCCATGACATGTCTGGACATGTGTCGCACCAGTCGACGGTATGGGCGGGGCCTAGATAACGGTTCGGTTCAGTACGGGGGTAGTAGGACGATCCTCTGTCTGTCGCCGGTGCCGTCCAGCTCGGAGCAGTCGCCGGTGAACCTGCCTATCCTTATGACCGGGTACGGTGAGATCGGTTTGCCGTCTTCGCCGCTGAGGGGCGTCGGCCCGAAGAAGAAGCAGAGTGCGCCCGGGCCGGGCCAGTATGCGATGTCGCCGACCTCGAGCTCGGTGACCCTGCCCTCCTTGGGCATGACCGCGCTCAGGGGGCACTCGCAGTAGATCATCCCCCCGAGCATGTTGGAGGTGAGCTCGAGGGGAAGTGAGAGCCAGATGGCGTTCGAGATGTCCGAGTCGTCCAGCTCCGCCGGGAACACTCCCGACCTCGTCCTGACGCTCAGACCGCTCATCACGCCACCCGGCCCGTGAAGTTTCAGTTCTTCCTCTGGAAGAGGGAGCGGATCTCCTTTCCGACGGCCTCGAGCTGGAGGGCCTTCTCGTCGGCCTCCATCTCGTGGAGTCTCTTCAGACCGGCGTCGTAGTCGGCCCTCCACTCGTTCTTGAAGGTGCCGTCGTGGATGTCGTCCAGGATGGACTGCATGCCCTTCTTGGACTCCTCGGTGATGACCCTGTCCCTCCTGGTGAGGCCTCCGAACTCGGCGGTGTTGGAGACGACGTGCCACATGAGCTCGAATCCGCCCGCGTAGAGCAGGTCGTCGATGAGCTTGGTCTCGTGGAAGACCTCGAAGTAGGCCATCTGCGGGGGGTAGCCGGCGTCGACGAGGGTCTGGAATCCGGCCTTGATCATGGCGGTCATTCCGCCGCAGAGGACGGCCTGCTCGCCGAAGAGGTCGGTGTAGGTCTCGTTGTCGAAGGTGGTCTCGAAGACACCGGCGCGGGTGGATCCGAGTCCCTTGGCGAGGGCCAGGGCGACGTTCTTGGCGTTGCCGGTGTAGTCCTGGTAGACGCAGATGAGGGCGGGGACGCCGAATCCGGCGACGAACTCGTCCCTCTCTTTGTCTCCGGGGGACTTGGGGGCCATCATGATGACGTCGACGTCCTCCGGGGGAACGATGAGCTTGTAGGTGATGTTGAACCCGTGGGCGAACTCGAGGGCGGCGCCCTTCTTGAGGTTGGGCTTGACGTACTGCTCGTAGATCTCGGGCTGGATCTCGTCGGGGAGCAGGATCATGACGACGTCCGCGTCCTTGACGGCATCGGCGAACTCGGCGACCTTGAGTCCGTCCTCCTTCGCCTTGTTCCAGGATTTCCCGTCCTTCCTGACACCGACGGTGACGTCGATTCCGGAGTCGTGGAAGCAGAGGGCCTGGGCCCTTCCCTGGGCGCCGTATCCGAGGACGGCGACCTTCTTTCCGTCGAGGACCTTCAGGTCCACATCGTTGTCGTGGTAAAGCTGCATCATGGTTTGCACCTTAACTGAGGGCGACCATCGAACGATTCCCTTTATACTTTTTTAGAGGACGAATGTACACGCAGGTGCCATTTGCACGCATCAAGTCCCAATCCCGTCAGCCGATGGTTTGGACACACGGGTGTCCAGTCGCCCACATCCTATGAAAGTCCAGACTCGGCGCGTACGGATGTCGACATCTGGTCTGATATGCGACTCGATGGCTCGGCCCAAGACCCGAAACGTCCGTTTCGGACAAACTCATCATATAGTGGGTAACGGCTGGATGGTCGTATGGATACCGTCGAGTCACGCGGCGGGTTCTCGAGCAGGCTCGGATTCCTCCTGGCCACTGCCGGCGCCGCCGTCGGACTCGGGAATCTGTGGCGCTTCCCGTACCTGGCAGAGGAGTACGGCGGAGGGATCTTCCTCCTGGTCTATCTCATCCTCGTCGTCACATTCGGAGTGGCCATGCTCATCACCGAGCTCGCCATCGGGCGCCGCACGGGAAAGTCGTGCTTCGACGCCCTGATGGAGCTGGCCGGCAAGCATCCGATAATCGGATGGGTCGCCACCCTGGTCCCGCTGATCATCGTATCCTACTACTGCGTCATCGGAGGCTGGGTCACCAAGTACTTCGCCGACTACGTCGTCGGGTCGGGATCCGACCTAGCCAGTTCCGGCTTCTTCGGCGACTTCTCCGCCGCGGCCCTGCCCGGACTCTTCGACAGCCCCGTCCCCTGGTTCCTAATCTACGCAGGTCTGACCATCGTGGTCGTCCTGTTCGGGGTCGAGAAGGGGATCGAGAGGATCAGCAAGATCCTCATGCCGGCGCTGTTCGTCATCCTCATCGCGATCTGCGCCTACGTCCTGACGCTGCCCGGCATCTCCGAGGGTCTGTCGTACTATCTGACGCCGGACTTCGACAAGCTGTCGTTCAAGACCATCGCCGGGGCCATGGGCCAGCTGTTCTACTCCCTGTCCATCGCGATGGGCATAACCATCGCCTACGGGTCGTACATGCGCAAGCAGGAGAACATCGAGAAGTCCGCCTACACAATCGCTCTGACGGACACGTCCGTCGCGTTCCTCGCCGGACTGATGGTCGTGCCGACTGTCGTCGTGTTCGGCGGAGGCAACATAACCAGCGGACCCGGGCTGATGTTCCAGACCATGCCCATCGTCTTCGAGAGCATGCCCGCAGGGGACGCCGTCGGGGCCGCGTTCTTCCTGCTGACGTTCATCGCCGCGCTGACGTCCTCGATAGCCCTGTTGGAGGCGGTCGTCGCCGTCCTGAAGGACCGCTGGAGCATCCAGCGCGTGAAGGCCTGCCTCATCGTCGGCCTGCTCATCATCGCCCTGGGCATGCTGTCCTGCCTCGGCTACGGTCCGCTCGATATGATCCAGATCCTCGGAATGCCGTTCCTTGACTTCTTCGACTTCATAACCAACTCGGTGATGATGCCGCTGGTCGCCCTGATGACCTGCATTCTGGTGGGATGGGTGGTCAAGACGCGCTACGTCACCGAGGAGGTCGAATCCTCCGGGTGCAGGTTTAGGACCCGGCCCCTGTACCATATCATGGTCAGGTACGTGTGCCCGATCTTCATGGTCCTGATCCTGATCGTCGGTGTCACCGGGGCCTTCGGGATATACACGATATGATGCGGGAGTCCGGCGGGACGCGATGTCCCGACGCCCCGCATCCATCCCTATTTAGACCCAATCCATATATAGCCACCAAACCTGGGCCGACGCATGGAACACGCAGCATCGCGCGGCGGGTTCTCGGGGAAGATGGGATTCATCCTCGCCGCCGCCGGTTCGGCGGTGGGCCTCGGGAATCTGTGGCGCT
>CASFYI010000062.1 GCA_949298875.1 uncultured Methanomassiliicoccales archaeon | reverse complement strand
TCGAGCTCAGGGACGGCCGCCGCGCATACGGGCAGAGGATGCTCAACGCCGGCTACCCCATCGAGCTGGTCTCCAAGTCGATGGGGCACGCGTCGATAGAGACTACCCAGAAGTTCTACGCCGACTACCAGGAGCGCAGCGTCCTGGACCGCATATTCCAGATGAAGAACGACCAGAAGATCGGTACGAAGACATGACCGCATGACATATCCGTCGGGGAACGGAACCACTCGGTGCGGGTCCACCGGAATCGTCGGGACCACACCGAGTGGGCCCGACGGGAATCGAACGTTCGGAATACACACTGAATAAGGGAGTCCTAAAAACATGCTGGCTGATGGGATGAGTGGGCCCGCCCGGATTTGAACCGGAGTCAATGGCTCCCGAAGCCACAAGGATACCAAGCTACCCCACGGGCCCACTGGGACGCCCCAACGAATCCCCCGATAAAAGGGTTTGCCTGGACCTTCGACGAACCAATTGGATACACGAAATCCTTTAATCATAGTTTAAGATACACAATGTATCTTACTGAAGGGGGATACGGATCCATGAGGATTGTCGTCATCGAAGGGAGCCCGCACAGGGACGGTTCGTCGAACATGCTCGCCCGCGAGTTCATCCGCGGAGCGGAGGGAGCGGGTCACACCGTGAGGGTTTTCGACGCCGCCCATTCTAAGATAGGTCCGTGCAGGGGCTGCGACGTCTGCGGGATGAGCGGACCGTGCGTCCAGAAGGACGACATGACCGCGATAAGGGAGGCCCTGCTGGATTCAGACATGGTCGTCTTCGTCACGCCGCTCTACTACTTCGGCATGTCCGCCCAGATCAAGGCGGTCGTCGACCGCTTCTACGCCTTCAATGGGCAACTGATGTCCAAGCATCTCAGGGCCGCTCTGATATGCACGGCATGGAACAGCGACGACTGGACCATGAGGGACGTGTCCTCCCACTACGGGACGATCTGCAGGTACCTCGGGTTCGAGGACGTCGGGCAGGTTCTCGCGGTGGGATGCGGCACACCTGGGATGACCGAACGCTCCCCGTTCATGAGGGAGGCCTTCGAGCTCGGAAGCGGCCTGAGGGAGTGAGGACGAATGTGCCAGACATCCTGCGCGGAGGGGGATCGCACCGTCGTGTCCGGCATGACCCTCGACGACGAGCGCGCCCTCTACGGGCTGTCGGACGCCGTGGTCGAGGGATGCGCCTTCGCCGGACCCGCCGACGGGGAGTCGGCCCTCAAAGAATGCAGGGACGTCGAAGTGCGTAGCAGCCGCTTCGATCTACGCTACCCCCTCTGGCACGCCGAAGGGTTCTCCATGAGCGGCTGCACGATGTCCGAGGCATGCCGCGCGGCGCTCTGGTACGACCGGGATGGAAGAATACAGGACTGCGAGCTCGGAGGGCCCAAGGCCCTGCGGGAGTGCTCGGACGTCATCCTGGAGCACTGCGGCATATCCTCGCCGGAGTTCGGCTGGAAGTGCCGCGGAATCGCGATGAGGGACTGCACGCTAGAATCGGAGTACCCGTTCCTCGACTGCGAGGACCTGGAAGTCGACGGGCTCAGGATGCACGCGAAGTACTCTTTCCAGTACGTCCGCAGAGCGGTCATCAGGAACTCGGTTCTGAACACGAAGGACGCCTTCTGGCACAGCAGGGATGTGACCGTCGAGGACAGTGTCATCGAGGGGGAGTACCTCGGCTGGTACTCGGAGAACCTCACCCTGGTGAGATGCCGCATATCCGGCACCCAGCCCCTCTGCTACTGCAGGAACCTAAGACTGATCGACTGCACGATGGAGGATGCGGACCTGGCGTTCGAGCGCTCCGACGTCCGCGCCGATGTGCGCGGGCATATCGATTCGGTGAAGAACCCTCTCTCCGGATGGATCCGCGCGGACGGCATCGGCGGGATCGTCCTTGACGGGACCGTGGACTGCCGCTGCGAGGTCCGCACCGGGCCGGGAGGGACGTCTCCGGCTTGTCCGACGGCAACCGTATCCCGATGCCCGGGAACGGCGCTCGAGACCGCCCCATCGGATAGCCAGACGGTCGCGGGTTCCATCAGCAACCCTCTTATACCAACAGTAGTTCTTTCATAGCATGGATTTCGCACTGACGTCCTGCCCGTACTGCGGTAGGGCGGTCGATTCCAGCGACCCGGCGAGATACGTGTGCCAGAGTTGCGGCAAATACATCTACCGCGACCGCTCGGACACGTACTCGTTCATCCGTCCCAGCGAGATAGAGGACCGCTTCAGGGACATATTCTCAGCGGTCGCGGACGGGAACGACAGGAAGGCCATGGACATCGCCAACGACCTCGTGGAGAGCACCGAGGATGCCGACCACGACAGCTTCTTCGTCCGCGGCTACGTCAATGCGATCAAGGGAGAGGACGGGAAGGCCCTCGCCGATTGGAAGAAGGGCTGGGAGCTCCTCTCCAACGACAGGAACCTCGACGCCTACGTCTGCCTCGTCTCCAGGGCGATCGCCTCCATGATCATCTACAAGGAGCGCGAGTTCATCGAGTTCAACGTGGTCGCCCACGTGGACAGGCTCTGCGACGACATCGACGGCAGCACCGGCATGTCCTGCAAATCCTTCGTCTACTACTCGATCCTCGAGAACTGCCTCGACCTCGCCAAGGAGATGGACGAGGAGGAGAGGAAGGTCCTCAGGGACGTCATCCCCAACCTCCTCAGACGCGCCGTCGCCTACCAGCGCAACTACTGGCGCCTCGCCGAGGTCATAGACTGGTACCTCCACTTTATCGACTTCCACGAGGAGACCTACGAGGACGACGACAACGAGGTCCCCCACGTCTACTACCTCATAGGCAAGACCTTCGAGGAGCACCTCTCGAGGATGACCGAGGAGGACAGGATCAGGATCTTCGACCGCTGGGACGACAAGTCCCTGAGGGAGAACATCGAGCCGCTCCTGGACGCCATGGTCGGCCCCAAGAGGAACGGCATCCTCGCGATGATCCGCGGCAAGAAGGAGGGGCAGGAGGGCGCCAACATCGACACGATGATCCACGCCTACGTGGACAAGTGCCTCCTCATCGACTCCCCCGCCGAGGAGCCCCGCGCCTCCGAGTGATTCACAGGAATCCGGTGTGCTCCAGCAGGATCTTCAGCCCTATCAGGACCAGGATGATTCCGCCGAACACCTCGGCGATGGATCCGAACCTCTGACCCACGTAGCTGCCGGCCTTCACGCCGACGGCGCTTATCGCGAAGGTCACGACTCCTATGATCAGCGCGGGCACCGCTATGGAGCCCTCGGTCATGGCGAATGTTATCCCCACAGCGAGAGCATCGATGCTCGTGGCTATCGCCAGCGGGAGCATCGCCCTCACGCCCACGTCGGCGTCGATGGACTCCTCCTCGCCGGAGAGGCCCTCGCGGACCATGTTGAGACCTATGATCGCCAGAAGTATGAACGCGATCCAGTGGTCGTAGTCCGAGATGAGGTCATACATCGCGGAGCCCAGGAAGAACCCGATGACGGGCATCAGCGCCTGGAAAATCCCGAACCACAGACCGATGATGAGTATGTGGCGGACGGACGGGTCCCTCAGGGACAGGCCCTTGCACACGGACACCGCGAGGGCGTCCATCGCCAGGCCGACCGCGATGAGGAACACCGCCAGAACATCCATGCCGACCCGTACCGGCAGTCCGTAGATAACGGCATCGGAAGTCGTCCAGCCTGAACGAATCCCTCCCGCGGGAATCGACTATCCTGTCGCGGGGCATCACCGTGCCCCAGAGGAGCTCGGAGTCGTCGCAGTAGAGCCTCGTCCTGCGCTCGGCCGGGGTCGAGCGATTGGCGTAGCAGTAGGCGCAGTCGTGGCCGCAGGTGTCGTACTCGCCGATGTCTATGGCGCGGACGCACAGGCACCCGTCCCTCACGGGGGTGTCCAATGTCTCATAGGGTACATCCAGGGAGCGCATCATGACCGCGTCGATGCACCCGCGCCTCTGGATCCCGTAAGGTGACAGGTCCCTCCTCGGACAGCAGCAGCTCAGGGTCATCCCGTTGTCGCGGGCGGTCTCGGAGGCCATCCTCAGGAACGCGTCCGCCTCCGCGGCAGTCGGACCGCGGTACAGGTCCCCGGCCTTCGAGGCCCTGCCGTACATGTCCACGAAGCTGAACACGCACCTGTCCGTCCAGCGGGACGCCTCGCGGCACATCATGCGGAACTTCCGCTCATGGTACGCCGCGTCCATGCCCTTCCCGTAGAGCACCGGGTCGTACCTCCAGACCATCCTGTCCCTGCCTATCCTCTCGGATATGCGGGCGCAGCAGTCGCTGATGTCGGCCTTGAAGGGCACGCCCGGCTCTAT
>CASFYI010000061.1 GCA_949298875.1 uncultured Methanomassiliicoccales archaeon | reverse complement strand
CACCGGCGTCTTCGAGAAGGGGACCATAGTGGACACCCCGTTCATGCGGCAGGCGTACGAGATGGGAAAGGGCTGCCACCGATGTGATAGCATGAAGGTCATGGCCGTCAACGGAAGCCCGAGGAAGGGCTGGAACACCGATATGCTCCTGGAGAAGGGTCTGGAGGGCGCCGCATCCGTCGGCGCGGAGACTGAGATGGTCCATCTCGCGGATCTGGACTTCTCCGGATGCGTCAGCTGCTTCGCCTGCCGTAGGAAGAACGCGGACTATTGTAGATGCTACCACAGGGACGGCCTGACGCCGGTGCTCGAGAGGGCTCTCGATGCGGACGTCCTTCTGCTGGGCTCCCCGATCTACTTCGGAGACGTCACAGGGATGATGAGGAACTTCCTCGAGCGCCTGGGATATGTCACGATGACCTACGACGACATGACAAGGGTCATCCACCCCCAGCGCACCGACGCCGCGTTCTTCTTCACGATGAACCGGCCCTCGGACTACCGCGGATACGACGAGCTCTACGAGCGCACAATGTTCCCTCTGATGAAGCTCGGAGGGACGGTGGAGCACCACCAGAGCTGCGACACCCTGCAGTTCGACGACTATTCGAAGTACAGGGCGGCGGGATTCGATGCGGAGCACAAGGCAGAGGTCAGGAGGACGCAGTTCCCGAAGGATCTGGAGAACGCCTACTCCGTGGGGAGGAGGCTGGCGTCCAGGGATCGGCGATTATCCGTTGCACCGGATGTGAACGGACCTTCACAATCCCGATCCGGAGGCATCCGATTATAAACGGACCGATGCGCTGGCACACCCATGAGATACAGATGCGGCGTATGCGGATACATCTACGACGAGGAGAAGGAGGGCGTGAAGTTCTCCGACCTCCCCGATGACTGGTGCTGCCCCGTCTGCGGCGAGGGCAAGGAGGGGTTCGAACCCATGGACGAGAAGGAATCCCCCTCTTCCCCGACGGTCCAGGAGACTGCTCCCACCACACAGACCCCCGCCCCGGAGATATCCGGATGGGAGACCGACGAGCTCCGCGAGCTCACGCCCGGGCAGCTGAGCGCCCTCTGCTCCAACCTGAAGAGGGGATGCGGGGTGCAGCAGCTCACCCGCGAGGCCGAGCTGTTCGGACAGATCGCGGACTACTTCGAATCCAGGACCGTGACCGAGGACAACGAGGGGATCGACACCCTCCTCAGGATGATCAACGCCGACCTCATGGCCTATAACGATGCTAAGGGGACGGCCGCCCTCATGTCCGACAGGGGCGCCCTGAGGGTGCTCACCTGGAGCGAGAAGGCCACCCTCATCATGAGGACCCTGCTCGAGAGGTATCGGAAGGACCCGTCGTTCCTGGAGCACACCGGGGTCTACGTGTGCGACATCTGCGGGTTCATCTACATCGGGGACAACCCTCCGGAGGTCTGCCCCGTCTGCAAGGTCCCGGGACATATGATCCTCAGGATCCAGGGAGGTGCCTGAGATGCCGAGGATGATCGCCTCCAGGAACCTCAGGATCTGCACCAAGGACTGCATGTGCCTCTACGTCTGCCCCACCGGGGCAACGGACACCGAGACCGGGCAGATCGACTTCAAGAGGTGCATCGGATGCGGGGACTGCGCCAGGTCCTGCCCCAACTCCGCCATCTGCATGATACCTCTGGACTACCCGCACCAGCAGCCCAAGGAGGCCAAGGTCGTCGACGCCGTGAGGGGTATCTCCAGGAGCAAGGCCGTCCAGGAGGCCATCGCCAGGGGTGTGGCGGAAAAGACGGACGACGCGGGCCTCAGGACGCTCATGACCGCAGTCCGCAGGTCCGACCGTCTGATGGGCGAGGACCTCATCCGCGAGACGGGATTCCTGCTCCCCCAGAGCGGGGAGGTCAGGAGGATGCTCGAGGCGTTCGTGTCGGATCCCCCGGAGGGATTCCCCGTGGAGGCCGCCAGGGAGCTCCTCAGGACCATGAGGTTCAACTCCTGAGCACCGGGAGGGGCATGCGCCCCCTCGACAACATTCTTGGGAGGAGGTGCCGGCCCGGAGCCGTGCCCCCTCCATCCGGGATCCCATCGGGATCTCATGTTCCTGTACCTGAACACCGTCGCGGCGAGCGCGGTTGAGATGAACGCGTACGCAGCCATGACGGCACAGGCGATCCTCACGTCCGGCACATAGTCCTCCGCCCTCGCATTGCCGAACATGTCGACATCGAACTCGGTCTGGTTCCCCAGCGGATAGTCGCCCAGGATCCCGCCTTCGTATCCCAGGCTGTACCAGGGCTCGGTGGAGAACGAGACGTTCTGCATGAAGATCTGCAGGACCACCATCAGCAGGAAGGCAGCCATCATCGCCATGCTGCCCTTGGGTGCCAGCGCGCTGAAGAGCATGCAGACCCCGGTGACCGCGAGTAGGTACAGCATCGCCAGAGGGATGGCCGCCAGCGCCCTTGCGGGCACTTCGCCGGCCATCACGGCGCATATCGCGAACGTCAGGGCGTAATAGACCGCCAACACGATCAGGGACACCAGGAACCCCGAAAGGAACTTGCCAGCGAAGACCGTCTCCCTGCGGACGGGCTTGGTGAACGTGATGTATCCCGAACCCCTCTCGAACTCCTCCGTGAGGGTCTCCGTGCAGAGCACGGTAGCGGCTATCGCCGCGATCAGGGGCGCGGATGCGAGGAACGGTCTGAGCAGCGCTAACGCGGACTCCGTGCCCACATAGCCCCTCATCTCGCCGCTCCCGTTGCCGAAGGCCAGAGCGCATACGGCGACGGCGCATATCAGAGGGAACAGCAGCCTCCAGCTCTTGACTTTCCTGAGCGTCTCGAACCTGGTTATCTCGAGGACCTGCCTCATGGATCCGACTGCGTTCATTCGCCGTCACCTCCTGTGATGTGCATGAACGCCTCCTCCAGCGGATCCTCCTTCCTGACGGCGTACACGCGAAGCCCCATCGAGACCATGTCCCTGACCAGATCGGCCTGCCTGTCCGCCCCTCCGTCCAGCCTCAACGTCAGGCCTCCCTCGACCTTGGAAGCCTCGAGGACGTCCTCCATCTCGGAGACGGACCTCAGCGCGGCATCGGAGACCTCGCCTACCACGGAGACGGTTATCCTGGACAGCCGGGTGATGTCCGATATCCTGCCCTGGGCCACTGTCCTGCCGCGGTCGATGACCACGACGCTGTCGCACAGCCCCTCCACCTCGTGGAGCATGTGCGAGCTCATCAGGATGGTCTTGCCCTCGCGGTTGAGATGCCTGAGGATCTCCCCGAACTCCATGCTGCCCTGCGGGTCCAGCCCGGAGGTCGGCTCGTCCAGCATCATCAGCGACGGATCGCCGATCAGCGACTGGGCCAGTATGATTCTCTGCCTCATCCCCTTGGAGTAGGAACCGACCTTCCCGTCGCAGCGGTCGGACATCCCCACTATCCCCAGGACGCGCTCGGCCTCCGATGCCGCGGTCTCGGAGGACATACCGGAGAGCCTTCCCAGATGCTCCAGATAGCCCCTGCCGCTGACATCCGGGTAGACCACGGGGGTCTCTATCACGCAGCCTGCTCCCGACAACGCAGCCACCGTGTCCTCGCAGACGTCGATCCCGTCTATCAGTATCCTGCCCGAGTCGGGCTGCAGCAGGTTGGTGCACATCTTGAGGGTCGTACTCTTCCCCGATCCGTTCGGTCCGAGCAGGGCGGTGAAGCTGCCCTTTTCTACAGAGAATGAGGCATGGTCGACCGCGGCATGACCCCGGAACGTCTTGACGACGTCCTCCACCTCGAGAATCCCCTGCATGTCAGATCACCTCGTACCCGAACTCGATCGTGCGCTCCGAGACGATCCCGAGGTCATCGTCGAGCTGGTAGTATGTGACTACGCCCTCCATGACGACCTCCCATCCGTCGTCGACATCCACCGTGACCGTCGAATCGGATTCGACGTACACCCCATCCATGTAGGTGTCCCGGCTGGCATCGCTGTTGTAGAACGACCCGTCCTCCCCCAGGCTGGAGTAGAACGTCGTGATGAATCCGGGGAGCTCGGAACCCTCGATCTCTATGCTGACCTCAGCATACTCGTAGATGTTCCCATGGAAGATCGTCGACGAGACGGACCTCACCGTTATCGTGCCTTCGAGACGCTCCCCGTTCTCGTGACCCTGGATCCTGTAGACCTTCGTGGGGGTGGGATCCATTTCCATCACACGGTTGATGCTGGTGACGGAACCGTCGTAATCGACGCTCATGTCATAGTCCAGGTGCTTGAATCCGTCGCCGACCTTCACCACCTTGGAACCGACCACATCCACGGTCTGTATACGGTCGTCGGAGACATAGAACCTGATGATGTCCCCTCTGGAACCGTCCGTGTACTCGAACACCCGGTATGACCCCTCATCGGCCAACGCCTGGGCATCCTCCGGGACGAGGGACTTCGAGTCGCTGAAATAGCTGTAGTGGAGCGAGAAGCTCGGACGCCCCTCGGCGTTCGAGGTGACGATCATCATGAGTTCACAGTAGGAACGATCCCCGTCGTTGTAGACCGGACGGATCTGCGAGTACAGCTCCGCGATCTCGTAGGGTTCACCGTCTATGGTCGCCCCCACCTTCCCAAAGAGTCCCCCATCCTGAGAATCGTTCAGCGGTACTAGGTCGGATCTCACGTCCTCGCGATAAATCGAGATGCTGACGAAGGCCGCGACGGCGATCACGCATATCACGGCCAGACACACGAACTGCTTCCTCATTTCACCCCATCCAGACGGATTCGGACCGTCATAAAGACAGACCGATGTTTCCGATATAAAAAAACCAATTGGAATATGCATCCAACAATAAAACCAGTCAGTAATGTGCCATCCTCACCCCCATCATCTGTAAATGACGTGACAATCGGCAAAACGGAAGTTCGCCAACATCGCGATCCAACAAATATCTTATATTCGAACACGGCCGGACGGTGCCCGTTGCGGAAGGGCCCCATCCGGATGGATGATGGAACGGACGGCCGCGATGGTTGCCACTACGGATGATTCGCCCGCATCGCGGGGTTCCGGATCACGAGCTGCCGGTTTCCCCATCATGACCCGACACCCATCCCGGCAACGGTATGCGGGACCCGACGAACGCGGCAATCAGCATCGGTATAGCCGCAAGCAGGGGAAAGCACAGGAACAGCAGAAGCACGGCCATCACGGGCTTGCGCATCACCCCTCCGACCAGCGCCGCGGTGACCACGCAGAGACAGAACACCGGGTCCGTCCCCGTCAGAAGGGACATGCCGTATCCGATGGATATCCCTGCGAATATCACGGGGAAGAAGTGCCCCCCGCGCCAGCCCATGTTGACGCACATGGCGGTGACGGCGATCTTCACGAACCCCGTGGCCAGCAGCACCAGCGCACCCATACCAGTCCAGACCGCATCAAGCTCCTCCGCCTGGGCCTCCCCTGAGAACATGGTGAACGGGAGAATGACCCCGATGATACCCAGGGCGGCGCCGGCGATCACAGGTTTGATTACCGGCATGCGGCCCATCCTTCCCGAGACATGATGCAGGGATGCGTCCAGGACGCAGAACAACCATCCGGCCATGGCGCCGACGAGCATCATCGGCACGAACCACAGCAGCTCCTCGGCCTCGACGGAATCCCATTCGTAATGCGGCAGGGGCATACCGCCCCCCACGAAGCGATTCAGCAGCAGAAGGGCGCCGAGCGCGCCTGCGATGGCTACGATGTAGACGGCCGCGCGCATCCACTTCGACATCTCATGGGCCTCGGACGGACGGCCGCTCATCCCCTCCGCGAATCCGTACAGAGGGGCGCCGAACAATGCAGACATCGTGGCCGTGACGCCCGCCTCCGTCAGCTCGCGGAGGTCGGAACCGAAGCGCCTCATCCTGTCAGCCGCCCAGGAGCAGAGGCCTGCGATGACCCCCGTCAGCCCGGCCTCCGGTCCGACGGAACCGCCGAAGACCAGCGGCAGTACGGCGGCGACGGACATCCTGCCGAGCTTGTCGTATCCGTAGCGCCCGTCGCACTTCACCTTGGCCATGACGGTGCGAAGGTCCTCGGGATAGTCCCCGTACCTTCTGGCGAACAGACCGATGACTAGGCCCCCGACGATGCAGACGGGTATCGGATAGAACCTGCCGAACCATGAGGCCAGGCGCTCCCATACGATGTCGAGGCCGACGTCCATCGCGAACAGGACCAGCCAGACGAAGGCTCCCGCGATGGCGCCTGTGATCAGGACCGACAGCATGAACGCGAACCTGTTGACCGTCCTCACCGTGTCCGTCCGAATCGCCTCCCAGACCTGTCCGGCCCGATCGTCATAGCTGCAACGTCGAATCCGATTTAACGTTGCGGTGAGGCCCATCAGGCATTTTATCGATGCAGTCCGTTCCGGAACCCGATGAAGCATCAGAACATCGTATTGATGTCCGTCGCGGCGGTCATCGTCATCCTGTGCCTCCTGACGTCCTGGGTCTATCTCGGCGACGACGGGAACGGCGGATCGGAGGATCCCTCCGAGATGCGGGATGCGGCCGTCGGCGACTGGAGGGAGATGGAGTACACGGTCACGGAGCCGGGCTCCGACCCCGTCACATACACATGCGTCGAGACCGTCGTCTCCATCGTCGGCGACGTCATCACCGTCGAGTACGCCTACGAGGACGGATCCGTGGAGACCGTCGAGACGACGGGCGGTCTGACCTCCGACGAAGAGGACGGCTTCGCATACATCGGGACCGAGAGGATCTCCGCGGGAGAGCTCGGGGACTTCGTCTGCGAGGTCTACGAGCTGGCAATAGAGGGACCGGACGGCATGACCGTCACCTACTGGGTAGACCAGGACAGCGGGCTCATAATCAAGAGCCACGCGGCCTACGGCGACGGCTACGAGACGGATGCCCTGCTGGTCGGCACCTCCATGTTCGGACCCGCGCCGACCTACGGATCCCAGGAGGTCTCCCTCGACCCCCGGGCCGGAGACTACTTCTACATCGCAATAACCGGCGAGGACGGCGAGGCCGAGACCACGATTCTCGACGCCTTCGTCGTCGGATCGGTGGACGGGGACACATACACGTTCGGATGGGCGTCCGAGGACAGGATGTACACCGGCACCGTCCAGGATTTCATCAACACCTACTACTACGGCGACTACGCCGAGGAAGACGTGGTCGGACAGGCCCTGCTCCGCACCGGATGGTACGGCGACATCGTCTGCGACATGCTGGTGTTCGAGCACGAGGGATACGTCCAGACCCTTTACGTCGGAGCCTCCGACGGGGTCATCTACCGCGATGTGGCGGAGTATGACGACGGCTGGGTCGAGACCATGGACACGCTGTTCGGCACCCTCATCGGCGACGGCATGGACATGCCCGGATTCAGCAACGATGTGGGCGACCACCTCACCAAGGTCGAATATGCCGACGACGGATCCTCCTACGAATGGACGATGACCATCGCCGGCTTCGACGGGGAGCAGTACACCATCGACTACTCCAACTCCGAAGGGGAGGCGTACACGTTCACCAGCGACTACGGCCTGATCTACGACGGGGGATACTTCTCCGGAACGGTGGAATCCATGGGCTCCATGGAGGTCCTGGACTTCGGCGAGATGATGTACGTGATCGTCGAGAGGGACGAGCCCTCCGAGGGATACACGGCGTACGACACCTTCGTGCTCGGCATAGACATGGTCATCGGGACCCTCTACGAGAACTACGACGGCACCTCCTCGTACAGCGAGGTCGTCGACACCTCGGTTCTGGACTGAACCGTGAAACGGCCGCCACAATAGCGGCATCCTCTCCGGGCCACGGCGGTCCGGAGGGGCCTTCCCCGGGATCATTCGGACCCAATCAGGATATATTCAGGAAACGATGGGCACCCGTGCTGGAAGCCGTCCTGGACAACATAGTCCCGCTGATCTACCTGTTCGACCTGGTGCTCCTCGTCTCGATGCTTTTCCTCGAGCGCGGTGACCCGTCCAAGACCCTCCTCTGGGTGGTCATCCTCCTGGTCATACCGGTCTTCGGCTTCGTCCTGTACCTGTTCTTCGGCCAGACGTTCTACGCCAAGCACGCCTTCAAATCGGTGGAGAGGTCGAGGATACCGCCGGAGTACGTGAGCGAATCCTGTTCGGATGTCCCGGAGGGATGCGCGGGATTGGCCGAGGCCCTCTACCGCGCGGGCGCGGGCATCGTCACCTCCGACAACGACGTCCGCCTCTTCACCGACGGGAACGAGAAGTTCGACTCCCTGAAGGAGGACATCCGCAACGCCAGGAGGTTCGTGCACCTGGAGTACTACATCATCCGCAAGGACCCCCTCGGCGACGAGATCGTGTCCCTCCTGGCGCAGAAGGCCGCCGAGGGTGTGGAGGTCAGGCTGATGGTGGACGCCCTGGGATTCAACACCGGCACATCCGGCAAGAGGGCCCTGAGGGAGGCGGGAGGGAAGGTCGCGGTGTTCCACTCCACCGCCGTCTGCCTGCTGAGCCCCAAGAAGAACAACAGGAACCACAGGAAGATCGCCGTCATAGACGGGAGGATCTCGTACATAGGCGGCTTCAACATCGGCGAGGAGTACCTGGGCAAGGGGAAGTTCGGTCACTGGAGGGACACTGCGGTGCGCATCGAGGGATCCGCGACCAACGCCCTGAGCTTCAGATTCTCGTCCGACTGGAAGTATGCGTGCAAGGAGGACCTGACGGCGGATCCCGCATACTACGGAATGGCGTGCGGGATCGGCGATACACCCGTGCAGACGGTCATGGGCGGGCCCGACGTCGGGAGGGACAACCCCATCGCCTTCCAGTACCTGATGATGATCGAGAACGCCGAGAGGACCCTGTACATCCACACGCCGTACTTCGATCCCAACCAGGCCTGCCTCATGGCCCTCAGAGCGGCGGCCATGAGGGGCGTGGACGTGAGGGTGATCATCCCGGACATCGGCGACCACCCGTTCGTATACTGGTCCAACAGGAAGTACGCCTACGAGGTCATGCGCAGCGGCGTGAGGGTGTACGAATACCATGACGGGTTCGTCCACTCCAAGTCCGTCGTGGCCGACGGGAGGCTGTGCTCCGTGGGCTCCGCGAACTTCGACGACCGCAGCATGTCGCTGAACTTCGAGGGCAACGCGATGATCTACTCCGAGGAGCTCGGAGCGGAGATGGACGCGGCGTTCCTTGGAGACCTCGGGAGATGCACCGAGTACACGATCGAAACGTACGAATCGCGCACCCTGCTGCAGAGGGTCAACACCTCGGTCTCGTGGATGTTCTCAGGGCAGCTGTGATACCCCGCCGGAATACCGGAAGGCCCACGTCTGATGGGCTGGGGTCAGCTTCCTGATCGGAACAGCTTCACAGACCCCAATGTCACGGGACCGATACGGCGAT
>CASFYI010000060.1 GCA_949298875.1 uncultured Methanomassiliicoccales archaeon | reverse complement strand
GGGTCAACCATTTTTATAGGGGGATTCTTTCCCCACATCCATTGCCACTGTGGCTCAGCGGTAGAGCGGCGGTTTCGTAAACCGTAGGCCGGGGGTTCGATCCCCTCCAGTGGCTCCATCGTCCTTTCATCCTGTGATACTATGGGGCCGGTGTTCTCCCTGAGAAGATGTGTGCCGGATGACCTTCCCGCGCTCGTGTCCCTGTCCCGCGAGACCTTCTCGGACGCGTTCGCCGCCGACAATTCCCCCGAGAGGATGGATGCGTATCTCGCCGAGGCCTTCGACGAGGACGGCATCCGCGAATGCCTGTCGGACGATCGCATCTCGTACTATTTCGCATACTGCGACGGGGAGTTGGCCGGGTATCTGAAGCTCAACGAGGGGGACGCGCAGACCGACATCCATGATCCAGCATCCATGGAGGTCGAGAGGATATACGTCCTGAGGAGGTTCCAGGACAGGGGCCTGGGCGGCCGCCTGATCGATGCGGCGGCCGAGATCGCGGGGGAGCGGGGAAAGGACTACCTCTGGCTGGGGGTATGGGAGAGGAACGACGGTGCGATCCGCTTCTACAGGAGGCACGGGTTCCGCGAGTTCGGCACCCACATGTTCGATCTCGGAGGGGAGCCGCAGAGGGACTTGCTGATGAGGCGGGACATCTCCGGACGATCGGGGATCGTTCCGTCAAGCCCTTCGCATCGTCCGAAGAATCGAAAGACCTTGACGGAAGGCATCGCCATGGTCGCGACAGTGCCCGTGAGCGACGGGCTCGTCTCGAAGGCCACAGCGAAGGCCGTCAGGGATGGGGAGGACGCCCGGTTCCTGAAGGGCCTCCTGTCGGAACCGGGCCCGCGAGGGCTCAGCAGTCCTCGCGCTTCCCGTTGTCGTCCTTCCTCATGTAGGTGTTGACGATCTTGATGGCGCAGACGTCGCCGCACATGGAGCACCCTTCGCTCTCCTCGGTGCAGCCCCTGCAGCGGTACCTGCGGGCCTTCTCCTCGTCGATGCAGGTGTCGAACATGGTGTTCCAGTCCAGCGCCTTCCTCGCACGGGACATCCTGGTGTCCCTCTCGCGGCCGATGCCCCTGCAGAGGTCCCCGACATGGGCGGCGATCTTCGAGGCGATGACGCCCTCCCTGACGTCGTCGACGTCGGGAAGGGACAGGTGCTCCGCCGGCGTGAGGTAGCAGAGGAAGTCCGCGCCGTTCTGGGCCGCCACGGCCCCGCCGATGGCGCCCACGATATGGTCGTATCCGGGCGCGATGTCGGTCACCAGCGGTCCGAGGACGTAGAACGGGGCGCCGTGGCACATGCGCTTCTCCAGCTGCATGTTCATGGCCACCTGGTCCAGGGGCACGTGCCCGGGGCCCTCGACCATGGTTTGCACACCTGCCTCGCGGGCTCTCTCCACGAGGTGCCCGAGGGTCATGAGCTCGCTGATCTGCGCCTGGTCGGACGCGTCGTCTATGCACCCGGGCCTGAATCCGTCGCCGAGCGAGAGCGTGAACTCGTACTTCCTGGCCATCTCCAGGAGGTAGTCGTAGTTCCTGTAGAGGGGGTTCTCCTCGTCGTTGTGGAGGATCCACGCGGTGAGGAACGATCCGCCCCTGGAGACGACGTCGGTGATCCTGGGGGACTTGCTGAGCCATTTCACGGTCTCCCTGGTGATGCCGCAGTGGACGGTCATGAAGTCCATCCCGTCCTTGGCGTGCTTCTCGATGCCGTTGAAGATGTCGTCCTCGGTCATCTCGACGACGGCGTTCCTCCGTGCGGCGGTGAGTCCGGTCTGGTAGATCGGGACGGAACCCATCATCACGGGGCATTCGCTCAGGAGCCTGGCCCTGATGGCGTCGATGTCCCCTCCGGTGCTGAGGTCCATCACGGCGTCGGCGCCGTACCTCAGCGCGACCTGCAGCTTCTGGAGCTCCGCGTCCAGGTCGACGATGTCCCTGGATGTGCCGAGGTTGACATTGATCTTGACGGACAGCCCCTCGCCTATCGCGGCCGGTTCGGGGTCGTGGACGGGGTTGTGGGGCGCGCAGATGCGTCCGGATGCGATGCCCCTGCAGACGAACTCGGGGCTGACGCCCTCCCTCTCGGCAATGCTCCTCATCAGAGGGGTGATCTCCCCCCTGCGGGCGGTCTCCATGATGGTGCTCATTTGGAATCGGCCCTCCGCATCGTCCCATCAGCGTTAATAGTCATGGGGTGCGGACGGACGTTCCACGCTTCCTCGTCCGCGGGTCCGATTTCATCCTTCCTCTACAGTCATGCGCGCGTACGCTCGCACGCGCACGCGCGTATTATATAGCGTCATCCCTTCTGGCCGACGATGAATTCGAAGGATGGGGATTTCGAAAGGGCCGAGGAGGACTACGGCGCGGACAGCATCGTCGCGCTGCACGGACTCGAGGCCGTCAGGAAGAGGCCCGGCATGTACATCGGGTCCACCGACTCGCGCGGACTGCACCACATGGTCTACGAGGTCGTGGACAACGGAATCGACGAGGTCATGGCGGGGTTCGCCACCGAGGTCAGCGTCACGATCAACGAGGACGGTTCCATCACGGTCCTGGACGACGGGAGGGGCATCCCCACGGGGATCAACCACGAGGAGGGCAAGTCCGCCCTCGAGATGTGCCTCACCGACCTCCACGCCGGAGGGAAGTTCAACCAGAACAGCTACAAGGTCTCCGGCGGACTGCACGGCGTGGGAGTCTCCGTGGTCAACGCCCTCTCCGAGAGGCTCGTGGCGACGATCTACAGGGAGGACAAGATCTGGAGGCAGTCCTACAGGATCGGCGTCCCCGACGGGCCCGTGGAGGTCATCGGAGAGACCGAGAGGCACGGCACCGAGATCACCTTCTGGCCGGATCCCGAGATGTTCGAGACCGTGGACTTCGACTACGCCACCCTGCAGAACAGGTTCCGCAACCAGGCGTTCCTCAACAGGGAGGCAACCATCCACTTCGAGGACAGGCGCACCGGGAAGAAGGAGACCTTCCACTACGACGGAGGCGTCTCCGAGTTCGTCCAGTACCTCAACAGGTCCAAGACCCCCCTCCACCCCGCACCCATCCACTTCGAGGGCGAGAGGAACGGCATCTCCATCGACATCGCGATGCAGTGGACGGACGGGTACAACGAGGAGATCGACTCGTTCGTCAACACCATCTTCACCCCCGAGGGAGGGACCCATCTCACCGGGTTCCGCACCTCCCTCACCAAGACCATCAACGACTACGGGAAGGCCAACAACCTGCTGAAGGACACCACCCTCGAGGGCTCCGACTGCCGCGAGGGGCTCACCGCGATCGTCAGCATCAGGATGCCCGAGCCCCAGTTCGAGGGCCAGACCAAGGCCAAGCTTGGCAGCAGCGTCGCCCAGGGGGCCGTGTCCGGCCTCATGAACGACAAGTTCGCCGAGTACCTGCTGGAGAACCCGCAGGTGGCCCAGCTGATCGTCAAGAAGGCCATCTCGGCGTACGAGGGCCGCGAGGCCGCCAGGAAGGCCAGGGACGCCACCAGGAGGAAGTCCGTGCTCGAGAGCACCAGCCTCCCCGGCAAGCTGGCCGACTGCTCCGAGAGGGACCCCGCCAAGTGCGAGCTGTACATCGTCGAGGGGGAGTCCGCAGGGGGCAGCGCCAAGCAGGGCAGGGACCGCGCGTTCCAGGCCATCCTCCCCCTGAGGGGAAAGATCCTCAACGTGGAGAAGGCGAGGCCGGACAAGCTGCTGGAC
This sequence comes from uncultured Methanomassiliicoccales archaeon, assembly GCA_949298875.1. Classification (GTDB taxonomy): domain Archaea; phylum Thermoplasmatota; class Thermoplasmata; order Methanomassiliicoccales; family Methanomethylophilaceae; genus Methanoprimaticola. Next base: position 678 of record CASFYI010000060.1, on the reverse strand, counting down.
CACGAGGAGATCAAGAACCTCGCCATCGCCATCGGGGGCGGCATAGGGAAGGACTTCGACGTCACCAAGATCCGCTACCACAACGTCGTCATCATGACCGATGCGGACGTCGACGGCGCGCACATCGGCACGCTCCTGCTCACGCTGTTCTACAGGCAGATGAAGCCGCTGATCGAGGCAGGCCACGTGTACATCGCCATGCCTCCGCTCTACAGGGTCTACAAGGGCAAGAAGCAGATCTACGCCTACAACGACGAGGAGATGGCCGCCGCCATGGCCGAGCTCGGCCAGGGCGCCAACGTCTCGAGGTACAAGGGTCTGGGAGAGATGAACCCCCAGCAGCTGTGGGAGACCACCATGAACCCCGAGACCAGGATCATGAAGAAGGTCACCATCGAGGACGGGATCCTGGCCGACCAGCTGTTCTCCGTGCTGATGGGCGACGACGTCGAGCCGCGCAGGGAGTACATCATCGAGCACGCCCACGAGGTCGTCAACCTGGATGTGTGATACCATGGACGGAGAGAGGAAGCTCATCATCCAGCCCATCGAGAAGGAGATGCACCGCTCGTACATCGACTACTCCATGAGCGTCATCGTCGGGAGGGCGCTCCCGGACGTCAGGGACGGTCTCAAGCCCGTCCACAGGAAGATCATGTACGCCATGTCCGAGCTCGG
>CASFYI010000059.1 GCA_949298875.1 uncultured Methanomassiliicoccales archaeon | reverse complement strand
GAGCTCGATGGGCTCCCTGAACAGCGCCTCCGCGGCCTCGATGCCGAACTGGTAGCGGGCGACGGCCTTGGCGCGGATCTTGTCCGCATCGACATCCTCTCCCTCCGCATCCGGGACCTGGTCGTACTCCACGGCCTCGTCGAACTTGGACTCGAGGAACTCGGCGGTGAGCCTCTCGGACTCCTCCTGGGTCTCGCGATCCTGGCACTCCGGGAAGACGGACTGCGCCAGAGGGTAGAGTTCGTCCAGCTCTGCGGGCACGGGACCCCACGGACTGGCCACCACGGGCGTGTAACCGGCGCGACGGACCCTTGCGAACTCCTCCGCGTACGGCCTGCTGTACGGCTTGCCCGAGGGCTCGGGGAACAGCGCGGCCTTCCTGGTCTCGGGGACGTATCTGGAGTTCAGCCTCTCGGCGTACCTCAGGTAGACGGGCCTGGCGCGGGTCTCCGGACCGGTGTAGAACACCGCCCCCTCCCTGCTTATGGGATCGTAGCGCTCCATGAGGTCCTGCCACTCCCTCAGCCTCCTGAGACCGTCGAGCAGCGCCGGATGGGCGCGGCAGCGGATCTCGGCGAGCTCCCAAAGCCTGCCCTCGCGGAGGTACCTCTTGACGAGCGCCAGCTCCTGCGTGATCTGGTAGAGGTTGTGCTCGGCGATGAGCTTGGTGCGGGCGTTCTTGCTCATCTTCCTGAGGTCCTGGAGGGTGTGGCCCTGGCAGGCGGGGCATCCGCAGTCCAGGGTCTGCATGTCCTGGAGCCTGAACGTCCCGTCGAGGAACATCATCCTGTCATCCCTGGCGAACTTGGCGTAGGAAGCGGAATCGAAGAGGTCGCAGCCCATCAGCGTGGCCAGGGCGAGGATCATGGGATGCCCGGCGCCGAACAGATGGACCGGGCGCGAGGGGTTGAGCCCCTTCTTCGATGCCATGACCACATCGACCAGCTCGGAGTAGCGGTACTGCTCCATCAGCGGCACGACGCCTCCGACGGGATGGACATCCACGTCCATGTCGGCCATGGCGGAGGCGCTGTACTCGCGGAGATCGGTGTAGATGGATCCCTGCACGACGCCGTTGATCATCATCTTCCCCTTGATCTCGCACGCCTTCCTCGTCCTCTCGAGGGTGGTCTCCAGGGAGCGTTTGGTCTTCTCGTGGGACCAGTCCGGCTCCGTGAACACGTCGAGGACGGTGCCGATGTCGGTGCCGATGGACTTCTGGAACTCGACGATCTCCTCGTTGGTGACCTCGACCTCACCGTACATATGGCTCTGGAACGTGCCAGAGTCGGTCATGATGACGCCCGGGAAGTCGAGCATCTCGTGCAGCCCCATCGCCTGCGCCTTCTCCTTGAGCTCGGGGGTGTTGCGGATGATGTATGAGTTGGTGATCAGTGCGTTGAATCCGAACCTGTCGTGGAGCTCCCTGGGCGGCACGGTGCAGATCTTTGGGTTGACCACCGGGAGCAGAGCCGGGGTCTCGACGACCTTGTCGCCGACGGTGAACCTGCCTATCCTGGCGAGTCCGTCCCGCCTGAGTATCTCGAACATGGCCGTTGCGATGGCGGGGCCTCTCATAAGTGTGATGGTCCGATGGGACCGGGAAGGTCGGGGGCCGCCGTTCGGCGGCCCGGGACCGTTTCAGTTGATGACGTCGATCCTGTTCCTGTTCTCGTCCGCGAACACCTTGGCGATCGCGTTCTTCATGATGGTGTCGGGCACGTCCTCGACCCACTCCCTCTTCCAGTCCAGGGTGGGCCTGCCGAACTTGACCATCCTGGTGCTACCGAGGTCGCAGGAGTCCTCCTCCTCGAGCATCTTGATTTGGAGGCCCTCGATGATCTCCGGGATCGTCCTGCCGTTTATCCTGACGTCCCTGGTGCCGTCCTCCGTGACGGTCTCCTTGAACGCGCACGAGATGTCCGCCATCTGCATCTCGAATATGAGGTCCCTGATGTACTGGGACATGACGGCGTTCGTGCGGCGCCTTATGGTCGGGTCGTCCGGATCCGCGTCGGGGTGCCTGTACTCGATGTCGATCATCGCCATGCCCGGGTGAATAAATCAACGGCGTTAAAGCCTGTCGGTCTGCTGGATTTAAGGATGGCATGCGGATGCCCCGGCCATGAGGAAGTCCGTGCTGGCCGCCGTCGCCGTCGCCCTGGCGTTCGCCACGCTCGCATCGGCGGTCGTCGCTGCCGCCGTGCTGGACGACACGGAGGTCCGGGACGGCGAGAGGTTCTACATCAGCTACCGCACGGATGGAGGGACCCTTCCGGCGGACGCCCCCGGATACTACGTGGCGGGATCCTCCGCGACCCTGCCCGTCCCCGAGAGGGAAGGGTTCTGGTTCGCTGGATGGTGCACCGAGACAGCCCTCACCAACCCCATCATGGGGATACCTGCGGACCTCCGCGGGCACATCATCCTCTACGCCAAATGGGTGGAGGACACGCGCGTTGGCACCGGATGGACCATGGAGGTCTCCGGCGAGTATATGAACGGGGACATCCCGCACACCGTCGAGGGGACCGTCACCTGGGGCTACGACACCGTCAGGGACGGCATGGCGCTGGTGAGCCAGGACAGGGACGTCTCCTACTCCTGGCCGGACTACGGGTGGAACGACGGGTCGTCCCAATCCAACTGGTGCAGGGGCGTCACGGACGGATGGACGTACGCCGGCAACGAGTTCATGGGGGACGAGAGGGTCACCGTCTGGACCAGGGGCGGCGACACCATGTGGGTCAAGGACCTGCTGATCCCGATGAGGATCGAATCCCGGATGGGCACCGAGGGGACGGTCGTCTACGAGACCACCGAGGTCTTCGGCTACGATCCGGACACGTCGTTCGCTCCGAACGTATACGCGGACCATCCGCTGACCGTGGAGGTCATGGAGGCCGATGCGGAGAGGCCGCTGTTCCTGTACGCCTACGGCGACGGATTCGAGGGCTGGTACGTGAACGGCTCCCTCGCCACCACAGACCGCACGCTCACGGTGCTCATGCCGTCCCCGTCCGACGTCTACCGCGCCTGCGCATCGGGCGGATACGTCACCGTCGAGGGCTTCCAGGACGTCGTCGACATGGGATTCGGCGACGCGGAGATCGCCGATGCGTCAGGAGAACCGGTCGCACGCCCGGTGGCTCCGGGAATGTACACCGCGGTCAAGGAGATCGACGGCGTCACCACCACCCTCGAGTTCCTCATCGAGGACGAGAGAACGTTCTCCCTCACCTGGGTGTACGACGGCATCAGGTACCGCTACTCGGACACGGTGCTGCTCAGCCAGGCGTACGCCTACGAGTACGCGCATCCGACCCTGCCCAGGTTCGCGCAGCATTACCAGTCCCACATGGAGACGTTCTACACGCCGGACGACCCCGTCATAATCAGGATGGCCGAGGCGCTGATGGAGCTCGGCTCCGGGCTGGACAGGCTGCGGTACGCGGAGTTCGTCCTCGAGTTCGTCCAGTCCGTGCCGTACCTGGAGGACATCGACACTCGCGGATCCCACGAGTACTGGAAGTTCCCGGTGGAGACCCTGTGGGACGGGGGCGGGGACTGCGAGGACACCACATTCCTCTTCGGGACCATCATGGGCCTCTCCGGCTATCGGACCGCGTTCCTGCTCTTCGACGACCACGCGATGCCCGCCGTGGAGCTGGACGCCCCCGGGTACGGCATCGGGATCCTGGGATACAGGTTCGTCCTCTGCGAGACCAGCGGAGATTCCTTCAAGATCGGGGACACTTCGGAAGGGCATCATCCAGAGGATGCGATCTTCGCGTGCAGGATCGAGTCGGTCCGATGGTCGATTATAGACGACTGGCATAACGGTGCGCATGAACGCCAGACCTTCCGAGTTCATGGCCCGTGTGAGAGGGACCGTCCCGCTGGTGCACCACATCACCAACTATGTCACGGTCAACGACTGCGCCAACGTGTGCATCTGCGCCGGGGGATCGCCGGTCATGACCGACGCCGCCGAGGACGTCCCCGAGATGGTCGCCATCTCGTCGGCCACGGTCCTGAACATCGGCACCCTGAACGAGAGGACCGTCGGCTCCATGCGCATCGCCGCCGAATGCGCCCGTACGAAGGGAGTCCCGATGATCCTGGACCCCGTTGGGGCGGGAGCCACCGGATACCGCACCGAGACCGCCCGCATGCTCATGGGACTGGGGCCGGCCGTCATCAAGGGGAACGCCGGGGAGATCGGCGTGCTCTCCGGACTCGGAGGGAGGGTCGAGGGCGTGGACTCCCGCGGATCGTCGGATGAGGCAGAGAGCGTCAGGAGGCTGGCGGAATCCTGCGGATGCGTGGTCGCGGCCACCGGCGAGACGGACTACGTCTCCGACGGCAGGGCCGTCCTGAGACTGTCCAACGGCAGCAGCTACCAGTCCCGCGTGTCGGGCACCGGATGCATGCTGTCGTCCGTGGTCGGATGCTATATCGGAGCCTGCGGCCCGTCCCTGGAGTCTGTGGCGTCCGCGATCACGGTGTTCAACATAGCCGCGGAGGTGGCCGCCACGAGATGCAGCGGCCCCGGGACGTTCCGTCCTGCCCTGCTCGACGCCCTCGACTCCATGGATTCCGAGACCGTCGACTCCCGTGCAAGGTGGGAGGAGCTGTGACCGACAGGCTCATCGAGAACAACCGCGTGTTCCTGGGATCCGCGAAGGTGGCGGAGACGCCGAAGATTCCCAGGATGGGTCTCGCCGTCATCTCATGCATGGACGCCCGCCTGACCCGCCTGCTGCCGGAGGCCCTTGGGATACGCGACGGCGACGCGGCGATGATCAGGAACTCCGGGGCCAGCATCAGGGACCCGTACGGTGACACCATGCACTCGGTGCTCATCGCCGTCTACGAGCTGGGAGTCACCAAGATAGCCGTCGTCGGCCACACCGACTGCGGGGCCCGCAAGGTGACTGCGGACGGGATGAGGGGGCACATGAGGGCCCGGGGCATAGACGAGGACGCGATCGGGTCGGCGGACATCGACGGCTGGCTGAACGGACTGGCCGGTCCCGAGGACGAGGTCGTGTCCACGGTCCGGCTGATAAACGAACACCCGCTGATCCCCTCGGATGTGACCGTGCGCGGGTATGTCTTCGACACCCACACCGGCACGCTGACCGCGATCGGAGCATCTTGAGGCCGCCGGTCACGCGGTCTATCTCGGAGCCGGGGGCGGGTCCGATGCCGACGCAGGTGTTGGTCCCGGGCTCGACCTCGGTGCGGCCGGCGTCGGTGATCATGCACGCGTAGAGCCCGCGGCTCTTGGCCTCGGCCATGTAGCGGACCATCTCGTCCTTGTTGGCGACCTTGAGGACGACCTTCTTCTGACCGCCGTTCATCCAGATGTCGAAGGCGCGCTTGTCCTTCTTCTCGGCCCTCAGGGCGCATTCGACCGAGGCGTGACCGACCTGGGCCGCGATCTTGCCCTTGCCCATGTCGAGATCCGTCCTGACGAGGACGACGAGCTTGTACTCCTCCGATGGAGCGCCGAATCCGAAAGCCATGGGACCGCCGACTGCCAATCGATATTAATTCGTTGTGCAGGGCGTCAGTCCGTACCTTCCGCCCGCCGCCTCTCCGCAGAAGGTTATCCCGCCGTCGTACCCGTAAAGGTCCGGCATGATGCCGATGCCCATGAACCCGTCCACGGAGCAGACGTGGTAGAGGGTTCCGCCGACGGGGATGCCCAGGACCGCGTATCCCGATGGGACGTCGGTCCCGACCATGCATCCGGACACGGCGACCGCCCAGGTCCCCGGCAGGTCCGCCAGCGCCACATCGAAGCCGGCGGCGGCCAGCAGGGATGCCGCGAGGACTGCCTTGTCCCCCGTGTCGCCGTAGCCGTTGTACAGGGTCTCGACGGGCGTGCTCCAGTACACGGAGAGGCCGAACGCGGTGAGATCGTCGCGGGTGTCTATGCACGAGGATACGAACGACAGGATGCAGCGGGCGTAGTCCGTGGATGAGCGGTCGAAGGTGAACGCGGAGGAGTACGCCTCCCAGATCAGCGATTCTAAACCGGAAACGGCATCCGCATCCACGCATCCGAGCGCGACAGACATGGAGTCCTCCTCCCTGGGCATGTCGGCCGCGAAGGCGGCGGCGTACTCTCCCAGCGATACGGCGTAGGTCACCCTGAGGGTCCTGCCCCCGTGCTCCCAGACCGCGGTATCCTCCAGGTCCCCGTAATACGATATGGTCCCCCGGACGACGGTCTGCCCCTCGTCGGACACGCACGTCACCGTGACGGTCCACTCGCCGTAGTCCGGCTCGATCCACTCGAGGGTCGATGCGGCGCCGGGATACTGCTGCTCCGTCTTGGTCAGCATGTATGATTCGGCCGAGGCGACATCCCTGAAATCCCACAGAAACGTGTGGCATCCGCCGGAGACGGAGTCAGAGAGGGTGATGTCCAGATACCCGTCTGCGTCCACCCTGGCGGACATGGTCCCTTCGGAGAACGCGCCGCCGAGAACCACGTATCCGTCGTTCAGCGCCAGGGCGTCGTCGGGCGGTGAGAAGGTGTCGTCCGGTCCCGGGGACTCCACCGCAGGAGCGGGGAAGGCGGAAAGAACAACGGCGAGGACCGACACCACGGCCATGAACGTAATCGCCGCGGCGGCTCCGTGACGGACGCCGCGGTCCACGTTGCGCAGGAACCTCCTGCGGGAGCGCACCTTCGATGTCAGGTCGGCTCCGCAGTTAGGACAGAATGGGGAATCCCCCACCACGTCGGCTCCGCAGTTCGGACAGCGCATGGCAGGGGAATTGGTTTCAGCGTACGATCGTGTGCTGGTACGACACCGTCGAATCGGCGTCGACCTCGAGGACGAACGTCCGGTCGAGCGACATCGGGAGATTGGACTCCCTTCCGCCCTCGGTCAGCGTGAGGACGACGGGGCCGTCGGTACTGACGAACTCCAGCGTCACGGGTTCTCCCGCGGCGACCTTCATCTCGCCCTCGACGTGGAATCCGCAGACCTCGTACTCGCCCTGCAGGTCCACCGTGACGTAGTCGGCTGGGAGCGTCTCCGAAGAGGCGGAGACATCGCTCCATGCGGGGACGACGATCCTGTCCAGGTACACATCGGCGTCATCGTCGATCGAGACGTATCCGTTCTCGCCGGGCGTGAGCACCATCCACGCGTCCGCGGTGGTCCAGAGGGCCCCTGCGGAGGAGATGTAGTCGACGGCCGAGTAGTACCCGTCGAAGTTGTAGGCGTAGGACGCGTCGACATCATCGCCGAAATCGTAGATGCTGGCGGACAGCCCGTTCGACACGGTGACGGTCCTTAGCTCCTCGAGATCCATGTCGCGGTCCACGGTCACCGTGTACACGCCGTCGACCGCCTCGTACATCCGGTCGAGCGGGATCGCCTTGCCGTTGATGACCATGCCCACGGCTTCTGCGTCTCCGAGATCGACGGAGAACGACACGGTGCCGTTGGCGGGGACTACGTAGGGCATCTCGAGCTCGACGCCGGTCACGTCGTACAGTGTGACGCCCTCGGCGTCGACATCGATCGTGTACGTCTCGGCGCTGGCGGTGTTGTCCATGCCGCCTCCCATCGAGAAGACCACGAGCACGGCCGCGAACAGCACCACGGCAATACCGGTGATGTAGCGCATCGTCCTGACGGGCCTGCCGTCGGACCTGGCGCTCCTGTTGCGCAGCGCCTCCCTGACGGAGGACGTCCTCTTCTTCTTTGTCGGCGAGGCCTCCGCCTCCGCATCGGCCTCGGCTCTCGCCGCCGGCGTCATGCTGAGCGACGGGTAGATCTCCTTGAACGAGACGCGCATATCGTCGGGCGTCTCCTCCGACACCCTGACGAATATTCCCGAGGAGGCCATCTCCAGTCCCTGGTGCGCCATCCCCTTCACGAAGGTCATGGCCGGCGCCGGGGCCTCCCCCTCGCCGTCCTTGGTGATGCCGATGGTCAGCGGGTACACCGAGACGACGCTCAGGGACAGCCCGAACACCTTGGCGATGTCGGACATCTTGCCGAAGTACGAATCGAAGTTCTTGGGTCCGTCCTGTCCGGCGACCCTCATGTACTTGGCACCCAGGACGACCATCAGATAGTCGGTCTCGAAGCCGAGCTCCTGCAGGGACGCGAGCATGTACTGGAGGTAGCCCTCCAGGAACGCGTTGCCGGAGATCGCGGACCTCACGGCGGCCCTGGTGAGCGTCGAATCCCTGCTGACCCTGCGCACCCTCTTCATGAGGATCGAGCAGCTGAGGCCGTAGTACAGGGCACCCGACTCGGAATAGAACACGGACGCCACGCCCTCCTCGACCATCCTGAGCAGGTTGGTCGTCACGGTGGATCTGGGCATCCCGACCATGTTAACCACGTCCGTCACGCAGAGGGGCCTCTCGTAGATGGCGTCCACCAGCTTGGTCTGGATGTCGTTGAGGAGCAGCGCGACGCGCCCGTCGATGTCCAGGACCAGGAACCTCTCCGGCTCCCCGAGCTGGGGGAGCGAGGTGTTGATGTACGGCTCGGGAACCTCCTCCACGCGGTCGTAGGTGACCTTGAACCTGGACGTCTCCTCGTTGCTGAAGTCCTCGACAGACCTGACCCCCAGGGTCCTGCCCGTGGCGTTGGTCATCATGAACGAGACCAGGCCGGACAGCATGTCCATGTTGGGGGACAGGCTCTCGTCGCCCTCGAAGATGATCGTGGGCGGGTTCAGGGAGTAGACGCTCATCCTGTACCCGGTGAGCGCGGTGAAGCGGTCCTTTATGGCCTGCATCACCGATTCCAGCGTCCCGGTCCCGATGTCGTCCCTCATGGCAGCGGCCAGGTCCCTTACGTACCTGGTCCTCAGCTGGCCGTGCTCCAACCCGATCTCGGCGGCGTAGCTCTCGAACATGTTGGCCACGCTGGCCACGCCGCGGTACTTGCCGTCCTGATTGGCGAACACCCTCTGGCAATCCTCCGCGGCGGTCGGGGACGGTTCGGCTGAGCCCGCGATCTTCTGGGCGAGGACCGAGTAGTAGACCTCCTTCTTCGCCGGGTCCGGCTTGGACCTCATGATGATCCCCGAATCGACCATCTTGTCCAGCACGAAGTGCAGGGACGACGACGGCAGGCTGAGCGCATCGGCTATGTCGCTGGGCCTCCTCCTGCCGGAATGGTCGAGGTAATCGTAAACGGCTATCTGCTGAGGGTCTGATACGGCCACGACCCCCTTGTCCGTCATCAGGATGGCGAAATCGCGCAGATAGTCTTCCTGTGGACGCATGGAGGGGGCTAGACCCTCTGATATATATTAAGGAAGGGAGAGGACGCTCGGAGAGCGTGTGTGGCCGATCGGTCCTCGGGGACCTCCTCCGGAGCCACGTGCGGCCTGACCTTGAGAATCAGGTCCCTGAGCTCGTGGGCGGCGGCACGGGGGTCCTCCTGGGCGACGACGGCCGAGACCACAGCGGCCGCATCCGCGCCTGCGCGTATGACGTCCTGGATGTTTCCGCGGTTTATCCCGCCGATGGCGACGATCGGGACGTCCACGGCCTGCCTTATCTCGAACACGGCACCGAGTCCCAGCGCCTGGACGGCATCGGGCTTGGTCGACGTCTTGAAGATGGATCCGACGCCGAGATAGTCCGCGCCGCCCTCGACGGCGGCCACTGCCTGTTCGACCGTCTGCACGGAGACGCCGATGATCGCGTCGTCCCCCATGAGCCTCCTCGCCACCCCAACTGGGATGTCCGACTGACCCAGATGGACACCGTCTGCGCCCGAGGCCATGGCGATGTCCACCCTGTCGTTCACGAAGAAGAAGCGTCCCATCTCCTGCGCCATCGCCGCGATCTCCCTGGCCTGGGCGAGCATCTCCCCTCCGTCGGTGTGCTTCATCCTGAGCTGCACCGCATCGGCGCCGCCCTCGTAGGCGAGGCGCGCCGTCTCGGCGTCGGTGCGTCCGCGGGAGAGATCGGAATCGGTGACGACATAGAGATCGAACATGAACCGTGGAACGGCGGTCCAGTATACGGCGTTTCCCGTTGGTCGGACATGTTTATCATGGATGCCGTCGAAGTACGGGGCGATGAGCATCCTCTATCGCTACGGGTCCACCTGGTACATCAACATGACCAACAGATGCCCGTGCGCCTGCACGTTCTGCGTCAGGAACGCGACCCGCCGCCTCGGGGACGCGGACGACCTCTGGCTCGACCGCGAGCCGACCGCCGACGAGGTCATGTCCGAGATCATCGAGAGGGCGAGCGACGCCAGGGAGATCGTATTCTGCGGATACGGGGAGCCCACGGAGCGCCTGGACGACCTCCTGACCATAGCGCGCCGCATTAGGTCTGAGGTCGGGGCCAGGGTGCGCCTCGACACCAACGGGCTCGGAAGTCTCATCAACGGAAGGGACATCGTCCCGGATCTGGCACATGTCCTGGATGCGGTCTCGGTGAGCCTCAACGCCTCCTCCTCCGAGGAATACATGGAGCTCTGCCGCCCGGCCTTCGGGGACAGCTCGTACCCGGCCATCCTTCAGTTCATCGAGGGGATCAGCCGGTGCCTGGACGACGTCACGGTCTCCGTAGTCGGGGGCACGATCCCTCCCGAATCCGAGGACAGATGCGGGGAGATGGCCCGCGGATGGGGCGTCAACTTCAGGGTCAGATGAGGACTCTGGCACATCATCCCCTCTGTCGAACGCCTCTACGAACCCTTTATCTATAACAAGGGTATCGGTGCCTTCCGATATCAGATGACAGGCGAAGGCATAAGGAAGAAGAGAGACCCGATTTTCTCGGTCTGCTTCGTCGTTTTCGTCGTGGCATGCGTGGGCGTCCTTGGCGTCTACGTTGACGAACACTACATCCAGTCGGATGACACGAAGGTCGCGTACGGAGACACCGTCGAGGTGAACTACACTGGCAGCTACTACGGCTACTACACCGAGGACGGATCCGTCGTCTTCGACACCAGCCTCTCCGGCGTGGATGACAACGACGGCTACGTCAAGTCGAACGAATACTCGTCCAGCTCCTTCAAGCCCATAGACGTCACGGTCGGAGATGGGGACTACCTCGCCGCATTCGAGAACGCCCTCATCGGACACAAGGTCGGAGACAAGATCGAGCTCGAGATCCCCGTCGGCGAGGGATACGTCGCACCCGGCGACTCCATGCACAACGGCGTCTCGACCACCCTGAGCGTCCCGGCCACGCAGACGATGACCAAGGAGGCCTTCGACGACATGTACCCCGACGTCGACCTCAAGGCGGGATCCGCCATCGCGTTCACCAGCGCCTACGGATGGCAGGCCAGCGCGATCTACGACGTCACCGACAACAGCGTCATCATCACCAACATGCCCAGTACCGGCGTCAAGTACGACTACATCGGAAACGAGGACAGCGCCTTCGGCGACGTCTTTTACACCGTCAACGGATTTGACTCCGCGGGCAACTACGAGGTCGTCATCTCCTTCGAGAACACCGTCGCCGCCGGCGACGGGATCCAGATGCTCCAGGCCATTGACGGGAACGGGAACACCGTCTACGTGACCGATGTCGACGGAAGCACCTTCTCGTACAAGACCTGCGCCGAGAGGTGCAACGTCACCCTGTACTTCGTGATCGAGATCGTCTCGATCAACGCTTGAAATCACTTCCCCGGGCACCACCCGGGTTCCTTCTTCTAAAATTAAGAAATGGGGACGGCCCGAAGGCCGTCGGTTTCAGAGTATCTGGTCCAGCTTGGACATCATGTCCGCCGTGTCCCTGGCGAGGAGGCGCACGACGCGCTCCTTCTTGTTGCCCTTGTCCACGATGGCGTCGGGCATCCCCTTGACCTTGGCGACGGCCTTCTCGGCGGACTCCATCATGCGATCCTTGACCATGTCGGCAGCGACCGCCCTGAGCCCGACCTCCTCCATGACGCCCATCATGTCGTCGGAATAGGCGAGGCTCATCACGCAGCGGGTCTCGGGGTCCTTCTTCATGACGCCCATGAGGACGTAGGACAGCCCCTCGGCCACACCGAACTTTGCGGGCCCGCCCTTGCGGATCATACCGTTGCGGACGGTCATCCTCTTGTCGATGGCGGCGATCTGCTCCGGACCGGCGGCGTTCCTCATCGCCATGGCGATGTTCATCCCGCCCTTGGGCACGAGCTCCTCCGGGACGACGTCGAGGATGCGGGAGGCGGCGGAATCGAGCGCGTCCAGCACCATGAAGCCCTCGCTGTCCCCCTTCTGGACCATCGGGTTGACGACCTGGTCGCCCCTCCCGACGGAGTACTGGGTGGCGATGGCCTCCTGGATCATCTCCCTGGACTGGAACACGGCGTTGGCGACGTCCATGCCCTTGGCCATGTGCGCGGTGATGTACGACGACAGGACGCACCCGCTGCCGTGGCCGGCCTTCTTGAGGCGGGGGTACTCGATCTTCGTGAACTCGGACGACAGGTAGAGCATGTCCGTGACAGTCGGGGCGTTGTAGTGGCCGCCCTTCATGAGCACGGCGGAGCCGCCCTTCCCGATCAGTTCGGCCGCGAGCCTCTCGTCGTCCTTGGTCTTTATCTGCATCTTGGCCAGGGCCTCGGCCTCCGCCCTGTTCGGAGTGACGAGCTCGCATATCGGCAGGAGCTTCCTCCTCATGGCCTCGACCAGGCCGTCATCGGAGAGGGACCTCCCGGTGCTGGCGGCCATGACCGGATCCACGACCAGAGGGGCCTCGTGGTCCTCCAGGATGTCGGCGACCGTCCCGACGATCTCCGCGCTGTACAGCATTCCGGTCTTGATCGCCTTCACATCCGCG
>CASFYI010000058.1 GCA_949298875.1 uncultured Methanomassiliicoccales archaeon | reverse complement strand
CCGGAGCTGGACCTCTCGCCCACGACGAGCGGGGTAGCGCCTAGTGCCTCGGAGAGCGTCTTGATCTCCGCGGCGTTCTCCTTCGAGAAGGCGTCCACGTTGCTGAGGACCTTGATGATCAGGACGCGGTCGTCCAGCCTGGCGACCACGTCGAAGCATATCCCGCGCATGCTCAGCGCGGATGAAACGTCGAATCCCGCCTTGGCCAGGATGGCACGTGTCGTGTTGATGAGTTCGGTCCTGCCCATGGTCTCACTGGTTATTCACTAGTGTCAGAGCTTCTATAAAAACATATGAAGGGGAGGCACGGGACCCGCGGAAGCCCGCGGGGCCCGGAGGCCCCGGCATCATGCGATGCTGATCGTCTTCCCCCTGTCGGACGGGGAGACCTTGTCCAGGGTGACCTCGAGGAGGCCGTTGTTGTACTCCGCCCTGGCGGAGTCCACGTCCACGTCGCAGGGCAGTGCCAGATCCTTCTCGAACTCCCTGCCGGGGGTCTTGACCCTGATGCTCAGGACGTTCCTGGTGCAGGACAGCTCGATGTCCTGCTTCTCCACGCCGGGGATCTCCGCCACGGCGCGGACGACGCTGTCCTCCTCGGACACGTCGGTGAAGGGCTCCTTCACGCCGGCGGGGCCGAGGGCTCCCAGCCTGCTGCCGGTGTTGCCGAACTCCTTCACGTGCCTGACACCGTCGGGACCCTGCCACATCGTGTACCCGTAGGTCTTCACGTCGGGCCCGGACATGTCCATCCTGGAGAACATGTCCTCGATCCTCCTGTTCAGGCTGTCGAAGCCTCCGAAGAGGTCGTTCCAAATGTCGTCTGTTCCACTCATCCTTCTCACCTCATTCAGTATGTTTGACCCTCCCGGGGGAGGGTAAGGGGTTTCATGCGGTCCTCGGCTCACGCCTCGGACCCGTAGCTTGAGAGCTCGGCCCTCTTCTTGGGGCCGAACTTGTTGATGGCGGCGTCGAAGTCCTGGTTCTCGACCCTGCAGGCCTCGATCTCCTCGTCGGTGGGCTGTCCGCCCTTGGCGATGAGGCGCCTCACGGCGTTCATGACCGCCTCGTTGCAGATGGCTGCGATGTCCGCTCCGGTGCAGCCGTCGGTCCTCTTGGCGAGGTCCCCGATGTCCACCTCGTCGGCCATGGGCCTGTTCTTGGTGTGGATGCCGAAGATGGCCTTCCTGGACTCCTCGTCCGGCGGTCCGATGAAGATCGACTTGTCGAACCTGCCGGGCCTGAGCAGGGCGGGATCCATGATGTCCGGCCTGTTGGTCGCCGCGATCACGACGACGTTGTTCAGGCTCTCCAGCCCGTCCATCTCGGTGAGCATCTGGGAGATGACCCTCTCGGTGACTCCGTCGTCCCCTCCGTTGCCCTTGCCGCGCTCCGGCGCGATCGAGTCGATCTCGTCCATGAAGATCACGCAGGGCGACGCCTGCCTGGCCTTTCTGAACGTCTCGCGGACGGCCTTCTCGGACTCCCCGACCCACTTGTTGAGGAACTCAGGTCCCTTGACCGCGATGAAGTTCGCCTCGGACTCCGTCGCCACGGCCTTGGCCAGCATGGTCTTGCCGGTTCCGGGCGGTCCGTAGAGGAGGATCCCCTTCGGCGGCTTGGCGCTCATGTGCTCGAACACCTTGCCGTACTTCAGCGGCCACTCCACGGCCTCCTTGAGCTCCTGCTTGGCCTGCTCGAGGGCTCCGATGTCCTCCCACCTCACGTTGGGCTTCTCGATGAGAACCTCGCGCATGGTGGACGGCTGCATGTCCCTGATGGCGGCCTTGAAGTCGTCCGCGGTGACGCTTATGCTGTTCAGCACCTCGCGTGGGATCTCCTCGGCCTCCAGGTCCACGTCGGGCAGCACCCTCCTGAGGGCGGCCATGGCGGCCTCCTTGGTCAGGGCGGACAGGTCCGCTCCGGTGTACCCGTGGGTCTTGTCGGCGAGCCAGTCCAGGTCCACGTCGTCCGCCAGCGGCATGCCGCGGGTGTGGATGACGAGGATCTCGTGCCTTCCGTCCCTGTCAGGGATGCCGATCTCGATCTCCCTGTCGAACCTGCCGGGCCTCCTCAGCGCCTCGTCGATGGAGTTGGGCCTGTTGGTGGCTCCGATGACCACGACCTTGCCCCTGGAGTTCAGCCCGTCCATGAGGGACAGCAGCTGGGCGACGATCCTGCGCTCCTCCTCGCCGGTGACCTCCTCGCGCTTCGGCGCGATGGAGTCGATCTCGTCGATGAAGATGATGCTCGGCGCGTTCTCCTCGGCCTCCTTGAAGATCTCCCTGAGCTTGCCCTCGGACTCGCCGTAGAACTTGCTCACGATCTCCGGTCCGCCTATGGAGATGAAGTTGCTGCTCGTCTCGCCGGCGACGGCCTTGGCCAGCATGGTCTTGCCGGTTCCGGGCGGTCCGTGCAGGAGCACGCCCTTGGGAGCCTCGACGCCCAGCCTCTTGAAGAGCTCCGGGTGCCTCAGCGGCAGCTCGACCATCTCGCGGATCTTCTTCACCGCGTCCCCGAGCCCGCCGATGTCGTCGTAGGAGACCTTCGGCACGTCGCCTCCGTTGGCGGCCGGCTTGTCGGAGATCTTGACCTCGGTGGAGTCGCATATCATCACGCCCTCGCCGGACGGCGAGAACGAGGTGACGACGAGGTCGATCTTGTTCCCCATGACGTTCAGGGTGATAGTGTCGCCCTTGGCGATGGCCCTGCCGTCGAGCACCTGCTTGAGGTACTCCTCCCCGCCCTGCAGCCTCAGCTGCTCCGTGGGGGAGAAGGTGATCTTCTCGGCGTTCTTGGCGGCCACCTTCTTGATCGCGACCCTCTCGTCGAGGGCCACGCCGGCGTTGCGCCTGGTGGAACCATCCATCCTGATGATCCCGCGGTTCGCGTCCTCGGGGGCTCCCCTGAGCACTTTGGCGACGGTCTTCCTGTTGCCGTCTATCTGCACGATGTCCCCGACCCTTATGCCGAGGATGTCCATGAGCTCCGGGTCGAGACGGACTATGCCCCTTCCGGTCTCGCCCGCCTTCAGCTCTGCCACTTTGATGGCCTTCTCATTCGTCATGCTCGTACCTCCATTGATCCTGATGCGATCTCCTCGCTCTGCGGATTCCCGTCCGCATCGTCATCGTCCGCCCCTCTGAGGATGCGGACCAGTCCGTTCCTCTCGGAGACGAGCGCCGCGCGCTCCCTGTCGATCTCCTCCAGTCTGTCGTCTATCTCGTCTATGCGGCGGGATGCCTCGTCCGCGGTCATGCCGGGGACCTCCGTGCCGTCCTCCGAGGGCCCGATGACCCTCGCGGAGAACATGCTGCTGTGCATCTCCACCACCAGCGTGAACTCGGTGTTCGGGACGTACAGGGTCCTGTCCGGACCCATCCTGCTGCTCTCCCGGTAGCTGACCACGAGCCCGTTCTGCTCCATCAGCGCCAGATTCTTCATCACGGCCTGCTGGCTGACCCCGAGCTCCTTGGACAGCCTCAGCGGGTAGCTGGGCTCCCTCACGATGGACTCGAGTATGCGTCTCCTCGTCGGGTTCTCCACCAGCGATAGCAGCGTGTCCAGGTCGTCCATCATCTTATCCCTCGGTTGTTAACCTTGAGTTCACAACCTCAGTATATGCAAGAACTTCTATAAAAAATTATGTTTATTGGGCCGACAAGGGTCCCCTCCTTCCCCATAATAATAAAAGGGGCTCCGCTTGTCGTCGCTCAGACTTCCCATGAGCCAGGACGATGCTGACAGGAGAGCCTCCGGAAAGAGCGGCTACCGCGGAGACCGCAGACGCGACGACGCGAGAGGCGACCGCGGAAAGGGCCCGAAGAGGGACTACAAAGGTGCTCCCCGCGACGGTCGCAGGGACGACCGCAGGGGCGGACGCCGCGAAGGACAGGGGCACGGTCAGGATCGCAGGGACGGGCAGAGGCGCGACGCTCACCCCAGGAACTATGATAACAAGGGCAAGGGGGACCGCCCGAAGGGCGACAGACCCCACGACAAGCCTCATGGCGACAGGCCCCAGGGACGCGACCGCCGGTACGACGGGAAGCGCGACAACCAGCACGGGCAGAGGCGCGATTACAGGCGCGACGACCGCGCTCCGCGCGGGAAGGAGGAGCAGAGGCCGAGGGAGCAGGCGGGGGTAAGGCTCACCATCCCGTCCACCCCGGAGAAGATCCTCTTCAAGGGCATCGACTGCGAGGTCAACGGCAGGAAGGACCTGGCCCTCAGGCTTTATCTCCACGGCGCCGCCAGACTCAGCGGCGGATGCGAGAGCAACGCCGCCCGCATGCTCCGCGAGATGGGGAGGGACGAGTTCGCCACGGCCAGGGGAAGGGCCGCCAAAGACTCCCCCGAGGAGGTCCTCGTGGCCTTCGACTACATCTGCTCCACCATCGATCCGGACTACGACGGCTCTTTCCTCGAGTCCAGGTCCTCCGAGGGCGATCCGCTCGCCGTCTACAGCCTGATCCGTCTCGGGCGCATCGGGGGAGACGATCCACGCATCGACGTCCTCGCATCCCATGCCGACGAGGACGAGGCCATGGTCCGCGACGGTCTGAAGCTCCTGGTCAGGAAGAAGGATTCCAAGAGGGCCGAGGACCACCTCAAGGCGATGGACAGGAGGGCCAAGGAGCGCCAGTCCATAGGTCCGGCGTTCATCAAGGCCATGAAGGGCGACGCATCCGCCAGGAGGCGCCTCGCCGACCTGTCCTCGACGTTCCCCGACGCGGGATTCCTCCTGGGATACCTCGATTCCGGGGAAAGGGAGGCGTACCTGAGGGACGGCATGCAGGACTACTCCCGCATCATCGTCTCGATGTCGGCAGAGCTCGGCATCTCCGACACGCCGTTCGGCAGGTTCCTCTCCGCCAAGAAGGTCCAGGCCCAGGGAGGGGACTGGATCCAGCCCATGATCAACGCGGCCGTCGCCGGCTCCGACGACGCCGTCGCCGAGCTGATGCCAGTCAAGAACAGGAAGGACGTCAGGAAAGGGCTCGCATCCATGTACCTGGCCCGCGGGGACGCCGCCGGGCTGGTCGGATGCTACGACGGGGAGGACGCCGACCATCTGGACAGGTACTGCGGCCTCGACGGGGACAGGACCGTGGAGGTAGCCAGGCTCATGGGCGGGTCCAGGGGCCTTGACTGGCTCAAGAGGGGATGCCTCAAGGGCATGGACGAGTGCAGGCGCGAGCTGGTCTCCATGGCCAGGTCCGGCGAGCACAACTCCAAGCAGCTGGTCTACATCCTGCACGACATCGGCGAGGAGCTGGAGTCCGCCAAGCTGTACATGGCGATGTACGGCGACAGGTCGCTCCCGTTCGTGAAGTGGCTGTCCAAGGTCTGCGAGGACGCGGTGGCGAAGGAGTTCCTCCGCTCCAGGTTCGAGCAGCTGGGCGAGACCGCCGTGTTCGAGTCGATCTTCGTGGACGACGGCTACGAGAAGAGGTCCAAGCCGAAGGGCAACGGAAGGGGCGGAAAGGGCCGTCGCCGGTGAAACAGGCAAAATATTGATTTGCGCGTAGCTCCATGTGCCGCGCATGCCGGTAATAACCATCGAGTCGTCGCAGCTCACGGTGGAGAAGAAGAGGGAGGCGGCCGCAGTCATCACGGCGGAGTTCTCCAGGATCTCGGGCATCCCCGAGCAGGCGATCACCGTGTTGTTCCACGAGCTGCCGCGCGAGAGCATCGCGACCGCAGGGAAGCTCCTGTCCGACAGGGACCGATCTCAGCGGCATCGAAGGGATGGGTGGTCACGATGTCTTCTATAAGGTACGAGAATCGCAACGGCAGGACGTACGCCTACACGTCCACGTCCAAACGCGTGCCGGGGAGGAAGAACCCCGTCTCGGTCAAGCGGTATCTGGGCGTGGTCGATCCGGAGACGGGGGAGATACAGGAGAAGGTCGCCCGCGTGGCGCCCCGCGAGCTGCCTCCGGACGGGGCCAGGATGGTCAACTACGGGGACGCCCTCCTGGCGTTCACCGTGGCAGAGCGTCTGGGCATCCGCGAGGACCTCGGGGAGGCGTTCGGGGACGCGGCGGACAGGATACTCGCCCTGGCGCTGGCGCAGGCCATCAGGCCGACCCCCTCGGATTCGATCGACCTCGTGCTCAATTCCTCGTGCATCCCGTACCTGCTGGGTCTCGGATCGCGCATCGGGAGCGCAGACGTCCGCGGCATCGTGAATTCCATCGACCTCGAGGGTATGTTCGCATTCTTCAGGCGCAGATGGTCCAGGCATTCCGGGAAGCTCTACGCCTATGCGCATCAGACGATCGATTCGGACGACATCGTGCAGGCCCGGGCGAGGAGGGATCCCGCGGCCGAGGTCTCCATACTGATCATCATGACCGAGGACGGGACGCCCATAGCGTTCAGCCCCGTGGGGGACATCTCCCGCGACACGTCGGAGCTGGTGGAGGTCATGCAGTCTATCCGCAATTCTTCGGACTGCGTGTTCATCGTGGACACGGCGATCAGCCCCACCCTGGACCTGACCGGCCTGATGGCGGGCGGCGTGGACTTCGCGATACCCTACGCCGCTGGCTCCGAGCAGTTCAGGGCGGTGCAGTCCGACTACATGGATGTGGAATCCCCGTGTTTCAGGAGGGAGCACTCCGGAAGGGAGTATTATCTCCAGGAGGGGGTCGCCGGCATGCTGCAGGGCACGGGAGGGCAGATCCTGCTACCGCAGTCGGATCCACGTTTCGAGGATGCGGCCATGAGGCTCAGGTCGTTCCTCTGCTACGACCCGCGCATGAGGTCGGAGGAGGTCGAGGCCCTGAGGGACGCCCTCTCGGACATCAGATTCCGTCTGGAGGGGCAGGTGTTCGAGTACCCAGCGGAGGCCTTCGAGAAGGTCGCGGGGCAGTATGAGCGGTATCTCCGCTACAGCATCGACGGGGACGGGGCCATGAGGCTCACTCGGAGACGCGGCGGGATGTCCGAGTTCAGGACCGACGCGGGGAAGACGTTCGTCGTCCTGCGTTCGGCGGAATGGGACGATGTGGTGTCCGGGCGTGTGGCCAGGACAACGATCTCCAGGGCGATAGCCCAGTTCAACGGGGGCTCCAGGGAGCTGAAGCGCTACATCAGCAAGGGCGTCCGCACCGAGCCGCACCTGTTCGTCGAGTTCATCGCGATAATGGTCTACTCGGAGATCCAGAGGGCCCTCGACGCAGCCGGCATGAAGGACGTCGATGTGACGAGGGCCTTCATCACGGCATCGACGTATAAGGCTACGATAACCGGGAACGGGCTGATCAGAGGGTCTCGGGACCGGAGGGTGCCCAGGCTGTTCGAGGTTCTGGGAGTGAGGGATGATTTCGAAGAAGCGGGCCATTCAACCTGAATTCCCGGCACGTGGAAGTAAATCATGCCGGGAATTCAGGCTAAGTCATCTGCTGTGGCCTCAGACCCTTTCCAGAACGATCAATTGTGGAATCAAAGCGAGAGATGCCTTGCGATGATTGTTGGAATCGGTAGGGCACCTCCCTAGGTGCCAGGCTCCATTCACTCACCTGTACTCGGTGAACACCAGTGCCGCCACGCAGCATCCGTACATGTCCTTCGGGATGCGGAGCTCCTCCAGGGCGAACTGGACCTCCCCGAACTCCACCCCCCTGATGTTGGACATCTCCCTCATCTTCCAGGCGAGGTTCTCCCTCAGGGACTCAGCCGATCCGTGGATGTGCCCCTCGGCCACGTATCCGCCCTTGCCGTCCTTCCTGTAGGCGTAGGCGATCCCGGCGGCGATCATCTCGCCCTCGGTGCCTCTCATCTGCGCGAGCACGCAGTGCGTGACCGCCCCCATGGGCATCTCGCAGATCTCGACGCGCTCCGCGTCTATGGGGATGACCGACGACACGGACACGAGGTTCTGCTCCCCTATGCCCGCCTTGATCAGCGCCCTGTCGAACGCGTTGAGGTCGGAGACCTCGCTGGTGGCCGAGCTGTGCGTGATGAAGAATCTCTTGGGGATCAGTTCCATGACCGCCGTATCAGGGTCACCATTGTAATGGTATCGATGGAGAAGGGGTGCGGAGAGGCGTTTCCGCCCCTCCTGGAATGTGTTTCACTGGCAGGCCTGGATGAGCCTGTTGATGACGAACTTCTTGTCCATGCTGGCCAGGAAGAGCGCTAGCCTGGGTCCGGCCTCCTTGGCGATGAGGATCTTGTACATCGCCTTGTAGGCGCCCTTGGATCCGACGGGCATGGTCTTGGCGACCTCGTTGAAGGCCGTGTTGATCGAGTCGACGTCCCAGTTGATGTCGTTGAACCTCTGGACGAGGGCCTGGTAGAACGTCTTGTCGTTCATGGTCAGCTCGACGGAGGTCGGGATGGTCTGGCGGATGCTGAACTTCACCATGTCGGGGGCGAATCCGTTGAGCCAGTACCTGAGGCAGTCGACCCTGGTCCTGAGCCTGTCCATGTCCTCCATGGTGGCCTGGGACAGGTCGATGGTCCTCTTCAGGATCTCGACGACCTCGTCGAAGGAGCCGGCCATCTGGATGACGTTGATCAGGTGCCTGCAGGGGATCTGCAGGGGCAGCTTGGAGGGGATTCTGTTGTGCTGGGCGATCTTGTAGGCCGCGACGGAGTTGTCCTCGGACTCGGACCACTCGCCGCCGAAGTAGAGCCTCTCCATCCTGTCGTACTCGTCGATCATATCCAGGACTCCGAGTCCGGGGTCGAAGTCGATGCTCTTCGAGGGGTTGACCCTGAGGAATAGGTAGTTCAGGACCTCCGGGGGCATCATGTTGATGGCGTCGAGGCCGGTGACGGGGCTTCCCAGGGACTTGTGCATCTGTCCGATCCCTTTGAGCTGGACGAACTCGTAGGGTATGGGGAACGGCGCCTTGCCGCCGTAGATCCTCTCCATGATGATCTTGCCGGACTCGTAGGATCCGCCGGCCGCGGCGTGGTCCTTGCCGAAGGGCTCCGCGGAGGTGCCGAAGATGGACCACTTGGCGGGCCACTCGAGCCTCCAGGTCAGCTTACCCTCGCCCTTGGTGACGTTGGCGACGCCCTTGTTCCCGCAGGTGCACTCGTACTCCAGGTGGGGGAACTTGTAGGTGTCGAACTTGGGGTGGCAGAAGCGTCCGCACTTGCTGCAGATGGGGTTGTACGGGGCGTAGTTGGGGTCCGCCGCCTTGCCGGTGACCTCGTGGAGGATCTCGATGACCTCGTCCCTCTTGGTCAGGGCCTTGTCGATGCACTCGGCGAACTCGCCCTTCTCATAGAGCTCGTGGGTCCAGACTACCTCGCAGTGCATGCCCAGGGTCTCGATGGTGTCGAGGAACGGCTGGATGAAGTGGTGGGCGTAGTTCTGGTGCTTCCCGCAGGGGCAGGGGATGCGGCAGATGGGCATCCCGACGTACTGCTCGTACTCCTCGGGGAGGAACGGGTAGCGTTTCCTCAGGGGGTCGAAGTCGTCGATGAGGTAGATGAGTCTGACTTCCTTCCCCATGGCCTCGACGGCGCTGCGGATGGACTCGCCGGTGATGGCCTCCCTGAGGCTGCCCACATGCAGGATACCCGTCGGGCTGATCCCGGTCGCGATGAGCGGATGGTCGCAGTTGTCCACGACATCCTTGGCAATAACGTCTGCCCAGTGCATGCTAATCGGCGGTGCGATGGGCGCT
>CASFYI010000057.1 GCA_949298875.1 uncultured Methanomassiliicoccales archaeon | reverse complement strand
GGGAACGGCGACGTACAGCTTCTGCATGGGCTCGAGCAGGATCCTGCCGGCCTGGCACATGGCTCCGTAGATACCGTCCCTGACGGCGGGGATGATCTGTGCGGGTCCCCTGTGGATGGTATCCTCGTGCAGCTTGGCGTCCATCAGGCAGACCTTGAGTCCGGCGACCTTCTCGTTGGCGAGCGGTCCCCTCATCATGGCCTCCTCGAAGGACTGCTTGACGAGCTCCATGGTCTCGTGCAGGTACTGGATACCCTTGGTGCAGTCGATCAGGACGTTGTTGTTCTTGAAGCCGACGACACCCTTGGCCTCGACATCGCTCATTCCGAGGTCCATCAGCTGGTGGGCGAGGGCCTTCGGGTCCTTGATCTTGGCCTCGGTGTCGATGTCACCCTTGCGGATGGCATCCTTGACCGACTCCTCGAGCGGGCTCACGATGAAGTAGAACTTGTTGTGCTTGTTCGGGGACTTACCCTCGAACTCGCTGGGGTTGCTTCCCTTGACGGACTCCTGGTACACGACGATCGGAGCGGAGGCGACGATGTCGACGCCCTGCTCGTTCTTGATCCTGTACTCGGTGATCTCCAGGTGGAGCTCTCCCATTCCGGACATCAGGTGCTCGCCGGTCTCGTTGTTGATCTCGATGTTCAGCGAGGGGTCGGCCTTGGCGATGACCCTCAGGACCTCGACCAGCTTGGGGAGGTCGGCCATGTTCTTTGCCTCGATGGCCTTCGTGATGACGGGCTCGGAGTAGTGGGTCATCTTCTCGAAGGGCTCCATGTCCTTGACGGAGGACACGGTGCTTCCGGCGATGGCGTCCTTGAGTCCGGTCAGCGCGACGATGTTTCCGGCCTTACACTCCTCGATGGGGGTCCTGTCGGCTCCGACCATCAGGGCGACGGTCTGGACGCGCTGGGGCTGGGAGACACCGGAGATGTAGAGGGTCTGACCCTTCTTGACGGTTCCGGAGAACAGCCTTCCGATGGCGATCTCTCCGGCCTGCTTGTCCATGATGATCTTGGTGACCATCATGGCGACCTCTCCCTTCGGGTCGCAGTTCAGCATCTGCTTGCCGATGGTGGAGTCGAGGTCTCCCTTCCAGATGACGGGGATACGGACCTTCTGCGCGTCGGGCGGGCAGGGGATGTGGTTGATGGCCATCTCCAGCGCGACGTCGGCGAGCGGGATCAGCTTGGCGAGCTCGGCCTGGCCTCCCTCGCGTCCGCAGTACTCGAAGACCTTGGTGAGGTTCATGCCGATCTTCTTGAGCTCGGGCCTCTGGAGGTAGGGGATGGACACGGCCCAGTTGTTGTAGGCGGATCCCAGGGCGACGGTTCCGTCCTGGAGGCTGACCTGCCACTGCTTGTTCAGCGGGGCGGGCAGGATGTCCATGATCTTCTGGTTGAACTCGGTGATGATCTTGGAGAACTTCTCGATCATCATCTGAGGGGTCAGCTGCTGCTCGACGATGGCCCTGTCGACCTTGTTGATGAACAGCATGGGCCTGACCCTCTCCTTGAGGGCCTGCCTGATGACTGTCTCGGTCTGGGGCATGATTCCCTCGACGGCGCAGCACAGGATGTACACACCGTCCAGGGCCCTCATGGCCCTGGTGACGTCCCCACCGAAGTCGACGTGTCCGGGGGTGTCGATGAGGTTGACCAGGTAGTGGTCCACCTTGTTGGTGCCGGGCTCCTTGTAGGGAACGACCATCGCCGCGGAAGCCGCGTTGATGGTGATACCCCTGGCGGCCTCCTGCTCGTCGTAGTCCAGCAGGCGCTGCTCCCCGGCGGTCTCCGAGGACATCATGCCCGCTCCGGCGATCAGGTTGTCGGAAAAGGTGGTCTTCCCGTGGTCGATATGAGCTGCGGTTCCCAGGTTCCTGATGAGGTTCTGGTGGTTCATCAGCTCGACTGCTTTCTTTGCGTTGTCCTCTCTGCGTCCCATGTCCACACACCTTTCGGATTATGCGATCATCTGGCGGACTGGGCGACCCTCTCCATCTCCTCTTTCTTGGCGACGGAGTAGGAGGTGATGTCACCCTTCGCGGCGAGCATGAGCTCGTCGGCGAGGCACTCGTAGATCGGCTTCTTGTTCTTCTGGGAGGCGGAGACGACACCGGTGCTCAGGTTGCGGAGAGCGATGTCGAGCCTCCTCTGGGGAGCGACGTCGACGGCCTTGGGGACGGAGATTCCTCCGAACTGGAGCCTGGTGACCTCCTCCCTGGGGGCGGCGTTCTCGAGGCACTCGACGAGGACCTGGATGGGGTTCTTCTTCGTCTTGGCCGCGACGATGTCGAAGGCCTGGGACACGGTCTTGTACGCCTTCATCTTCTTGCCGGTGTACTTCTCGGTCCTCATGATGTTGTTGATCAGCCTCTCGACGATGCTCAGCCTGGACTTCCCGAACCACCTGTTGGCGTGCTTTCCGCCGGAGTGGGGGACGTTGGTGGGCGTCAGGTCGATGTATTTGGCGAGACCCCCGTCCTGGACGACGACATCGGAGGTGTCGTACTTTCCGAAGATGAGGGCTTTCTGAGCTACGAGTTCGTCTGCCATTGTAATCATCTCACGGGCTTGTCGGTCTTGCCCTTGACCATCATGTCGAGGGACACGTTGTTGACCTTGATGACCTTGTAACGGACTCCGGGGATATCTCCGTAGGACCTTCCCATCCTTCCGCCGATACCCTCGACCATGACCTCGTCGTGCTCGTCGATGAAGTTGATGGCTCCGTCTCCGACGGCGAACGCGGTGATCTGGCGTCCGTTCTTGATAAGCTGGACCTTCACGCACTTCCTGATGGCGGAGTTGGGCTGCTTGGCCTCGATACCGACCTTCTCCAGGACGATGCCGCGAGCCTGGGCGGATCCCTCGAGGGGATCGGACTTCTCCCTCAGCTTGAGGACCCTCTTCTTGTAACCCCTGTCCAGCCAGCGGAATTTCTGGCGGTCAGTCTTCATTTTCCTTGCGGTGTACAGACCGTTTCCCACTTTTTCACCTCGTCGACTTTTGTTTTCAGCGATTGTGACGTCGATGGCGCGACCTATGGTCGAACCTCTAATGCTGACGTGGCTAGCGTAATCTCCTATTTAAAAAATCTCACTGAACGGGTTTCCCCGGCCCCCTCCCCATACATAATATCAGTAGACGGGGGGAGGGGGAGGCCGGGATCAGCTGAAGTCGGCGAATGCCTTTATCAACTTCTCCGGGCTGACGGTACGCAGCTCGGGATTCATCCTCACGATCTGGGAGTGCCACTTCCTGATCTCCGAGGGGTTGCCCTTGCCGTTGGCCATCAGGCCGTCGGGCAGGGGTATGCGCTTCTCCTTGCTCACGTAGAGCCATACGTCGCCCATGTCGTCCCTGAGCAGGAAGGGCAGATCCCTTATGGACACAGTCTCCACGGAGATCTCCTTCCCGTTGCGGATCTCGGCCACCTCGGCCGAGATGGCCTTCATGGGCACCGGCACCCTGTTGTCGCCATGCACGAGCGCGACGGTCTCGACCGTCTTGTCCAGGTTGAAGATGCGGCACACGTGCTCGCCGGATCCGCGGACATTGACGCGTATCTCCCCCGCGGAATGCGATATCTCGGTGTCCGCCGGGTTGACGAAGGTCAGGAACCTCCTGACGGGGCACGAGTTCACGGTGATGAAGAGCGATGCGGACCTTGTGGACGACTCGAAGACCGCATCCTCGATGAGCGAGGCGTCCAGCCTGATGGTGTCGTCCTCCCACTCCGGGGTGATGTTGGACTTCTTCCCCGTGGCGGTGTTGCCGAGGAAGAGCGCCTTCTTGGTGGCGTTCCTGACGGTGACGACGATCGAGTCGCCGAGCGAGTCGACCTCCACCTCCGACTCCCCGAACGGGACCTCGCCCGATCCGAGGTCGTAGGTCACGACGGGGATGTTCCAGGCCAGCCTGACCTCCTCCCCTCCGACCTCCAGGGGGTCGTCGAGCCCCCTGTAGATGCTCCTGCGGACGTCCTTCCCGTCCGCCGTCACGTCGATGTACTCGGACTCCTGGATGTCCCCCTTGCCCTGGTACGAGCAGGAGAAACCGGGGATCACGTAGAACGACGCGGAGGCCAGCTTCTTGCCGTCCTTCACGACGCTGATGTCCGTCCTCCCGGATGCCGGGACGGACGACGGGTCGAACCCGTCCATCGGGACCTCCTCGCCGTTGAGCCAGAGGACGCACTCGGACTCGTCGGTGTCCTTCAGGGAGAACGACACCGCAGGGGCGGATGCGTATATCGGGAGGAGGGACTTGCCGTCTCTCACGGAAGCCACCGTCTCCGCCTGGGGGAGGTCGATGCGGGCCGCCGGCTTGAGCTTCTGCTTCTTGGCCGGCTCCTTCGGCTTCTCCTCCTCGGCCTTCCTCTCGGCGGGCTGGGGCCTGTCCCTCACGCGGATGTACCCGCCCTTGGCGACCTCCACGGTCGCGATCGTGAGGTCTCCGACGTCGGTGGATGCGGCGACCTTGGCGTCGCCGAGCCAGAGGTGCTTCCCCTTCGGATAGAGGACCACGGTGTCGTCGGCGGCCCTGCTGATGGGCATGCCGTCGGAGTCGAACATCATGGACCCGTGGGCGAAGACCTCGTAGACCTTCCTGCCGTCGATCTCCAGTACGAACGCGTCGAGGGGGGACACGCCGGCGGCGAGCAGGTCGAACTCGGTGGGCAGCGACGAGAGCCCGCCGTCCAGCGGGGACACCTTGAGCTGGCCGAGATCGAACCTCCTGCCTCCCTGCTCCACGGAGGCGGCATATCTTGCGCCCTTGCCCCCGTCGTAGCGCGGGACGAACAGCAGCACGGACGCCCCGCGGACGTTGAGCTTCGGCCTCCCGCGGGCGAATCCGGAGCCGTCGATGTCCGAGACCTTGGCCTCGGCATCCTGACCCTCGGCAGGCTTCGGGCGCTCCCGCTTCGGGGATGACTTCTTCCCCAGGAAGAACTCGTCGAAACTCATATCGGAAATGTCCCTGCCTGCCATGCACTCACTTGTCCGACCCCATGTCATAGGGGGTATAATTGATATGCGCGGGATTGGACGTCGGATCGTCGTCTGGCTAATCCGCGGCCGGTGGCCTAGGGGGCGGGACGGCCCCCGAGGCGGCGCTGGGACCGCATTCTGATACAGATGATCTTGATGTGAACAATGATTCGTACATTTGTCTAGTAGAACTCTGGTTTTCCAAACGGTTATATCAATAAACGCCAATCGATCCCTCCCGTTATGAAGCTAATCTTCGTCAGCGGCGGGGTCATCTCGGGCCTCGGGAAGGGGATCACGGCGTCCTCGATAGGGCGCCTCCTCGAAGCCAGGGGGCTGAGGGTCTCCGCGATCAAGATCGATCCGTACCTGAACATAGACGCGGGGACGATGAACCCGTACGAACACGGCGAGGTTTATGTGCTCGACGACGGCGGGGAGGTCGACCTGGACCTCGGGAACTACGAGAGGTTCATGGACCTCCACCTCACCCGCGACCACAACATCACCACCGGCAAGGTGTACCGCTCGGTCATCGACAACGAGCGCAGGGGCGACTACCTCGGCAAGACCGTCCAGATAATCCCCCACGTCACCGACGAGATCAAGCGCAGGATCACCTCCGTCGCCAGGGAGTCGGGAGCCGACGTCGTCATCGTCGAGCTGGGAGGCACGGTCGGAGACATGGAGTCCCTCCCGTTCCTCGAGGCCGCGAGGCAGCTCGGCCGCGACCTGGGCAGGGAGGAGAACGTCATGTTCGTCCACACCACCCTCATCCCGATCATGGGGTCCGTCGGCGAGGAGAAGACCAAGCCGACCCAGCACTCCGTCAAGGAGCTGATGTCCATCGGGATCAGGCCGGACATCATCGTCGGCAGATGCTCCGAGCCGGTGAGCGATGCCGCCAGGGCGAAGATCGCCATGTTCTGCGACGTCCCCGAGGAGGCCGTCATCTCCACTCCGGACGCCCGCTCGATCTACGAGGTCCCGCTGAACCTGGAGAGACAGGGCGTGGCCGACCTCATCATCGACAGGATGAGGCTCCGCCCCATGACCTCCGGGAGGGACATGGGGTCCTGGGAGCGCTTCGTCGACCGCGTGGTCAACCCCGAGGGCACCGTCGAGATAGCGCTCGTCGGGAAGTACACCTCCCTGGCGGATTCGTACCTGTCGCACCTGGAGGCCTTCACCCACGCCGGCGCCGAGACCGGGTACCGCGTCAAGGTGAGGTTCGTGGACAGCGACGACCTCGTCCGCGGGAGTCCGGATGAGATACTCGCAGGGGTCGACGGCGTCATCGTCCCCGGCGGCTTCGGCACCAGGGGCGTCGAGGGCATGATCGCTGCAGCCCGGTACGCAAGGGAGAACGGCATGCCGTTCCTGGGCGTCTGCCTGGGATTCCAGATAGCGACCATAGAGATAGCCAGGGACGTCCTCGGGCTGGCCCGTGCCACCAGCACCGAGTTCGACCCGGAGACGCCCGACCCCGTGATATGCATCATGGGCGAGCAGCTCGAGATAACCGACATGGGCGCCACCATGAGGCTCGGCGCCCAGGAGGTCGTGGTGGCCGAAGGCTCCAAGGCCCGCGGACTGTACGGGCAGGAGAGGATATCCGAGCGCCACAGGCACAGGTACGAGGTCAATCCCGAGTACATACCCAGACTCGAAGCCGCCGGCTGGAGGTTCACCGGAAGGTCGGAGTGCGGCACCAGGATGGAGATCGGGGAGCTCGAGGGGCATCCCTACTTCGTGGCCTCCCAGTTCCACCCCGAGTTCAAATCCAGGCCGGAGAGGCCGTCGCCCCTCCATCTGGGGCTCGTCATGGCCGCGATCGGGCACAGGAACCAGAACGACTGATCGCCCGCCGAGGGGGTCGGCACCCTCCGGCCCCCACTGGGCGTACAGGATCATCGCCTCGTTCCTCAGGCCGAGGTCCTCCCCGGGCATGTGCCAATCCCCCGATCCGTCCTCCTCGGTGTTCCAGCCGACGAATTCGTGACCCGGATTGGAGAACATGCACTCAGCCACGATGCCGGTGTCCCTGTACTCCCCATCATCGCCGGAACGGTAGATGACGTAGCACACCTCGCCATCTTCGTCCAGCATGTCGTACGCGAAGAACGCAATCAGGACGATCGGTATTGCCAGACCCAGGATGCGCAGTGCCTGGTACATGGCTCACGCCGTCTCCGTGAGGTGCACCGTGAAGGCAACGCCCCCGCCCGGTGTGAAGGAGTAGCATGCGTATCTGGTATCGGGGTCGATGTACGGGACCACATCGGTCACGGAAGCGAATATGTCCACATCCAGGACCGTGTCCCCGGACACGAACACGCCGTCGTCCAGCGAGAACGTGAGACCGTCGCAGCGAACCTCGAGGTGCGCACCCCCGTCCAGCCTGACGCCGTGATCCAGCGGCACCGATCCCCCGTCCGCGTAGACGATGTAGAGGCCGTCCACGATGTCCCCCGCTCCGGAGGAATACATCACCGACTCCACGGAAGGGGCCCACTGGGCGTACAGGTCCCAGACACCTCTGGCACCCTCGAGGCTGTCGCCGGGAAGGTAGTCGGTGCCGGAGCCGTCGCGCTCCGTGTTCCATCCTATGAAAACGAACCCGTCGCGCTCGAAGCGGCAGTCGCTGACCGAATCCCCCTCGACCGTCGAGGCCTCCCTCAGGGAGTGGTAGGTGACCTGCCTCGATCCGTCCTGCTCGGCGACGTAGATGATCGGAATGGCGACGGCCAGCACCATGACGGCCGCGACCGCCACGGCCATGGTCTTGGAGAATCCGTCCATGCTCCGATATCAGACGGCGGATTTTTCCAGTTGTTGCGAGGGGATCGGAACGGTCTGCCGACCATCTGCCTCGTGCCCCTGCATTCCGGATACTCCGTGCATCCCCAGAACATGGACCCGGGCTTCCCCACGGCGCGCATGGCGCACCCGCACTCCGGACAGATGACCTCCGACATGGAGAGCTCGCGGGCGTTGTCGGCGAGGATCTCCGACGTGAACCTGCCGGTAGCGGACAGCGCGTAGCCGTCGTCATCGGTGCGGTTCACGATGAACAGGCCCTTCCTGGCACGTGTCATCGCCACGTAGAACACCCTGCGCTCCTCCGCGAGATCGATACCTTCGGAGCGGGCGCCGAACAGCGCGTCGATCGGATCCGCCACGGTGCTCGGGAACCCTCCTCCGCGCTCCCTGTCGGCGATCACGAAGACCCAGTCCGCCTCAAGTCCCTTGGACGAATGAGCGGTCATGAATACCGCGTCGCGCACCGGGACCCACAGCCCCGTCTCCGCATCGAGCCTCGCGAAGGTCACCAGCTCCGTCCCGGAGGGGTCCGACGCCGTGAACTCGAACTGCCCCGTGCCTCCGCCCAGGGCGTAGATGTCGGAGCGGTTGCGGCCTATGATCATGACCGTGTCCTCCGGGTCCAGCAGCTGCAGGCGGTTGGCCACCATGCGCTGGATGTCCGAGTCGCACGTCACCGGCAGCAGATGGATCGGATACCTCGGCGCGGGGACGCCGATGATGGACTTGCGCGTCTGGAACGGGTTCTTCGAGATGAAGCGCCCGGCCATGTCCGCGATCTGCTGGGGGCAGCGGTAGGTGCGCTCGATCCTCCTGACGGACACGGGGCCCCACTCCCTCCAGCACTCCTCGAACCGGTAGGTCTGCCACACGTCGCCCCCGGCGAACGAGTAGATGCTCTGCCAGTCGTCCCCGGCGCAGAACAGGTCGAACCCCCACACGCGCCTCAGCGCGCGTATCAGCCCGACGAGGATCGGGGTGACGTCCTGGTACTCGTCGATGAGCACGTGGCTGTACGAGAACGAGGGCACGTGCCCGCCCTCGAGCATGGACTCCGCGAGCGTCACCATGTCCTCGAAATCCGCCAGGTCGTGCTCGGAGCATGCCAGCGCGTAGTCGTCCCAGACCGCGTCGAGGATGCGGAGCCTGGCCCTCAGACGCTCCCTCGAACCCTCCGGCACCTGTTCCAGGCGGGACCCCAGGTCCGCCACGGACCTGCGGGTGCATTTGCATCTGGATATTGCCGCCCCCACCGAATCGGGGATCCTGGGCCCCCAGGACTCCAGCAGCCCCGCGGCCAGCTCGTGCTGGCTCATGGGCTCCGTCCGCGGGAACACCCTCGAAACGTAGGAGATGGCCTCGCGCTGGTCCCTGGCCGCGTCCCTGACGCAGCGCTCGTCGGCGTGGATCCTGAGCCCGACCGAGGGGATATCGATGTGGGCCTGCACGTATCCCTGCGAGTAGTCCGGCCTGGAGTACTCGAACCCCACCCTGCGGCGGAACAGCTCGTCGCCCAGGGCCCTGAGCCCGCGATTGCCGATGGACTGACCGTTGTAGCAGAGGTCCCCGTTCCCGAAGGAGCGCATGTCGTCAGCCCAGGCCAGGAGGTCGGCGGCGAACGACGGTTCCTCCGATACCCTCCTGCGCATTATGTCCGCGAGCAGCTCCGTCCTGCGGAGGCCCACACAGGGCATCCTGCCGGAGATGCGGTGCCCCAGCGAATGGATGGTCATGACCGACCCGCGGAATGAGTCGCCGAACTCCTCGCGCATCGCACGGCGAAGGTCGGCCACGGTGTTGTTGGTCAGCGAGATGACCAGGATGGAAGAGGGATCCGCGCCCTCCTCCAGGAGCCTGGACACACGGCCGATCAGCGTGGTCGTCTTCCCGGTGCCCGCCCCCGCGAGGACCAGCCTGGTGGGATCATCGCCCGAGATGGCGTCCATCTGCTGCTCGTTGAGCGGCCTCCCCCTCACCTTCACGCTTCCGCCTGCCATGGGACTGGGATTCGCCTCCGGTATTTGAATCGGACAACGGGGGTGCGCCGAATACCCTCACCTTTACATCCGGAGATGCGGATTCGAACATCCGATGAACACCAAGGCGGTTGCAGGGATCGTCATCATAGTGGTGGTCGTGGCGGCCGTTGCCGCATACATCGCCCTTGGCGACGATGATGAGAACGACGGTTTCGTCGGCGTCGTGTACGACGGGAACGGCGGAACCTACGAGGGGAAGGACACGTACAGGCTGACCAGTACGAACGTCCTCGACAACATGTTCAGGAACGGGAACTACCAGTTCGTCGAATGGAACACGAAGGCCGACGGCAGCGGGACGTCGTATCATCCCGACGACACGATATCGTTCCCCGCCCACGGGTACGTGAAGCTGTACGCGCAGTGGTCGACCGAGGAGGTCTACTCCGTCTTCTCGTACTTCGAGTCGATCGGGTTGCCACAGACCTCGGACATATCGCTGTACCTCGACGGCACCAGGCTCTCCATAGTGAATGCCGCAAGCATGACCGTCTCCGGGAGCGAGGTCATCACGATCCGGTACGCGGACAGCTGCACGGATTGGACCTGGAACGGGGAGGATTCCATGTTCGAGTTCGTCTGCGACGGGCAGGCGTACTTCCTGATGATAACCATAACCGGAGCGGATGACCAGATGGGATTCATGTCCGACGACACCCCATGCTTCGGCTTCGTACCGACATCCGACGTCGCGATCAACGTCATGGTTCACCAGATTCAATGAGCCAGCGGCCGGGCCTCCGGGTCCGGCCCAAACACCCATCCGGCGGCATTCCAGATTCCCTGCCGGACACCCTATAATTGCGCGCACGCGAGTCTTTATAAGGGGGACCATACTAGCCTCGCCCATAGGTGAACACGATGTCCGCTGAAGACGATTACATGGCACTCCTCAACAGGGCGAAGATAGCATGCCCCGAGACGATCGAGAACCACGAGAGGTTCGAACTCCCCGAGCTCGACATCCTCCAGGAGGGTAAGATCACGATCTTCAAGAACTTCATCGACGTCACCGACAAGCTCAGGCGCGACCCGCAGCACCTGCTGCAGTTCCTGCTGAAGGAGCTCGGTGCCCCCGGGAACATCGAGGGCAGGCGCGCCGTGTTCAAGGCGAAGATCAGCCCCCAGCAGATCGACGACAAGATCCAGATGTACACCGAGACCTACGTCATCTGCTCCGAGTGCGGCCTCCCCGACACCAAGATGGTGAAGGAGGACAGGACCCTCATGCTCGAGTGCGAGGCCTGCGGAGCCCGCAGACCCATCACCGTCAGGAAGGGCGTCCGCGTGGACACCGGCAACACCCTCCACGAGGGCGACATCATCGAGGTCCGCATCACCGACGTCGGAAAGAAGGGCGACGGAACCTCCAAGTTCCACGACTACCTCATCATCGTACCCGGCACCGTCAAGGGAGCCAGCGTCCACGCGAAGATCACCAAGATCTCCGCCAAGACCGCCTTCGCAGTCCCGACCACGGAGCCCTGCACCCGCTGATGCGCTTCTGGGTAGAGTCCTACGGCTGCACCATGAACCGCGGCGAGGGCCGCGGCCTGGCCGAGGACATGGCCTCCCTCGGATACGAGGAGGCCCCATCCGCCGACGAGGCGGACATCGTGGTGCTGAACACCTGCACCGTCGTCGAGACCACGGAGAAGCACATGCTCTCCCGGATGTCCCAGCTGAGGATGTCCGGGAAGCGTGTCATCGTCACCGGGTGCATGGCGAAGGCGCAGCCCCAGAGGGTGCTCATAAGGCTGCCCGACTCCCCTGTGATCCCCCCGGAGTCCTACGACTCCTTCAGAGGAACCGTCATGGAAAGGTTCGGGATCGCCGGGCCCCCGATCATTCTTCCGCAGGGCACCGAGGCCGTGCTGCCGATCGCGCAGGGCTGCCTCGGGAACTGCTCCTACTGCATAACCAAGCTCGCGAGGGGCGACCTTAGGACGTACGACCACGACGCCCTCCTCAGGAGGTTCGACTCGTTCCTCGCCGGAGGCGCGAGGGAGATCCTCGTCACCGCCCAGGACACCGCGGCGTTCGGACATGACAACGGCGATTCCCTGCCGGCCCTCCTGAGGGACATGCTCTCCCGCGAGGGTGACTTCAGGCTGAGGATCGGCATGGCCGACCCAGCCAGCGTCATCCGCGTGCGCGAAGGCCTCGCGGACCTCATGGACGACCCCCGCCTGTACAGGTTCCTCCACATCCCCGTACAGAGCGGCAGCGATGCCGTCCTTCGGGCCATGAGGCGCAAGTACACCGTGGGAAGGTTCATGGAGCTCGTGGACGACCTCAGGGCCGACGTGCCCGGAATAAGCATCGCCACCGACCTCATCTGCGGCTTCCCGGGGGAGACCGACGAGGATCACGCGATGAGCGTGGACCTGATACGCCGGCTGAGGGCGGACACAGTGAACATCACAAGGTTCTCGTCCCGCCCGGGCACCGATGCCGCGCTGATGCTCCAGATATCAGGAGGTGTGAGCTCCGCCCGCTCCGCCGAGCTCACGAGGGTGAAGAACGAGACCGAGCTGGACGTCAACACCGGACTAGTGGGGAAGACGTTCCGCTGCCTCGCCACCGAGATCGGGAAGGAGGGCACGATCCTCAGGAACGGATTCTACAGGCCCATCGTCGTAAGGGAGGATGTACCCCTCGGGACCTTCGTCGACGCGAGGGTCGATGAGGCCAGATCCACCTATCTCCTCGGCACATCGACCGAGGGGCAGGCACAGTAAGAAATATCGAGACCCTCTTCCCCGAATCATAGTCCTGTAGTGTAGTGGTCAATCATGCTGGCCTTTGGAGCCGGTGACCTCGGTTCGAACCCGGGCAGGACTGCCATCCATATTCTGATGCCGGACTCATGCTGCAGAGGGGTTGCAGAACCTCTCGACAGCATCGAGCTGCGATTCGTCGTAGAAGCTGCCTCCCTCCATCATGGCGTCGAAGATCGGCTGGTTGAACTCGTTGAGCCCCCTGAGCTTCATCATCACAGATACGGCCAGCAGGACGGTCTTGTCGACGATGTTGAGCTTGGAACGGTCGATCCAGCCGCGCATGTAGAACACGGGGACGGAGACGGAGTTCCTGTCGAGGACCTTGGGCTTGTTGGATTCGAAGCGTCCGGCCTCATCGAGCGCGACCACGCAGACGGCCTTGAGCCTCTTCCTGTCGATGCCACGGATGCCCACGATGTCGCTGCCCTTCAGCCATCCGAAGAAGACGATCTGCTCGCCGTCGGGGATGTCCCCATCAACAGGGAAGCAGCCGCACCCGATGCGGGATGCGAGCGTCTCGGCATACGACTTCGAGGATCCGGATTTGGAGCTGTAGACAACGATCATGATGACCACGACTGAACCGATGAATCTTGAAGAAATGAGGGAAATGGACGTTCGATGCTACGTTTAGTGCATGGTAAGCTGCCTCGGAATTGCCGGGAAACTCGCTCGGAGTTTCCTTGCAATGTTCCTCATGTAAGGCATGAGGATGTGTGATCCCACCGGGGCCGAAGC
>CASFYI010000056.1 GCA_949298875.1 uncultured Methanomassiliicoccales archaeon | reverse complement strand
GGGCCGCGCGTGGCGCGCATCGGCGATGCCACCATGGCGCTGGACTACAGGCTCGCGTCCTGCATCTACGTAGACGTCGAGTCCGAGAGCTGAGTAATTATAGGGAGTGCCCATCGGGGTCCCCAGCATGTCTCAACCTTCAGGAGGACCCGTCGCCGAGGGCGGCGGACGCATCCTCAGGGTGGCCCTCGTGGGCCAGCCCAACGTGGGCAAATCCTCGCTCTTCACCCGCCTGACCGGCGTGGGCGTGATATCCTCGAACTATCCCGGCACCACGGTGACATTCGAGGAGGGCGCCATCACCAGGAACGGCTCCACCGTCAGCGTCCGCGACCTACCCGGGACCTTCGGAATATCCGGGAACTCGGACGACGAGAGGGTCGTCATCAGGAACCTGAGAGAGCAGGGGTTCGACTGCATCATCCTCGTCGCGGATGCGACAGGGCTCTCCGGCAGCCTGGTCCTCTGCGAGGAGGCGTTGGAGCTCGGTCTCCCGACCATCGTGGCGCTCAACAAGATGGACGAGGCCCGCAAGAGGCTGTCCATCGACAGCGCGAAGCTGGAGGAGGCACTCGGCGTCCCGGTCATACCGGTGTCCTCGAAGACCTCCGAGGGCGTCGACGAGCTGGCCGACGCCGTCTGCGCCGGGAAGGCGAGGCTGCCCAAGTCCGACATGCGCTTCGACGACGGGGTCGAGGCGGCCATCGCCGGCATCATGGACGCCCTGCCCGACGGCATGCCGTTCTCCAAGAGGGGGGTGGCCATCAAGATCCTGGAGCATTCGCCGGAGTTCGACCCCCTGGCCGACGACGACACCCGCCGCTCCGCCGGCCTCATGCGCCGCGTGTACTCGGAGCGCGAGGGGAGGTCCATGGCCGTGTCGATCGCCACCGAGAGGTACTCGTGGGCGGAGAGGGTCGTCTCATCCTGTGTCAGGAAGGACGAGAGCGGGCTTTCCCTGGCGGATAGGATCTCGGACATCACGATCACGCCGATCACCGGCCTGCCGATCCTCGTGCTGATATGCCTCGGCATACTCACCGTGATCGTATACGCCGGCTCGTTCCTGGACGGGGTGGTGAACGGCGTCTACAGCTCCGTCATCGGGAGCGCGCTCATCGACTTCGGCCGCTCCATCGGAGGGGACTTCGGGGAGGCCGTGTTCACCGGGATAGACGGGAGCTTCCAGGCGATGCTGGCACTCGTCATCCCCTACATCCTGGTGTTCTACATCATCCTGGGCATCCTGGAGGATTCGGGATACCTGACCAGGGCCGTCGTGCTCCTGGACAACATAATGCATCACTTCGGACTCCACGGCGGTTCCTTCATCCCCATGATCGTCGGCATCGGGTGCAACGTGCCGGCCATCCTGGCGGTGCGCACCGTGAAGTCCCGCAGGGAGAAGATCATCCTCTCCTCGATAATCATCATGGCCGTCCCCTGCTCGGCGCAGCTGGCCATCATCATGGGCGCCACCGGGTCCTACGCCGGGGTGCTCTACGCCTTCGGCATCCTCGTGATGCTCGTCTGCCTCGGCATGGCCGTCGGCGTCCTCATGAACAAGTTCCTGAGGTACGAGCCCAGCGACCTCGCCATGGAGCTGCCCCCGCTGCAGATGCCCACGGTCAAG
>CASFYI010000055.1 GCA_949298875.1 uncultured Methanomassiliicoccales archaeon | reverse complement strand
GTTGGGTGCGTAGGTCTTCTTGTCGAAGGAGGCCTCGATGTTGGCGTAGACGATGTTGGCCATCGCCTCGTCGGAGACGATGGTCTCGAAGATCTCCTCATCGGACTCCATCCCCAGCGCCTTCATCAGGGCGATGAGCGGGATGGATCCGGAGGCGACGGGCACGGAGACCATGACCATGCCGTCCTTCTTCTTCTCCACGAGGGTGAGGGCGCGGTATCCGTCCTTCTGGGAGAACACCTTGGCGACCTCCACGGCCGCGCCGTACTTCTCGTTGTACTCGACCATGACCCTGTTGGGGGCCAGGTCCTCGAGCGTGATCAGGACCCTCTCGGTGCCGCCGATGATGAAGTATCCGCCGGGCTCCCTGGGGTCCTCCTTCTGCCTGATGAGCTCGTCCTCGTACTCCCTGTCGGTGAAGGCGCGCTCGGCGTGCCTCTCCATGACCTGGCGGTTGAGGTTGCATCCGGAGGATTTGACCATCATCGGGAGGTCCCCGACGTGGATCCACCTGTCGCTCTCGGGCACCTCCTTCTGCACGCCGTCCTCGTAGACGTCGAAGCGGACGTAGACGGGGGACATGTAGTTGAGGTTCCTGAGCCTGGCCTCCATGGGGGTGAGCTCGTGGCTGTACCCGTTGGCCTCCATGACCTTGGGCTCCTCGACGCGGATGGTGGCCTTGCTCTGGGGGTCGACCTTCCCGTCGTCGTCCCTCGGCCTGCCGATGCGGATCTCGATGTTCCTTCCGCCGGTCCTCTCCGGGTCCAGCCTGATGATGCCCCTGTCCGCGTCGTCCGTGGGCACACGGATGTCGTCGACGATCCTCTGCATCCTGCTGTCCGGGTTGTCCGCAGTGGCGAGGAAGTCGTCGAAGGACGAGATGTGGTGGTTGACGATGTTGCGCTCCCTGAAGTAAAGATTTACCAGATCCCTCAGTCGCTCACCCCCTGGTTACGAGCCTGTAGACCACGAACTCCTGCGCGGTCTCGCTCTTTCTGACGATCTTGATGACGCGACCCTCGTCGATGGGTCCGTGGATCGTCTCAAGGACCTTGATGCCGGGGTCGCTCTTCCTGATCTTCGGAAGCTGCCCCCTGGTGATGCCCATCTCCCCGAGCACCGCGTCCGCCTCCTCCTGAGAGAGGAGATGGTGCTCCGGAACGAGGACGTGCCTAAGCACATTGAAGCTAGTTTCTGCTGCCAAGTGACTCACCTACTTTTTCCCAGCCCGGTCAGCCGGTTAATCGGTTTCAGAGAAATGCTACGCATGCCTTCCTCATACTTGATCCGCCGTTCGATCGCTCATGAAGTCCATCTGGCGGGCCTGAAGGGATTCGAACCCTTGACCACCTGATTAAAAGTCAGATGCTCTACCTAGCTGAGCTACAGGCCCATGGATAGCTTAAAGCTTGTAAGTATCGGGCAACGGGTCATCCTATTTAACAGAATCGGCGATGCGCGGACACGGCCCGCCGCCCGATACATGCTTAACCTTGTTAAATCGCGTCGGCGATCGGTTTTCGGGTCTTCCGACCACCTCGGGAGCGGGTGCGGCCCTCTTCCTGGCGAAGATGAGGTACGCCGTGTGGCCGAGGGTGTCGAAGGACGGCCTCACCCCTCCGGGGTGGACCTCCATGAACCTCTGGATGTTCTCCAGCGCGCGGACGTCGGCGTAGCCCGCCTCGCGGAGGGCGATGACGATGCTCTCCATCTGGTTCATGTTCGGCACGTAGGCGCAGAGCCTGCCGCCGGCCCTCAGATGAGGGTCGAGGTTGGGCAGCGCCAGCCACGGGTCCGGCATGTCCATGGTGAGCGCGTCCGCCTGCCAGTCGATGCCGGGGTCGGCCTCGCGGGCGTCCCCGATGGAATACGACCAGCGGGAGTCCAGGCCGGTGCGGGCGACGTTCCTCTCCGTGCGCTTCGCGTTCTCCTCCTTGAGCTCCATGGTGTGCACGCGGCCCGTCGGACCGACGGCGGTGAGCAGTGCGGTGGTGAGGCCGCCGGACCCCGCGCCGATCTCGAGGACGCGGTCGCCGGACTTCACGTCGCAGTGCATGAGGATCGTGGCGGCGTCCTTGGGCGAGATGATCTGGGCGCCCCTCTCCAGCGATCCGATGAGGTCCATCGCGCCGGGGCGGAACACGGTGTACTCGCGGCCGACCAGGGTCACGCGGTCGCCGTCGTCCAGACCCTTCAGCTTGGACCCGTCCATGGCGCCGAGCCCCTGGACCTTCAGCATGCCGAACGAAACCTTGAGCCAGTGCCTCTTCCCCTCGGCGTCCTCCAGGAACACCGTCTCGCCCTCTGCGAACATGGACGGGCGATTGGACACTCCGTTTAATAGAATGACCCCGCCGGGACTCGCCCGGACGGGTCCGCCGGGCACGGGGCCCGGCAAGGTTTCCCGGGGGCCGGAGCCCCCGGATCACATGGTGTGAGCGGCGTACGCCGGCTGGTCCACGGGCTTGCCGCAGATTATGCACTTGCCGGAGTACTGCTCGGGGTGGTAGGGCCTGCCGAGGATCTTGAACCCGTAGGTGTCCTCGAACTTGTGGCCGCACTCCTCGCAGCCGCACCAGCCGAACCTGAGGATCTTGTCCTCGGGCAGGTTCTCGACCGAGTCCACGTCCTGGATGCGGGACCTCTGGATCTCGCAGGCCCTCTGATACATGTTCTCGGAGATGGCGTCGAGCAGGAGCTGCACTCCGGGCGCGAGGGAGTCGATGGCGATCTCGCCCTTCTCCCCGGTGTCCCTCCTGGCGAAGGAGACCACGCCGTTCTCGATGTCCCTGCCGCCGAGCTCGATGCGCAGCGGGACGCCCTTCATCTCCCACTCGTAGTACTTGGCGCCAGGGCGCATGTCGCGGTCGTCCAGCTTCACGCGGATGCCTGCCGACCTGAGCACCTCGGCGATGCGCATGGTGGCCTCAGCGACGGCCGCCGCGTTGTCCTTCTTGAAGATCGGGATGATCACGCACTGGAAGGGAGCGATGCCCGGGGGCATGACGAGTCCCTGGTCGTCCCCGTGGACGCCGATGAGGGCGCCGACCAGCCTCTCGGACATGCCGAAGGTGGTCTGGTGGACGTGCTTGTGCTCGCCGTTCTCGTCCTCGTAGGTGATGTCGTAGGGGATCGAGAAGTTGGTGCGGTAGTGGTGGATGGACCCCATCTGCAGCGTCCTGCCGTTGGGCATGGACGTGTCGATGCCGACGGTGTAGTGCGCGCCGGGGAACTTGTCCCACTCGGTGCGGATGAGCAGGGTGTAGGGCAGGCAGATCTTCCTGGCGATCCTCTCGAGGATCTGGATGTCCTCCTCCACCTGGCACTGGGCGTCCTCCTCGGACACGTGGCAGGTGTGGGACTCGAAGAAGTGGATCTCGCGGACCCTGATGAACGGACGGGTCTGCTTGGTCTCGTACCTGAAGGTGTTGACGATCTGGTACGTCTTCAGGGGGAGGTCCTGGTGGGACCTGACCCAGAGGGAGAACATCGGGTACATGGCGGTCTCCGACGTGGGCCTGACGACCAGCCTGACGTCGAGCTCGTTGAGGCCGGCGTGGGTGACCCAGTAGACCTCCTCGTCGAATCCCTTGATGTGGTCCTTCTCCTTGGCGAACTGGTCCTCCGGGATCATCAGGGGGAAGCAGACCTCGTCGTGCCCGGTGGCGTCGAACTCCTCGCGGATGTAGGAGTCGATCTGCCTCATGATCTTCCAGCCGTACGGCGTCCAGACGTTCATCCCCTTGATGGGGTACCTCTTGTCGCAGAGGTTGGCCTTCTCGACGATGTCGAGGTACCAGT
This sequence comes from uncultured Methanomassiliicoccales archaeon, assembly GCA_949298875.1. GTDB lineage: Archaea > Thermoplasmatota > Thermoplasmata > Methanomassiliicoccales > Methanomethylophilaceae > Methanoprimaticola. Next base: position 3,394 of record CASFYI010000055.1, on the reverse strand, counting down.
CGGCGAAGTTGTCCTCTTTCATCGACATGCGGATCACTCCCTCAGCGCGTCGGCGATGAGGCCGGCGACGGAGATGTGGGACACCTCGTTCTCGAGGGTGTTGCAGCAGAGCACCGCGGACAGGGCGGAGCCGGTGAGCCTCTCGATGGCGTTGTTCACGAAGACCCCGTGGGTGCAGGCGACCGCGACGGAGGCGGCGCCGGCGTCCCGGAGGGCGGAGGCGGCGGTGACGATGGTCCCGCCGGTGGAGATCATGTCGTCCACGATGAGGACGTTCTTGCCCGCGACGTCGAAGGTGGCGGGGGCGATCCTGACCTCGGTCCCGGAGAGGCGGGTCTTGTTCAGGTGGTCGCTGGGGACGCCCATCCTGTCTCCGACGTCCTTGGCGCGTCCTGCGGCACCGATGTCGGGGGAGAGGACCAGGTCGATCCCCTTGCCCTTGAAGTAGTCGGCTATGACGGCGGCGGCCTTGAGGTCGGTGTGCCTGCAGGGGAAGTAGTCGAGGACGGCCTCCTTGTGGATGTCGATGGTGATGACCCTGTCGCAGACCAGGGCGAGGTGCTGGCACATGACCTTGGCGGACTCCGGCTCGCCGGGTTTGAAGACGCGGTCCTGCCTGGCGTACCCGAAGTAGGGGATGACCAGGGTGACGGACCTGGCCCCGAGCCTGCGGACGGCGTCCTGGATCAGGAACATCTCGATCAGGCTGTCGTTGGGGTAGGTGTTCTGGACGATGACCACGTCGTCGTCGAGGGCCTCGGCGTCGATCCTGGTGTAGCACTCGCCGTCGGGGAACTTCGTGGACGCGGCCTGGATATAGGTGCAGTCGAGGATACCCGCCAGCTCTTTGGCAAGGTCCCTGGATGAGGAGCCGCCTACTATTATCATGATTCGCGTGTAAGTAATCGCGGTAATAAGGGTTTACTGGGACGGTGACCCAGAGCATGGGGATGACCGGGGGATGACCCCCGGGAAGGGAGAAAGGAGGACACGGGTGACCAACGCGTCTTCAAGGCAGGAGCAGACCCGATCGTCTCGGGCCGGGAGTTCCCGTGCTATTTATGGATATAGCATCCATCCATATAAAGGTGACTGCCTCCGGACCGACACGGCGATATGCCCGGACGACCTGCGAGAGGTCATGGCAGAAAGACAGGACGTCGTCACCGACGAGCGGATGGACAAGTACCTCGACATCACGGGCCGCGCCCTCGCGAAGCTCAGGATCGCGGCGCCGGAGAAGTCCTACAACCGCCGCCTGGCGGACAGCTTCCTCGAGATGGCCAACTGCTACTACTCGGACGCGAAGCATTTCAGGGAGTGCGGCGACCTCGTCACCGCCTTCGCAGCCGTCAACTACGCCCACGCCTGGCTTGACTGCGGCGCCAGGATCGGCCTCTTCGACGTCGGAGGGGACGACGTCCTCTTCACGCTCTTTGAACGATCGCCTCGCGATGGCTCGAAGAGCATCTGAAGGTCCTCACGTGGCCCCTGCCCAGCATCGCCCAGAGGACCTCCTCCGGCGCATCGGTGTAGATGCTGTTGCCCAGCATGCACATGCCCGCATGGAACCCGCGGGACCTCAGCCCGTCGAGTACCTCCGACATGCGGGACGATTCCAGACCCGTCTCGCGGGAGAAGCGGTTGGAGGCCTCGAACAGATTCTCGTAGGTGGGGTCCGCTATGAACCCGTCCAGGGTGTCGGCCGCCGCGTCGCGGACGGCCTCCATCCTCCCGGGATCGGCCAGGACGTCGCCGGTCTCCATGACAGGCCCGAGCACCGCCAGGGTGATCCGGGATATCTTGAAACCGGCGTTCCTGACGGCCCCGTGGGGAGGCAGTCCCGCCACCGTGCGTATCGGCACGTCCCTGCCCCCGACTATGGCGCTGACATCCCCGAGCCCCCCTCCGCAGCGGACCTCCGCCACATGGGCGGCGGCGAACGCCTCAGACCTGGACATGCCCGCGACATCCGCTATGGCCAGACCGGCGGCGATCGCCCCGGCGGCGCTCATGCCGAACCCCTGGCTCACCGGCAGGTCGTTGTCTATCGAGATGTCGAACCCCGTCCCGGGCGCCATGATCGAAGCCACCGCGCGGGTGACGGGTGCGTCTGACACCTCGCCGTCCAACGTGACGATGACCTCGCCGTCGTCCCTCGGGACGACCTCGGCGCGGGCCCCGAGGCTCAGGCGTATGCCGACGCCGCGGGACCCCGTCGACATCACGTCGTAGGACCGGATCGGCTGGAAGATGCACGACACGTGCCCGGGGCAGAACGCTCTCGCCATGATCGCAGCTTCTTGATGCAGAGGTCGAGGATCGCGTCGGAGACCTCGGCCTTCGTGCCGGTGATGGCCCTGTCCTCGGTCTCCGTCACGAGGATGGATGAGGATGTCGTCCTCCCGACCACGTCGATGTCGTTGGCCACCACGGCGGCGAGGTCGTACCTCTGCAGACGGCTCCTCGCCCTGTCGACCAGCTCCTGCCTCGTGAGGCCCGACTCTGCCTTGAAGCCGACGACCACGGGGCACCTCTCCCTGATGAGGGGCAGGACCTTCGGGACCGGCCCCAGATCGAGGTCGAACCCGGCATCGCTGGGTATCTTGCCGGACACCGGCTCCAGCGGGGTGAAGTCCGCCAGGGCGGCCGGGACGATGACCGCATCGTGGTCTATCTCGGGCACCATCGCCACGAGGTCCGACACGGTGGCGAACCTCCTGGTGGGGATGTAGTCCGGAAGCTGGACGCTGCATCCGCCCATCCACAGCTCCACGTCCGCGCCCCTCTCGAAGGCCCTCCTGGCGAGCTCGACGCTCATGGTCCCGGACGAGCGGTTGGTGATGATCCTCATAGAGTCTATGGGCTCCTCACTCCTGCCGCCGATGATCAGCAGGCGCTTGCCCTGCAGGTAGTTCCTGGAGAGCAGCTTGAACGTGGATGCGACGATCTCCTCGCGGGAGGCGACCTTCGCCCTGCCGTCGGAGACGCGGGGGCCGATGAACGTGACGCCCCACTCCTTGAGTCTGGCTATGTTGGCGGAGACCGCGGGGTTGGTGTACATGGAGTCGTGCATGGCCGGCGCGATGGCCACCGGGATGCCGGATCCGAGGGCGACGGTGGCGAAGGACGTCACCGGCGTGTCGTCGATGCCGTTGGCCAGCTTGGACACGGTGTTCGCGGTCGCCGGGTAGATGAGGAGCAGGTCGGCGGAGCGGGCCGCCATCATGGTGATATGCTCGGTCCCGCCGGTGAGGTCCGTGACCGGCCTGTGGCCGCAGGCGAACTCCAGAGAGTCCGGAGTGACGAGCTTCTGGGCCTCGCGGGTCATCACGACCCTGACCTCCGCGCCGTGCCTGACCAGCTCCCTGATGGTGCCGAAGCACTCGACGGC
>CASFYI010000054.1 GCA_949298875.1 uncultured Methanomassiliicoccales archaeon | reverse complement strand
GTCCAGACGGTCCGGATCGCGGGTGACGGCTTTGGAATAACTCTCGAGGGCGCGGTCCATAGAACCCGTCTTCTCCAGCACCTCGCCCCTCAGGACGTAGACGTCGGCCCCGTCCATGCCCATGTTGACCGCGGCGTCGAGATCGCGGAGGGCGCCGGGAAGGTCCCCCTTCGCGTAGCGGGCCTCGCCCATGGCCATGCGGAGGACGGGCTCGTCCGGGTTGCCGTCGACCGCTGCTGAGAGCATCGATATCGCGGCGTCCGCGTCTCCGGACCTCACAATGACCCTGGCCTTGACAGCCAGGCAGTCGGCGTTCGACGGGTCGGCCTCGACGGCTTTGTCGGCGGCTCTGGCGGCACCTCTGAGATCCCCCGCCTCCATCAGGGACACGGCCATGGCGTACTGCGCCTCGGCCTCCTCCTTGGACCCGGATCCCTGTTCCTCCGATTGGTCGGAATTCCCCGTCGGTTCCGGTTCGGGCTCCGGCTCCGGTTCCTGAACGTCCTGGATGACTGCCGGCTCCTCCGTCGGTTCCGTTTCCGGAGCAGGTTCGGGCTCCGGCTCTTCGATCGTCTCGTCGATCGGCTCGGTTGTCTGCACCTGGATGGGTTCGGGCTCATGGACCGGCTCGGGCTCCTCGTCCCTGACCGGCATGCCCCAGTGGCCTCCCTCCAGCGTGGACTGCCTGACTGGCTCGGGCTCCGGGTGGACGGGCGGCTCGTGGACAGGCTCCGGTATGGCCGGTGCCGCCGGCTCGGCGACGGGTTCAGTCTTCGGCGCCTCGACCTCGGCCTTCGACCCCTTGAGCCCTGAACATTCGTCCGCAAGGGCCTGCGCCCTCTCGTCCTTGACCCCCACCGGGATCCTGGAGAAGGTACCAAGGGCGCCCTCGTAGTCGCCCATGTCCCTCTGTATGCGCATCCTCTCGACCAGCAGACCGACATCGGACCTGTCCGCCGCGATGGCGATGTCCAGTATCCCGAGGGCCTCGCGGTGCCTGCCCTGCGACGAGAATATGACCGCCTTGCGTACCAGCGCGTAGCGGGTGTCCCCCGCGTCGATGGCGCGGTTGAGGGAGTCGACGGCCGCCCCGGGATCGCCCGAGCGCTCCTGGACGGCGGCCTTCGAGATCCAGTACTCCGGCTCGTCGGAATCCAGCGACAGCGCGCGGGAGAACGCCTCCTCGGCCGACTCCAGGTCGCCCCTGGCCTCGTCGGCAAGACCCTTCGAGTGCCAGAGCACCGGGTCGTCGGGGTCCAGCCCCGTCGCCTCGGCGAAGGCCACGGAGGCCTTGAGATAGTCGCCCTGGGCGTACTCGGCGTTGCCCCTGAGCCTCCTGAGCATCACGTTGCCGGGATAGTCCTTCTCGACCTCCCTGCACAGGTACACCGCCTCCCCGTATGCCCCCGCGGACACCAGCGCGGAGACCGCCGCGACCGCGGTCCCCTCGTCGCCTTCCAAGCGGGCGGCCCTGCGGCAGAAGTCCGCCGCCCTGCCAGTGTCCCCGGTGCGGGCTAGGGCCTCCGCCAGCCTGATCATCGCATCCGGGTCCCTGGGGCTCTGGTCCAGGACCTTCTTGAGGGCCTCCGCCTCGCCGGCGTGGTCGCCGCGACGGCGGCGTATCTCCGCCATAACGGACAGCGCCCCGGCATCGGAACCGTCCTTGTCCAGGATGCCGGTGCATTCCTTCTCGGCCCTCTGCTCGCGGCCCATCTCCAAGTCCACCCTGGCCCTCTGGACCCTCGGCGCGGGGTCCCCCTTGGACCTCATCACCGCCTCCTCGGCGTACATGAGCGCCGCGGGGAGGTCGCCGCGCCTCATCATGAGCACCGACTGCATCGTGAGCGCATCCGGGTCCCCCTGTGACGACTCCCTGAACCTCTCCAGGAGCTCGGCGGCGTCCTCGTCCATGCCCATGTCAAGCAGCATGCCGACCGCCTCCTTCCACTCCTCGGTGCCGGCCCACTCGCTGTCCAGGTAGGAGCGGAGGGCGTCCATCATCTCGGACCTCTCCCCGAGGGCGGCCCTGGCCCTGACGACCCCCATCATGACGGAGGGCAGGGTCTGGTCGGCCTTCGCGAACAGCTCCAGGGCACCCGTGGGGTCCCCTCCGGACAGGCGCGCCTCCGCCGCCTCCCTGATCACGAAAGCGGGCCTGTCGGCGGGCAGCCTGCCGAACATCATGTCCGCGGACCTCCAGTCCCTCTCGTCCACCGACATGCGCGCGGACGCCAGCAGGAACTCGGGGTCCCCGGCCTGGTACTGGGGGGACTGGACCAGCATGTCCGATGCGGCCTCGCGGTTGCCCCTGCACCACTCGTAGTATATCTGGTACAGGCCCTGGACCCTGCCGCTTCCCGCGGGGGACTCCGGCCTGCGGCCGGCCAGGACGTCGCTGATGTTCCGCCTCTGCGGCCATCCCCCCTCCGGGTCCACCTTCGACAGTATCTCGTAGGCCTCCGGGCAGGACGGGTCCGCACGGTACGCCCTGACGGCGGCCTCGCGGGCCCCCGCCATGTCCCCGGCCCTCTGGAGTATCCTGGCAAGGGCGATGGAGCGGTGCAGGACCTCCTGGGACGGCTCCGACATCGCCAGGAGCTCCCTCGCTGTCGCCACGTCCCCGCGGTCGAGCATCACCATGGATGCCTTGACGGAGGGCATGCAGTCGCGGACCCTCTCCTTGGATACCACCACCCTGAGCGTGTCAGGGG
>CASFYI010000053.1 GCA_949298875.1 uncultured Methanomassiliicoccales archaeon | reverse complement strand
CATTTCCACTGCGAACTCCGGAAGGGTGTACCCCCTTCGGAGACACGCGAAAAACGACGCTCAGATCAGCGTCGTCTGCTTCGGAGGCTTGTAATCGGCGAAGACCTCATCCTCCTTCAGCATCTCGATTATATCTTTGGAGATGCAGAGCTCGATTTCCTTGGTGCGACCTGCGTTGCCGTAGGATTTGAGTTTCGCGTGGATGACGCCGAGCATGTCGAGCTCCTGGATGAGACCGGTGATCCTCCTCTGGGAGAGGACCGACTGACCGATGTTCTCGCAGACGTACCTGTAGGAAGAATAGACATCCCCGGTCGTCATGACGGGCATATCGTTCTCGGTGTTCCTGATGATGCCCATGAGGAGGATCTTCGACTGAATCGTGAGGGTCTTGATGACCTCGGTCATCGCATCGATCTCGATCTTGTTCTTGGCGGAACGGACATGAGCGGATGTTATCTTGGAATCGCCGTTCCTTCCGGCTATCTCCGCGGAGATCCTCAGGAGATCGAGAGCGCGTCTCGCGTCTCCCATCTCCTGCGCCGAGAGAGCGGCGCAGTAAGGGATCACATCCTCATCGAGGACTCCTTCCTCGAACGCGAATTTCGCTCTGTTGTAAAGGATGTCCTCGAGCTGCTGGACGTTGTATGGAGGGAAGACGATCTTCTCCTCCCCAAGTCTGCTCTTGATCTTCGGACTCAGAAGATCCGTGAACTTGGCATTGTTGGTGATGCCGATGATGGAGACCCTCGACTTTTTCAGGACCTCGTTCAGAGTGGTGAGATAGTAGAAGATGTCGTCGCCGTTCCTCTCGACTGATCTATCGATCTCGTCCAGGACGACGATGAAGATCCTGTTCTCGTTGTCGATGACCTCCGCTAGAGCGGTGAGGATCTTATCCAGGCTCCATCCGGTGAACGGGATCTTGTTGTTGCTCGGATCCTTGACGATCTGGTTGGAGATGCTGTACATTATCCCGTATGCGGTGTCGTTGACCTCGCAGTTCACGTAGATGAAGCACACATGGTCCTCGTTCGGGTCGGCCTTCTTCAGCTCCTTCCCGATGTAGGTCATGACCGCGGTCTTTCCCGTTCCCGTCTTTCCGAAGATCAGGATGTTGGACGGCTTGTTGTCTCCCAGCGCAGGTGCGAGGATCTCGACGATGGCGTCGATCTTGTCCTTCCTGTGCGGCAGGTTATCCGGGATGTAGGTGGTCTGCAGTATCTTCGAATCCTTCACGAGGCTGTGCCTCGTGCTTACGTACTGTGTGAAGATGCTGGATCCCTCTTCCATTGGAAACACCGCTGTTTCCATTGAATGGGGGATACGATATAATGCTTTGGGAGACCTCCGTTTCCAGTGGAAATCCCACTGCTCCGGACATCCACTCTAGAACTTGATTTTATAGAAGAATGCCGTACGCGGACTAACTCCCAGGAGTGGTTAGAAAATGAAAGGATGGCTTGTCATCGGCGCCTGTGTAGTGTGTATTCTCCTCTTCATCGGATTCCTCTACGTCGTCGGATCCTGAACTCTGAAACACACCCATACCCCTCTGGCGGTTCGCAGTGGAAATGGAGGGGTGGGTGGGTCCTCGCCGGCGCAGTGCTGACGCAGGACATCGACATTATATCCCAGTGCCGACAGGGATGTCCCATGTCTGCACACAGGTATGCCGCCTTGGGAATGGCAGTCGTATTGGTCGTTCTCACCCTGGTCCTGTTCTCGGACGAATCCATGCAGGAGGATCCGGACATGACGGGGATAGTGAGTGACATCAGGGAAGGAACCAACGGATACACCTTCACCCTGAACACATACGACGGGAGCGTGAGGTGCTTCTTCCGCGAGAGGCCTGCCGATCTCTCGTACTGCGGCGTCTCCGGGACCTTCTCCGACGACGGGTCCATACTCTTCGTGGAGAGACTGGTCCAATTGGAGCGATCACCGCATCATCAATAAGAATCCGAACAGGATATGTCGTCGCGGTGCGGAGATGTACGTAGCTGTCGACGACACGGATTCCATGAGGGGCAACTGCACCACGTTCCTCGCCACGGAGATCATTCGCGAACTCTCCGATTTGGATCTCATAGGGAATCCGAGGCTCGTCCGTCTCAATCCCGCCGTGCCATGGAAGACCCGCGGGAACGGAGCCCTGGTCATGCGCTTCGGACGCGGGAGGGGTCCGTCGAGGACGATCGGCAGGATCGGCGACAGGGAGATCGTCTGCTACGACGACTGCACCGCATGGGAGCCGGATCCAGGATCCATAAGGTCGAGGGTGATCCCCCTCATGGAGGAGTACCATGATCCGGAGCTCTCTGATCCGGGTCTCCTGATATCGAGGACGAAGCCGTCCCAATCGTTCTACTGGAGGGGCGTCCGGACCATCATGGGTCGCGAGGACGTCGATCCCGAGATATCGAGGCTCGGGGCGATCACATACGAGATAAACAAGGGCCGCGGACTGATAGGATGTGTCTGCGGCATGGCATGGAGGCCCCGTGACAGCACCTTCGAGCTCCTGTCGTACAGACCCCGCGAGAGATGGGGCACGAAGAGGGTGTTCGATTCGGATACCATAAGGTCGGTCGAGTTCGGGTATCCGTCGACGTTCAACTCCTGGGAGGAGAGGTCCCACAAGGTTGCGATGGTCCCCTCCACTCCGTGTCCCGTCATGTACGGTCTTCGCGGCGACGATGAGAAGGATCTCATCGAAGCCGCCCCGAGGATATCCACCGAGACCCTCGACAGGTGGATGGTCTTCCTGACCAACCAGGGTACGGACGACCACATAATCCGCGATCCCGACGAACTCGTCCCGAACAGGTCGTACTCCATCCGCGGTATCGTCTCATCAAATTCGACGCATTCTGAGGGAGGACATACGTTCATCAGCATCGATACGGAGCTCGGTTCTCTGGACTGCGCGGCGTACGAGCCTTCCAAGGAGTTCCGTTACGTCCTCGACTGGCTGCGTCCCGGGGACGAGGTGGAGATGCTCGGAGAGCTGAGGGAGGAGCCGAGGACCCTGAACCTCGAGAAGGTACACGTGATATCCACAATAGAGGATTCCGTGAAGATCTCCAATCCGATATGTCCTATATGCTCCCGCACGATGAAGTCCACCGGTAAGGGGAACCGCTTCAAGTGCAAGAAGTGCGGGACCCGCTCGTCCGAACCGGTGACCCGCAGGGTGAGGAGGCAGATCGTCCCTGGGTGGTATGAGCCTCCCACATCGGCGAGGCGCCATCTATCCAAGCCCCTGAAGAGGATGGGTCTGGAACAGCCGGTGGAGTTCGTCAATGGTCGTACTTGATAATCGACACTATTTTATAAAGTACGCCGATGACTAGCCGAGGGAACATCCCATGGACGAAGCAGTCATCGTAAGCGCCGTAAGGACGCCTATAGGAAAATACGGCAAGAGCCTCGCCGGTTTCAAAGCCACCGATCTCGGGGCCATGGTCGTGAAGGAGGTCGTCTCCCGTGCCGGTCTCCAGCCCGAGGACATCCAGGAATGCATCATGGGTAACGTCATCGGCGCAGGTCTCGGACAGAATCCCGCCAGGCAGGCAGCCATCGGCGCCGGCCTCCCCGTGGAGATCGGTTCGTTCACCGTGAACGACGTCTGCGGATCCGGACTCAAGGCCGCCATGCTCGCCTCCGACGCCATCAAGGCAGGGGAGTATGAGGTACTCGTAGCCGGAGGAATGGAGAGCATGTCCAACGCCCCCTACCTGCTCAACGGTGCGAGATGGGGATACAAGATGAACGACCAGAAGGTCGTCGACTCCATGGTCCACGACGGACTCTGGGACATCTTCAACGACCAGCACATGGGATTCACCGGCGAGATCGTCGCCGAGAGGTTCAACGTCACCAGGGAGGACTCCGACAGGCTCTCGATGGAATCCCACATCAAGGCCGCCAAGGCCACCAAGGAGGGCAAGTTCAAGAACGAGATCCTCCCGATCACCATCCACTCCAGGAAGGGCGACACCGTCATCGACACCGACGAGGGTATCAGAGAGGACACCACCATGGAAGGCCTTGCCAAGCTGAAGCCCGTCTTCAAGAGCGACGGACAGGTCACCGCGGGCAACTCCTCCCAGCTCAGCGACGGAGCCTCCGCCCTCGTCATCACATCCAGGAAGTGGGCCGAGGAGCACGGCATCAAGCCGATGGCATCCATCGTCGCCTACGGCGAGAGGGGAGTCAAGCCCGAGTACATCATGGAGGCCCCCATACCCACCACCAGGCACGTGCTGAAGAAGGCCGGCATGACCATCGACGACATCGACCTCTTCGAGCACAACGAGGCCTTCGCCTCCGCATCCTGCGCGGTCAAGAAGGACCTGAACGTCCCCGACGAGATCTTCAACGTGAACGGAGGAGCGGTCGCTCTCGGACACCCCATCGGATGCTCCGGAGCCCGTGTCATGACCACACTGCTCTACGCGCTCCAGGACAGGAATAAGGAGACCGGACTGGCCACCCTGTGTCTCGGAGGCGGCAACGCGGTCACCATGATCGTCCGCCGCGAGTGATATTCGCAATCACAAACCATTTAACAAACCACTTACCATCGATTCTTATTTCACATTACATTATCAAAATTGTCAGATGATTATGGATAATCGATATTCTGTTGACAATTGCATTTTGGAGATGTCGCAACCGTTCCGTGACAATGGCAACGCGTATGAACGGATGAGCGGATGCCTCCGTCATGAAGAGCCTCCAGTCCGTCTTCGGGGAGATAGATGCCAGCAGGGAAGAGATCATCCGGACAGCCGTCGAGTTGGTAGGATATCCCGCATTGGCACCGATCAACGGAGGGACCGGCGAGGGGGCCAAGGCGGATTACATCGTCTCCAAGCTCAAGGGGTTCGACAGCGTCGAGCGCATCGAGTTCCCTGATAGGACGGATCCTTCCGTCATGAGGCCTAACATAATCGCCAGGAAGAAGGGGAAGGGCAAGGGAACCCTGTGGATAGTGTCCCACATGGATGTGGTCCCGACAGGCGATCCCGAACTCTGGGATACTCCTCCTTTCGAAGGCGTGTACAAGGACGGGCGCATCTACGGCAGGGGGACGGAGGACAACGGTCAGTCGGTCGTGTCCTCGATGTTCGCCGCCAGACCGTTCCTGGACGAGGAGTTCGAGGGGATGTCGCTGGCCCTGGCCTATGTGGCGGACGAGGAGACGTCCAGCGTCCTCGGCATACAGAGCCTCCTGGAGAAGGGTCTGTTCTCGGAGGACGATGCGATAATGGTCCCGGACTGGGGATCCCCCGGCGGCACCATGATAGGCCTGGCGGAGAAGTCCGTCCTCTGGCTGAGGTTCGTTATAGAAGGGAGGACGACCCACGGCTCCACACCCGAACTCGGCGTCAACGCGTACCGCGTCTCCACGCTCCTGCTGATGGATATCATGGAGTCCCTTCCGGAGAAGTTCGGCGGGAGGGACGACCGTTTCCTGAACGGCGTATCCACGTTCGAGCCGACCAAGAGGCCTGCCACCGTCGACAACGTGAACACGATACCCGGCCACGACGAGTTCTGCATGGACATCCGTCTCCTGCCGATGTACGATCCCGACGATGTGCTGCGCGAGGCCGAGGCCATCGCGGAATGCTACGCGAAGGATACGGGAGCCGAGATCCGCGTGGAGGTCATACAGAAGGCCGTAGCGGGAAGGCCGTCGCCCGACGACAGGGATGAGTTCACAGCCCTGGCGGAATCGGTAGAGGAGGTCACGGGCGTGAGGCCGAGGGGCGTTGGGATGAGCGGCGGCACATGTGCCAACTTCTTCAGGCTCAAGGGACTGGATGCGTACGTGTGGCAGTCGGAGGGAGGGACCCTCCATGCGCCCAACGAATACGTGACGGTGGACCATCTGCTGACCGATGCGAAGGTGTACGCCTCGCTGATCCACAGGCTGTGCGTCACTCGTCGCCGAAGAGCCTCTGGATCATCCACTCGGTGTCGAACTTGACGATGTCGCCGTATTCCTGACCGTTGCAGACGAAGGCTATCGGCTTGTTGATGGTGTGGGCGATCGACAGGGCGGCTCCGCCCTTGGCGTCGGTGTCGATCTTCGTCAGAATGATGGCGTCGATGCCGATGGCCTTGTCGAAGACGCGGGCCTGTTCTATGGCGTCGTTGCCGGCGAGGGAATCCCCTACGAAGACCTTAAGGTCGGGCTTGGCGATCCTCACGATCTTCTTCATCTCCTCGATGAGGTTGCTGTTCGTCTGCATCCTTCCGGCGGTGTCGATGAGGACGACGTCCTTCCTCTTGGAGCGGGCGTGCTCTATCGCATCGTAGGCGACCGCCGAGGGATCGGCGTCGTGGTCCTGCTTGACGATCTTGCAGCCCAGCCTCTCCGAGTGGATGGTGAGCTGCTCGATGGCCCCCGCCCTGAAGGTGTCGCAGGCCGCGAGGACGACCGTCTGGCCGTTGTTCATGATGCGGTTGGCGATCTTGGCGATGGCGGTGGTCTTGCCGGTGCCGTTGATGCCGACGAACATTATGACGGTGGGTCTCTCCTGTCCGGCGAGCCATCCGTCGAAATCGAACTCGTTTATCTTCAGGACGTCGCGGACGGCGTCCCTGACGGCCATCTCCACGACCTCCTCGAGGCTGTAGGAGCGGTCGTACTTCCTTCCAATCAGGTTCTCGCGGACCCCGGCCTTGATCTCCTCGACCACCGGGTATGCGACGTCCGCCTCCAGGAGGATGATCTCCAGCTCGTCGAGGATCTCGTCGAGCGGGTCCTCCTTGATCCTCTTGCCGGAGTCGCCGACGGGGACGTCGGCGGATGCGGAGGGCTTCCTACCCTCCTTCCTCTCCTGCTTCTTGAGCTTCAGCATCTCCTTCCTGGAGAGCTTGGGCTCCTCGCGGACGGGTTCCGGCTCGGGCTGCCGGACCTCAGGCTCGGCGACGACGGGCTCCTCGGTCCTCCGGGGGACCTCGGGGATCTCCGTCTCCGCGGGCGCAGGAGTGGCCTCCGGCCCCTTCTCGGGGACCGGGGGTGCGGGCGGCTGTTCGGCCTCCTCCGTCCTGTAGACCTGCTCCTCGCTGAGCTTCTTGCCCTTCGAGAAGAGTCCCTTCATCTTGGACTTGAGGGAGTCGAACATCGCCACCGCCTCACTGCGCTCCGGCCTGCTGGCGCCTGGCCTCGTATTCCTGCTGGACGGTCTCGGACATCGCCGCCAGGTTCCTCTGGGCGTCGTTGAGCGCCTCGACGGACTTCTTGAGGGCCTCGTTGATCTCGGCGGCGTTGGCCTCGAGGTACTCGATGGAGTCGTCGGAGGTCTTCTGGACTGAGATGCCGGACCCGATGTTGGTGACGACGGTCCTGTTCCCGGTGACCTTCACGGGGATGTAGCACGAGGCTCCAACGGGCACCATGATCTCGTCGCCCTCCTTGGCGTCCTTGAACGCCTTGACGGACTCGAGGGCGAGGGAGACCTCGTCGAACGAGACGCGGAGGACCTGGACCTGGCGGTTCATGGCCTCGACCCTCTCCCTGTAGGCGTCCACCAGGGCGATTGCCTGACGGAGCTCGCTGTCGTTCACGTTCACTCACCGATCTGGTACTTGACGGTGTGGTTGACGACCTGGTCCGCGGGGATCTCGGCGACATCTGTGATGTCGATCTGCCACCTCTTCAGCTTGTGCTTGCTGCCGATGGTGGACAGGGCCTTCTCCTTGACGGCGGCCTCGTCCTCGGCCGCCATCTCGATGGAGAAGGGCTGCCTGATCTGCCTGGGGTCTGCGTAGTTGCCAGTGACACGGAATGCTTTCATGGTGATTACCTTGCCGTGTGCAACCGCACCCCCTTAATAAAGGGTTCGCTCGCGCGTAATATAGCGGGCGCAGAGTCTGCGGAGGCCGGGATGATGTCCGGACGAATGTGCCAGACCATCGGAAGAGCCTCTGCCTGCCCGCCTCCTCCGATGCGAATCCGAAATCGGCCATCTTCCTGCCTATGAGGAACACGGCGGCGAACTCGGGGACCTCCGTCTCCCCCTCCAGGGAGAAATGCTCCCCCTTCATGTCCAGCTTCGCGGGCCTCCTCATCGTGATCTTCACGGGGTCGTCGGAGTACGCGTCGGGCACCGCCATCTGCAGGGGGTCGAAGTCAGTGAGCTGGTCCCTGGTGATGGGGGTCACGCGGAGCCCGCTCTTGCCGTGGACGGATCCGGGGAGGCGGATCAGCCTCTTGATGTCCGCCGTGACAGGCTCGTCCACCTCGCCCGAGAGCCTCGGGGCCATGTCCTCGGCCATGATCTTCACGAGGATGTTCTGGGTGGATGTGGACAGCATGGCCATGGTGTTCCTCTCGAACAGCCTGGTCCTGGCGCCCTTCAGCTCCTCCTGGGCCTTGTAGACGGTCTTGATGTCGCTGCCCTTGATGCTGGGGTACTCGCGCTTGAGCTCCTTCCCGTCCCCATCGCAGAAGTCGTTGACGACGTCCATGAGGCCGTGGCGCATCCTCAGCCTCCATCCCCCCGCATCCGCGGGAGGGATCAGTCTGTCCTTGGCGACATTGGTGCGCATGCCGGATCCGGTGACGACCTTGGACGTGGCGACCCTGTTGTACGGGAATACCCAGTCGATGTTGAGGCCGGATCCCGTGATGTAGTCAACGAGCTCGCGCCTCTCGTGCGTCCCGAGCTCCATGACGTCCGGCGTGCGGACGTGGGCGTGGTACCCCCTCCCGCCGGAGAATGTGATGTGGACCTGCTCCTCCGAGAAACCCAGGTCCCCTAGCAGGAAGGAGTCGACGAGGTTCATCATCTCCGAGCGGATCTGTCTGAGCATCTCCGCGTAGGTCATGTTCGCAGCGCCCTCCAGATGGTCGGCGTCCAGGTCGAAGATGAGCTCCGCCCCGAGCCACTCCTTCTCGTCCATGGTGGGGGCGTCCGGCTTGCGGTAGTACGATGTGGAGTAGTAGCTGTGCGCGGGGACGTTCCCCTGCATGTATCTGCGCAGCTCCTCGGGGCTGCTGAACGACAGGTGCCTCTGGACGTAGTTCCTGTCGAAGAACATGAAGCCGAACTCCCTGCGGGCGAACCTGTCTGGCACAATGGGACCGTCCGTCCGGTAGTACTTCTTGAACGCCTTGAGCATGAAGCGGGAGTTCGGGTCCATCGCCACGAGGACGGGGAGCGCGTATATCCATTTTCTGGGGAGCGTCCGAAGGGTCCTCCGAGATGCCTTTATCCGGTGACGGCTTACGAGGTCCGATGAGCGAGAGCGTCCCAGTCTACGACAACCACATCCACATGTCCCCCTCCGGGAGGAACGTCGAGGCCCTGAAGGAGTACCAGGCCGCCGGCGGGACGGGGCTGACGCTGGTGACGCTGCCGTACCCCGAGGTCCGCATACGCGAGGGCGCAGATTTCGAGGGGTCGTATCAGATCACGTACGGTCTGGCACAGCGCGCCAGGGAGGAGACGGACCTGGAGATAAACATCGCCGTGGGTCCGTACCCGATCCTCCTGATATCCCTCGCCGAGGCCTACGGCCTGGAGAGGGCCGAGGAGATGATGATCGAGGGGATGGAGGACGCGGCGAGGGATGTGGCCGAGGGCCGCGCCGTTGCCCTCGGCGAGATAGGCAGGCCCCACTTCCCCGTGTCCGAGGAGATATGGGACGCGTCCAACAGGGTGCTGCTCCGCGGGATGGAGCTCGCCCGCGAGGTCGACTGTCCGGTCATCATCCACTGCGAGTCAGAGGCCGACACCGACCGCTCCCTGGCGGAGCTGGCCGACCGCGCCGGTCTGGACAGGGGCAGGGTCGTGAAGCACTCGTCCCCTCCGTGGGTGACCCCGGAGGAGACGCACGGGGTGATGCCGTCGATACCAGCCTCCAAGACCAACACGAGGGAGGCCATCGGCAAGGGCACGGACCGTTTCATGATCGAGACCGACTACATCGACGACCCGTCCAAGCCGGGCGCGATCATGTCGGTGAACACCGTCCCCAAGAGGGTCAGGGCATGGCTCGCCAACGGCGAGGTGTCCGTGGAGAGCATCCACAGGATCTGCGGGGACATTCCGAACTCACTTTACAGGAGATGACAGCGATGGCAAGGATCCTCTGCGTGTACGACGAGGGCTCTGTGGTGGACACGCCCCTGATCGGGGCCAAGGGCTTCTCGATGCTCATAGAATCGGGCGGGAAGCGCGTGCTCTTCGACACGGGCCTCAGGGACAGGTACCTCTCCCACAACCTGGAGTATCTGGAGATAGACCCGGACTCGATAGACGCTGTGGTCGTGTCGCAGTCCCATCCGGACAACTGCAGGGCGATAAACGCCCTCCTCGACCAGAGGTCCGAGCCGGTGGACGTGTACGCCCCGTCCGGCCTCTACGCGGGGAAGAAGGGCGTGCTGTCCAAGAGCGCCGGCCTCTCCGACGAGAACAGGGAGAAGGCCCGCCTGCACGATCTGGAGGGATGGTTCGAGGTGGCCCCGGACGTCTGGGTCACACCTCCGATCGCCTACGCCGACGGCTACAGGGAGGCGTTCGTCGTCATCGACGGGAAGCTCCTGACGATCGTGAGCGGCAGGGCCCGCGACGGCCCCGGCCCCGTCCTGGACGCCGTCAGGCAGAGGTTCGGCAGGGATGCGAAGTCGTTCGTGGGGGCGATCCTCCTGGAGAAGAGGAAGAAGCCCGTCGCGGAGGCCTACGCGCAGGAGCTGGACGCATGCGGATGCACCGACCTCCATCTGAACCACTGCACAGGCAGGGACGGCATGACCAACATGAGGGTACACTTCGGCCTCACGGGCGTGGACGAGTTCTACGTCGGCATGTCCCTGGATGTCTGAGGCTTTCGTAACATAGAATTATATACAAGTTCAATCCAACTGGAGACGATTCAAATGCACTGGCGTCTAAGGACAGCGGCCATGTTCGTGGCGATGACCGGGATACTGGTGATCCTCGGTTCCGTGGTGGGCAAACTGCTCGGGAACTGGATCATGGGTCTCCTGGCCATGCTTGCGGTCTCGGTGGTCTTCTGTTTCTATTCCTACTTCTTCTCGAAGAGGTCTGCGATCAAGTACAACAGGGTGCGGATAGTCACCAGGGAGCAGGAGCCCAGGCTCTACGCCATAGTGGAGAGGCTCGCGATGAAGGCGGACCTGCCCATGCCGGAGGTCGGAGTCTCCGATGTCCCCATGCCGAACGCATTCGCGACCGGCAGGAATCCGAAGGACGCCCTGGTCGTCGCCACCAGGCCCCTCCTCAATCTCCTCACCGACGAGGAGCTCGAGGGAGTCATGGCGCACGAGCTCTCCCATGTGAAGAACAGGGACATCCTCGTCATGTCCGTGGCCTCCCTGATGGCGTCCATTGTCGGCTACATCACGCAGATGGCGGTCTGGTCGACGATGTTCAGCGATGAGAGGAATGGCATGAGCCTCGCGATAGCGATCCTCGCCGACATCACCATGCCCATCGCCGCCATGCTCGTCCAGCTGGGCGTCTCCAGGAACAGGGAGTACCTCGCGGACGAGACCGGCGCCAGGCTGACCGGCAAGCCCATGGCGCTGGCCAGCGCCCTCACCAAGATCGAGGGCGGATGCAGCTCCAGGACGAACAACTACGACAATCCGTCCTACGAGAGCGTGTGGATCTCCAACCCCCTCGGGACCAGGAAGGCCAGCGGGCTTATCAACCTCTTCAGGACCCACCCGACCACCCCCGACAGGATCGCCAGGCTCAAGGCCCTGGACGAGGAGATCAACGGGATAAGGCACGTCTACTGATCACAGACCCTCCTTTCGGAGGGAAAAACCATCTCCCCCTCCCTGGACATGTGCCAGGTGGGGGAGTTTCAATACTTCTATGGGTCCGGGGCCCTCACTTGACGGGTTCCCACTTGGCGAGCTCGTTGACCTTGGAAAGGGTGGATCCGCGCTCGATCTCCTCGCGGGTCCTGTTCTCCCTCTCGTGGACGTCCAGCGCGCGGTTGGCGACCTCGACTGCCATCTCCTTGGGGATGACCATGATGCCGCTCTCGTCGCCGACGATCCAGTCGCCGGTGCGGACCCTCTGGCCCCCGACGATGACCTCGATGCCGATGCCACCGTAGCCCTTCGGCTCCCCGGCGCAAGGCGCGACAGAGCGCGAGAATGCGGGGAATCCGAGGTCCCTGATGTCGTCGATGTCCCTGACGGCGCCGTCGATGACCACCCCGCGGACGCCCATGACCATCGCCGAGTGAGCCGCGAGCTCGCCCCATACGGCTACGGGCGCCCCTCCGACGTCGATGACGATGACGTCCCCGTCCTTCGCCCTGTCGATGGCCTCCACGGGCTTCGCCCAGTCGCCGTTGGCCGTCTGGACGGTGAGCGCCCTGCCGACCATCTTCTGCTTGTGCCTGAGGGACTGCGGAACTATGCCGAACATGACGCCCTGCTTGTGGAAGGCATCGGATATGTTGCACGTGGAGACCCTCGAGAAGGCCTCGAACAGGTCCTCTTCGGAGTACTTCCTGGCGAGGTCGGTGTCCACCTTCGCGCCTGCCATGGCGTTCCTGATGTCGCGGGCGGCGGCGGGGATGTCGGATGTCTTGATGATAGCCCCTCCGACGATGACGTCCGAGGCGCCAGCCTCGACGTACTCCCCGGCGTTCTCGGCGGTGATTCCGCCGGCGACCGCCACGGGGATGGAGACCTCGGATACGATCCTCCTGAGGATATCCACCGGGGGCTCCTCGCCCCTCATCTGGGTGTCGATGCCCATGTGCATGCACACATACGACGCCCCCAGCTCCTGGACGCGCTTCGCGCGGGCGACGCGGTCCGGTACGTTGATGAGGTCCACCATGACCTCCGCCCCGTACTTCCTGCCCGCCATGACGGCCTCCTCGATGGTGGCGTCGTCGGCGAGACCGAGGACGGTGACGATGTCCGCGCCGGCCTTGGCCATGATCTCCACCTCGAACGAGCCGGTGTCCATGGTCTTGGTGTCCGCGATGATCTTGAGCGAGGGGAACTCCCTCCTCAGCGTGCGGACCGCCTCGGCCCCCTCGCTCTTG
>CASFYI010000052.1 GCA_949298875.1 uncultured Methanomassiliicoccales archaeon | reverse complement strand
GTGTGGGTCCCCGCATGCGCGGTGTTCTATCCGTACATCCCCGACACAGACCTCCAGCTCTTCAAGTACCACACCAACGGCCTCGCATCGGGCAACAACATGGAGGAGGCGGTCCTCCACGCGACATTCGAGCTCGTGGAGAGGGACGCCTGGTCCATCGCTGAGTACAGGAACCTTCCCGTCCCCGATGTGATCGCCGATCCGGATTCCCTTCCCGGGAAGCTGATCGCGAGGTTCGCGGAGCACGGGGTCGAGGTCCATCTGAAGGACCTCACCTGCGACACCGGGATCCCTACCATCGGCGCCGCCGCGGACGACGTGGCCACGAAAGATCCGGAGATGCTGACCATCGGGGTCGGCACCCATCTCGATCCGGAGATCGCAGCGGTCAGGGCGATCACCGAGGTGGCGCAGAGCAGGGCCACCCACAGGGACGGCAAGAAGATCAACGCCCAGCTCCAGAGGGCCACCGTCCAGATGGGGTACGAGAGGGTGAAGGAGCTCAACCGCCTGTGGTTCGGCGAGGGCAGGGGATCGGTGAAACTGTCGGACATCCCAGACGGATCCACCGACGATGTCCTCGATGACATAGAGGTGGTCCTGGGAAGGCTGGTGGACGCGGGATTCGACCGCGTCGTCGCCGTCGACCTGACCCGTCCCGAGCTCGACGTGCCCGTCGTCAGGATGGTCATACCCGGCATGGAGGTCTGGACCATGGACGCCGACCGCGAGGGCGGAAGGCTCAGGGGCATGTGGCCCCCGCAGTGACGATAGCATCTAATCGGATGCCGTCATCCGGTCATCCATGGCAGGGCGCTACAGGGCCGTCGGATTCGATATGGACGGCACCTTCCTCAGGACTCACGTGGACTACGACAGGCTGAACAACGTAGACCGCACGGTGCTGGAGCGCCATGGCATACCATTCGACGATATAGACTTCGGCGGGAGGGCCAAGAGGCTCAGGACGCCGATACGCCTTTGGCTGGAGGCCAACGGACGCGGTTCCGAATGGGAGGCCATCAATTCCGAGATCGACGACCTGGCCACCGAGTGCGAGTGCGAGTTCGTCGACGAGGCGGAACCATTCCCGGGCAACGTGGAGGCTCTCGAAGCCATCCGCGCGATGGGCCTGAAGACGGGCATCCTGACCCGCGGGAGCCTCGAGTACGCCCGCAGGGCGCTTGGTCCGTTGTTCAACGAGTTCGATGCCGTGATGGGCAGGGACCACACCTTCTACGACGATGCGAAGCCGTCTCCCAAGGCGATGATCGACTTCGCCGGTCTCCTGGGCGTCCGTCCGGAGGAGATCCTGTACGTCGGCGACAACCTGACCGACTGGCATTCCGCGCGCGATGCGGGAGCGGACTACGTCGGTGTGCTCACAGGATCGTGCACCCGCGAGGACTGGCTGGCCGATAACCCGGACATGACCGTGGTTGATTCGGTCGCCGACATACCCGATGTGCTGAGGTCCAGGGGCTACCGATCACGCGTCGTCCGTCCTGCCGGCGGCGCTAGTTCCGATGCGGAACCGTGACGATGCGGTTTCCGATTGTTTCAGAGAATGATCGCCGACCCCCGAAGGGGCCGTAAGGATGTTTGTGGCGGGCCTTCGCCCGCCATGGAATCACTGGGTTCCGTCTCCCAGGGTGTGTACCCTGTCGAGGTTCTTGATGTGCTCGAGGTCGTCGTACCTGAACCTGGCGAGGTTCTTCTCGAAGGTCTTGTCGGCCGGGAAGAGCTTCTTGACGGTCTGGATGAGCATGCTGCCCATGGACATGAGGGTCTTGTTCATGTCCACTCCGAACCTGGTCATTCCGCAGGTGACGTGGCCGGGGTTGACGACGTCGTGCGGGTCGAGCACGGTCTTGAGCTCCCTGAGCATGTCGGCGGTGTCGTGGTTGTGGATGACGTCGGTCATCCAGGCGAAGAACACACCGAATCCGGTGGACCTGCCTCCGTACCTGGCGGCGACGTCGCCCAGGTAGA
This sequence comes from uncultured Methanomassiliicoccales archaeon, assembly GCA_949298875.1. Lineage (GTDB taxonomy): Archaea > Thermoplasmatota > Thermoplasmata > Methanomassiliicoccales > Methanomethylophilaceae > Methanoprimaticola. The sequence continues at coordinate 48,113 of CASFYI010000052.1, read as the reverse complement.
AGTTGAATCCGAAGGAGAGCATTCCGGTGAGCATCTCGTCGTCCTTGAAGTAGTAGGGCATCCAGAGGGCGGTGCTCCTGTCGACCATGACGCCGATGACTCCGCCGGCCTCCATCTTCATCTCCTCGAAGCCCTTGTAGCAGTCGCCCGCGAACTGGCCCCAGTTGATGGTGGGGACGATGACCTCGGCGGGGATCTCTCCGACTCCGACCTTTCTGGCCCTGAACTCGTAGCACCTCTCGGCCCACTCGTGCTCGGCGATCTCGTTCGCGATCTTCCTTCCGCCGGCGGCCTCGGCCATGGCGGTGACGGCGGCCTCCTCGAGGTCGTTGTGGGCCTCGTCTCCCTGGAGGGTGACGAGCCACAGGTTCTTCACGTCGGGGGCGTGGACGCCGGCCCTGTGCTGGTTCTGGAAGTGCAGGTAGTCGGACCAGGCGACGTGGAGGGGCTTCACGGACGGGTGGTTGACGAGGGCCTGCATGGGTCCGTCGATGTCCGCGAGGTTGTCGAACTCGTAGGCCAGGCACCTGATCTGTCCCATGGGGTGGAGCCTCATGGTGAAGGTGACGGCGTATCCGAGGGTTCCCTCGCATCCGGAGAAGAACTGGTTCAGGTTGAACGAGGCGCGGTAGGATCCCATGTCGTCCCATCCGGTGGTGACGATGGATCCGTCGTCGACGACGATCTCCGCGTTGACGACGTTCTCCCTGGCGGAGCCGTACTTGTAGGAGCCGATTCCCATTCCGTTGGTGTTGTACCAGGCGCCGATGGTGGCGGAGGGGAACGAGGACGGGTAGGATCCGATGATGTAGCCCTTCTTCATGCACGCCTCGAGCAGGTTCTTCCAGGTGCATCCGGCCTGGACCTTGACGACGAGGTTCTCCTCGTCGATGCTGATGACGTGGTTCATCTTGGACGGCATGTCCAGGACGATTCCCTTCGCGGTGGGCATGCATCCGCCGAGACCCCAGGACCCGTTGCCCCTGGGGGTGAGTGCGACGCCGTTCTCGTAGGCGAGCTTGGCGATCTGGGAGACCTGCTCCAGGGTGCTGGGCCTGACGACGACGTCGGGCATGTTGTTGAAGGCGAGGCCGGCCTCCTTCGGGAGGGGGGCCATGTCGTGGCTGTACAGGATGCGGTCCATGCCGGTGGTGGTGACGTTCTTGTCCCCGACGATGGCCTTCAGGGCGGAGATGATCCTCTCGTCGACGGTCCTGTCGAGCTTGGGCTCCTCGACCTCGGCTCCGAGGAATCCGCTCTCGATCCTCCTGATGAAGTCCTTGGTGGGCTCGTCCCTGTACTTGCTGGGGCACCTGATGCTGGCGCGTCCGCCGAGCTCCTCGGCCTTGTCCGCGGCGGCCTCGTACTTGTCCTCTCCGACGTCACCGGTCAGCTTGACGCAGGCGGTGCTCTTGTCGGGGATGTTTCCGGCGATGTTGAAGTCGGCGATGCCGTTGGCGGCGGCGACGAAGGCGTCCATGTTCCTGAGGGGGACGTAGAAGGTGGCCGCGTCGGGGTTGACGCAGGCGCCGACCGCGATGTTGCCGAACTTGTCGTCCGCGACGGACTGGTCCTCCTTGGTCGCTCCGACGCCGGTCATGATCTCGTCGGCCTGCTGGAGGTCGAGGTCCACGAACTCCTCGGCGCCCTGGAATGCCATGACGCAGATGGGTCCGTTGAAGGAGATCTGGAGGGGCTTGAGGGACGGGTGGTGGGCGATGGTCTGGAAGGCCTCCTGCATCTTCCCGGAGTCGGGGAGGGAGTAGGCGACGGCCTTGGTGACGCCCTTGGGGTGCATCCTGAAGGTGACCTCGGAGACGATGGCGAGCCTTCCGGAGGAGGCGCACAGGGTCTGGATGAGGTTGTACCCGCTCATGTAGTAGCCGATCTTGTCGAATCCGGTCTCGAGGACTCCGCCCTCGTAGTCGACGGCGATGACGTTGTAGACACTGTCCTTGACGGTGCCGTACTTGAAGGAGCCGATTCCCGCCTCCTCGGTGTAGATCCAGTCCTCGACGGTGGGGTCAGCTCCGGCGGGGACGACGCCGATGGTGAATCCGGCCTCGTCGACGGCCTTCATGAGGGCGTGGAACTTGCATCCGGCCTGGGCTTTGACGGTCATGTGCTCGGCGTCGACGTCGATGATGCCGTTCATCTCGGACATGTCGACGAGGATGCCGCCGTCATCGGTGTGGGATCCCTTCTTGGAGAGGGGGGTCACGGAGCATCCGTGGGAGAAGGCGCTCGCGACGGCGGCGCTGAGCTCCTCGTTGTTGGCGGGGGTCACGATGACCCTTCCGTCCTCTTCCCTGATCTTGGCGCTGCCGATGAGGGAGGCGATGTGCTCGACTCCCTCCTCGCTGATTTTGACGTTTTTGATGTTCTTCATTGAACGAACCTCCGCTCTCGCGGCATTCACGGAGCGAGGCACGTATCCGCGCGTTATAAGGGTTTCCCGTCGGGAAAAGAAATGAGATTATATGAGACTAGACCGGCGGCGTCGATCAGTCTGGCTATGGAGCCGGGGTCGGACCGGAACAGGTGCGTCTCGCAGCGGCAGTCGGAGCATCCGAAGCCCTTCGCGGCGCACGTCATCCCGCAACTATGGGCCATGCGGGCCAGCTCGCACTCCGGTACGAAATCGGGATACGATTCGTAGGCGCGGACGTCCGTGGCCTCGGCCACCAGATAGTCGACGTGCCATCTGTGCACCTTGTCCCTCGTGAGATGTCTGCGGAGCCTCTGGTCGAGCCCGCCCATGGCGCTCCCCACGTAGCAGTACGTTCCGGCCGGAAAATGAAGGGTGCCGAGGGCCCCGACCGCGATCTCGCGGTCGGAGTCCAGGGCTATTGCGAGGACGTACGTCCCCTTGCGTTTCATCGCAGCGCTTTCCTGCGGTCCTCGTCCTCGATCTGGGAGCGGGACTTGATGCGGATCAGGACGCTGCTGTCGTCGATCTTCGACGGGGTGATGTCGGCTATCTCGCCGAGCCTCCTGCCGTAGATCATGACGTTCTCCAGATACTCCCTGTGCTCAGCGTAGGGGATCTTGATCCTCAGTCCGTCGAGATGGAGCACCATCGGGGCGGGGCGCAGGCACATGTTGATCGGCTCGTAGGATTCGAGCACCTGCTTGATCTCCGCGGGATGGACGAAGAGCGGGTCCTCCTCCAGGCTGCGGCTCTTGTCCCTGAGGATCGCCTCCATGGCGTCGACGATCTCGTTGAGCTTGTCCCTCTCCTCGACCGACCTCATCCTGGAGGCCTTGCGTCCGACACCGGACACGACGGCGTCGCAGGTCCCCTCGATGCCCTCGGGCTTCGGCCCGGAGACCAGGAGGGTGGGAACGTGGATGTCCTGCATCAGGGCGGCCTTGGTCTCGACGCAGCTCTTGAAGTTGCCCATCATGAAGATGGCCCCGTCGTACTCGTCGATGATGCACCTCTCGGTCATGGAGATCTGGGATGTGGCCTTCCCGCGTCCGCGGGCCATGCCCATGACGACGGTGACGGCGCCGTTCCTCCTGAGGATCTCGGCTATGTCACAGATCGGGTGGGGCATGTGGTGCCTTCCCAGGGTGGGGCCGATGACCGCGATCTCGGTGCCCGCCAGGGGCACGTTGCGGACCTCCCCTCCGATGTCCCTGCAGACGGCCTCGACAGCCTGCCTGTCCTCCTCGGGGACGGACATGATGACTGTGAGCATCTGCGCGCTGCGGATCTTCTGCAGCACGACGCCTCCCACGTCCTCGATGATCTCGTAGAGCTCGTCGGAGCGGTAGACCCCTCCGTCGTACATCAGGACCTCAAACATCGGCGGAACCTCCCATGAGCACGTGCTCCTCCCTTCCGGCCGCGACCATCTCCTGGGTGAGGATCTCCTCGGTGGCGACCACGGTGATGACGTTGTCGGTCATCATCGTCTTGCGGTTCTTGATGCCCTCGGGCATCGTCCTCCAGACGGCGCCCATTAGCTCCCTCCTGTCCTCCTCGCCGGAGGTGATCGTGATCCCGGCGACGGCCTCCTCCTCGGCGCCGGTGACGTCGAGGTCGAACCTGTTCTGCTGGGTCACGCCCTGCCTCCCGTATCTGTTGAACAGGGCGGTGAGGATGTCGGGGGCGTAGCGTTCCTCGGTGATGGTGACGTGGACCCCTCCGACCTCCTTCCTGACGGTGGCGATGTCGCCCACGGTCTTGGGGCCGGGGGCGGCCTTCAGCACGATGGTGAAGATGAACAGCGGGGTCTCCGGCCTGAGCACGAGCCTGACGCGGTCGATGAGGACGGCCTTGTTCAGGTCGCTCATGATCTCGTCGAACAGCTTGGCATAGGCGTCCCTGCCGTACGGGTCCTCACCTACAATCTCGATGTCCATCGGCATCCCTCACAGGAATCCGGAGCTCAGCAGGGCGCCGCCGACGGCGCCGATGTACTGCGAGTCGGGCGGGACGATGGGGCGCTCCCCGAGGACCTCCCCGACCTGGGTGACCAGTCCGGAGATGAGCGATGTGCCTCCGACCTCGATGATGGGGTGCCTGACGTCGATCTCCTGGAGCTGCTGCTCGTACACCTGCTCGGCGACGGAGTGGCAGGCGGCGGCCGCGACGTCCTCGAAGCTCTTGCCCTCCCCGAGGGTGGTGACCAGGTCCTGGATACCGAAGACGGAGCAGTAGGAGTTCATCTTGGCGTTGCGCCAGTTGCCCTTGTCAGCCAGCGCTCCGAGCTCGGTGACGTCGATCTTGAGCCTCCTGGCGGTCATCTCGAGGAACCTTCCGGACGCTCCGGCGCAGATGCCCCCCATGGTGAAGTTGTCCGGGACGCCGTCCCTGACGGTGATGGCCTTGTTGTCCATACCGCCGATGTCGATGATGGTGGCCTCTCCCCTCTGCCTGTCGGCGAGCCACACGGCCCCCTTGGAGTTGACCGTGAGCTCCTCCTGGACGAGCTTCGCTCCGAAGTGCTCGCCGAGGGTGAACCTTCCGTATCCGGTGGTTCCGATGGCCTCGACCTGCTTCATCTCGATGCCGGCCATCTCCAGGGCGTTGTTCAGCACCTGGGTTGCCGACTGGATGACGTCTCCCGAGGGGGTCCAGTCCTTGCCGATGATCTTGTTGTTCTCCATGACGACGGCCTTGGTGGTTGACGATCCGGAGTCCAGGCCGACGGTGATGCCGGTCTGTCTCTCCCTGGCGAGGAGCTCCTTCCTGGAGACGATGGTGACCAGGGCCTCCATCCTGGTCAGGAGCTGGGACGCCTTGAGCCTCTCGGTGAACGAGTAGGTGACCACGGGGAGACGGGTGTTCTCCTGGATGAACCTCCTGAGCTCGTTCCTGATGAGGGCGGCCTCGGCGCATCTGAAGCAGGTGGTGATGAACACCGCGTCAGCGTCGTACTTCTCGTCGGCCAGCGCGGCTGCGCGGGCAATCATGAGCTTGAGCTGCGGGGAGCGCGGGGTGAAGCCGAACCTCCTGACGGCTTCGTCGATGTCCGCGGCGGAGACGTCGGGGTACACGATCTTGGCCCCGACGGACCTGGCCGCCTTCTCTATCTCGTACTGGACGCTGCTGTACTCGGTCCCGCACGAGAGCTGTGCAATCTTGATGGTCACTGAAGTCCCTCCAGGAATTCCTTCGTCTGCGCGACGAAGTTGGTCGCCTGCTCGTCATCCTCGGGGTAGCTGACGTGGAGGGCGGGGATGCCGCGCCTCTTGATCAGGTACTTGACCATGAGGTTGGACCTCTCGCATCCGACGCAGCCGAAGCTGTAGGGGCAGTCGTCCATGATGATGGCCGCATCTGCCTCCTCGATCATGGGGCCCCAGAGGGCGAGCCTCCCGCGGATGCCGGAGGGGACCTCCACACCGGCGTACTTGAGTCCCCTGACGACATCGTCCAGGGACACGTTCATCGGAGGCATGTCTACCTCCAGGTTGTCTACCCTCTCCTGAATCGCCGCCATGGCGCTGAGCGGCTGGTGACCGAACCTCTCCACGAGGTCGTAGAGTACCAGGCTGTTTGGCGGATCTATGAACACCTTCATCGCTGAGCCTCGCAGATCTTCTTGAAGTCGTTTACGGGAATGCGTTTCTTCTCGGCGGGCGGAACATACTTCGCCCCCTTCTCGACCTCCTCGAGGCCGTGCTGTATCCTGGGGAGGAGTGACCACTCCTCCTCCAGCTGTGCGTAACCGGGCCTGGTGCCGTGCTGGGCCCTGCATCTCACAGGGTCGCTGCACCTGTAGGCCCTGACCTTGGAGAAGACCTCGTTGGGGTACCTCTCCCTGACGCGGGAGAGCACCTCGCGCGCGGTCTCCGCGGAGGCCTCGATGAGGCATCCGTAGCAGGTCTCCTTCACCGTGACGGTGAGGCCGAACGAGTGCACCATGCGGACCAGCTGGTCCGGTGTGAGCATGGAGCTCGGCGAAATCATGAGGAGCCTGGTCTCCCTCTCTGCGCTCATATCTCTTCCTCCGTGATGTAGACGACGTCGTCCTCCTCCAGGTCCTTCATGAGCCTGTCGAGGTCGTCGTCGAACTTCCCGACGATGTTGGTCCCGTACCCCTCCTCTCCGGTGGGGCCGAACTCCTTGCTGTCCTCCAGCCTGATCCCGATGAGTCCGTGGTGGGGTCTGGCCTGGTTTGTCAGACCGATGTCCCCGCGCTTGACACGCTTGAACGGGTCCTGGGGGTACAGGTTCTTCCCGCGGACCTCGTCCCCGTAGAATGTGACCATGGGGAGTCCCTCGAAGGTGAACTGCACCTTCAGGGTGCCTATGGGTTTGTGGCTGAGGCCTGTGACCTTCCTGAAGTAGTGGGCGCTGACGGCGTCCTTGTCGTTGACCTTGATCTTGAAGACCTTCTCCCTGGGGACTCCGAATATCTCGACCTCGCCGTTGGCGATGGCCTCGAGGGTCCTCTCGGGGGTCTGCTCCACGATTATCGCGTCGTCGGCCACGTCCCCGGTGCGGCACGGGTATATGCCCCTGCCCCTGAGGAACGCCTCGCCCTCGGCCATGGTCATGCCGACGGCCAGCGCCCTGGCGGGCTCGGCGACGACCGTGACCATCGAGTCCTTGGGCGCGTACTTCATGATGGCGCGGCCCTGGGACACGGTCCCCGCGGTGTTGTGGACCTCGGAGAGCTGGCGCCTCTCCCTGTATACGTAGAGGCGGCCCTTGCCGATGCCGTCGTTCCTGACGGTGACCGCGCCGACCTCCCTGACCCCGATGTCCTCGACCGGGATGTCCACGTCCAGGTCGTCGGAGCAGGCGGCGAAGCTGCCGGTCGATTCCGTGATGTTCATGTATCCGCGGGACGCGAGGATGAGCGCGTGCTCCGCGGAGATCGGGGAGCGGTGGTCCAGGGTGAGGCCCATGTACGTCTCGACCCTGTAGCCGTCCTCCAGCTTGTATGTCAGGTCGGACGTTACGTCCACGTTCTCCCTGCTGGTCTCCGACATCATCGGGCGGACGGATCTGATGCCGTCGCCCTCCCTGATGTGGTCCAGGATGTGCCTTCCGACGGTGATCCTGCCGATGACCGCCTGCCCGGCCCCGTAGGACCCGGTGTGGTTGTCCCTGGCGATCATCATGTAGGTGGTGTGGTTGTCGAATCCTCCCAGCGCGAGGAAGCAGTCGTACGTGCGGTAGCGGTACTCGCCCCTGTCAGTCGGGAGGTCGGTGGGGAAGCTTCCGAAGGAGGCGATGTCATGCGTGACCCACCTGGCGGTGACGCCCTCCATGCCCATGGCGATGGACCTCCACATCTCGGCCTCGGGGGTCTCGTTGAGGCGGAGGACCATGGTCCCGGCGTCGGTCTCGATCTCGAAGTCCCTGGTCTCCTTGACCACGCGCTCCTCGGAGAGGTGTATAGCTATGAGGGAGCCTTTGACGTAGGGCTCACCCGCGATGGCCGTCTTGAGGGTCGCACCGGACCGCAGCTTCTTCTCGACGCCGTTGACGGTGACCTTCATCTGGATCCCTCCGGCAGCATGGACTGCACCTTGGACACGATCTCGTCGAGCTTGTCCTGGGTGGTTGTGACCCCTCTCACAACACCGGTCACGATCTCCACGATCTCGCCCTTGGTCTGGATCTTGTCGTCCGGGGGCATGACGCGGGACGTCTTCACGCCGATGGCGGCGAAGTCCTCGAAGTCCACCGGGCACTGGGCCACGATGATGGCGGGGATGTCGACGTTCCTGAGGATGAGCCTCGCCTTGTAGATGATGTGCATGCGCACGTTGCCCAGGTGGATCAGGGCGACCTTGAACTGCTGGATGCGCTCCGCCTCGATGGGGTCGAGGCCGAAGTACGATCCGGTCGTCATGTCCGGGGCGTCCGAAGGTACGCCGGATCCGGCGTTCACGACGAGGACGCTGGTGTCGATCCCCTCCTCCCTGAGGGCGTAGGTGATCTCGCAGACGGGCTTGGTGATGTGCCTCCTGCCGGGACCCATGGCTATGGCCACGACGTCCCTTCCGGACTCGGAGATGGTGGCCCTCATGGCCAGACCGCCTCCGACGCCGAGTCCCATCGATTCCCTGCATTCCACGAAGCTGAGGTATCTCCCCATCTTCTGCTTCATGCTCATTCACCTTCCGGCACGGGCTCCATACTGAACTCCTCGAGGACCTCCTTAGGCTCCCCGAGGCAAACGACCCTTCCTCCCTTCATGAAGGCGGCGCGGTCGCAGCAGTTCATGACGAAGTCCATGTCGTGGCTGACGACCAGGAAGGTCTCTCCGAGGGTCTCCCTGGCGCGGATGACGGACTTCGCCACGATGGTCTTGGTGATCGGGTCCATGGTCCCGGTGGGCTCGTCCAGAACGATGATGCGGGGCTCCTTGATCAGGACCTGGGCGAAGGCGATCCTCTGCTGCTCGCCGACGGACAGGGAGTCCGGGTAGGCGTAGAGGATGTTCTCGATGTTCGACTTGTCGAATCCGACGCTCACCAGCACCTGGATGGCCTTGATCTTGGCCAGCTCCGCGGGCATCTTCATGCCGATGCAGGTGCTCAGGTTCTGCAGGATGGTGTCGAACGGGTAGAGGGTGTACTCCTGGTGGAGGAACCCGATGTAGGGGGTCGCCCTTCCCTTGCCGGCGAATCCGCTCTCGGACATGTCGATCCAGTCGTCGCCGATCTTGATCTTGACGGAGCCGGAGGTCGCGGGGGTCATGCCGGCGATCATCCTGGAGGTGGTGGTCTTGCCGGCTCCGGAGTATCCGACCAGGGCGAAGATCTCCCTCTCCCTGATCTCGAAGCTCACGCCGTCGACGGCCTTGACGACTCCCCTGACGACGGAGAAGTAGTGCTTCTTGGCGTCCTCCAGCACGATGAGCGGGTCGCCGAGGATGCCCTCCTGCTTCTTCTCGTCGAAGTGGTAGTCCTTCATGAAGGTCTGGCACACGTCCTTGGGGGCCCCGTGCTCCAGGGTCTTCCCTCCGTCGAGGAGGACGGCGTCGTCGCCCATCCTCTCGATGGCCTCGGGCCAGTGGGACGCGAAGACCATGCAGATGCCGTTGTTCCTGACGTAGTCGACGAGACCTTTGTGGACGATCTCGGCGGTGGTGGGGTCCAGCGTACCGGTGGGCTCGTCCGCGAGGAAGAACAGCGGCTCCTTGGCCAGCTGCCTCGCCATGACGACCCTCTGCTTCTCCCCTCCGGACAGGTCCCTGGCGATGTGCGTGGTCCTGTGGGTCATGTTGACGAGCTCGAGCAGCTCGATGGCGCGCCTGGTCCTGGCCTCGCCGGTGATGTCGGCGGGGATGGCCTCCATGACGTTCTCGACCACGGACATGTCGCCGAACAGGGCGAAGGTCCTCTGGAGCATGATGGCGACGCGGGCCTTGACCGCCTGCCTCAGGCTGTCGTCCGGTTTGAGGGACCAGTAGTCGACGGCGAGTTTCTCCGTCTCGCCTCCGCACTTGCTGCAGGGCTTCCCCGCGAACGGGAGGTCCAGGTTGCCGCACTTGCAGCAACGGTTGACGTTGTAGATGACCCGACCCTCGTCAGGGGCGTATTCCTCGCTGCCCCTGAGCATGTGGATCAGGACGCTCTTACCGGCTGCGCTCTTACCAATCAGACCGAGGATCTTCCCGGTCGACAGCGTGGCGCTGAAGTTGTCGAGGACGCGCCTTCCGTCGAAGGTCTTCGATACGTTCTCGATGACCAGAAGTTCTGCCGACTCTTGAGCCATGAACCGCCCAACCCCTGGGCCAATATAAACTATCTTGGAACAACCCGAACGGTAAGTGCGCGTTAACTTCGTTTAGTCGGACGGCCAGGATTGGGATAAAACAGTTCAATGTACTAACAAGTATACATTAGTTAACATAATGTTCAAATATTGGATACATGGTGCATCCAACGATGATGCAGAAGTCAGGACGGTTGGGCGGACCGGTCCCGAAATTCAACGACTACCATATCTGGAAGGCCCTCCAGTGCCTCGACGAGAGCCAGCCGGTCGGCAGGAAGAGGCTGTCCCAGTACCTCGGGATAGGCGAGGGCAGCACGAGGACGATCCTCTCGCAGCTCCAGGACCAGGGCATGATAACCATAGGCAAGAGCGGGATCCTGCTCACGGACCGCGGTTCCGACATCAAGAGGAACTACCACATGGACATCGCCCCGATCTCCATAAGCGATCTGACCATCGGCGACCACGACTGCGCCGTCCGCGTGCCCAAGAAGGCCGGCAGCGTGAAGTTCGGCTGCGAGGAGAGGGACGCCGCGATACGCTCCGGCGCGACCGGCGCGACCACCCTGGTGTACACGGACGGGAGGCTCATCTTCCCAGGTTCGGACTATCCCGTGGAGGAAGCCCTCTCGAGCAAGATCTCGGCTCTCTTCGCTCTGAAGAACGAGGACGTGATCATCATCGGCACCGGCCCCACCGCCGAGATCGCGGAGCTTGGAGCGGTCACCGCGGGTCTGGCCATCATGGGCGGCATGCAGGTCAACCGCGACCTGAAGGACATCCTCACCCCCAAGAACACGGGGAACGAGCTGATATCCCTGGCGTTCGCCATCCACGACCTCGTCGGAGGCCTCCCTGTATGCGCCAAGAGCAGGGACAATCTCGGCATAAGGATCGAGAACGGCGCCGTCATCGACAATGCCTACACCGGACAGGTCTTGGAGGAGGTCATCAACGTCGGTACGACCATCCGCAAGATCGCGACGTCCGGTCCGTACAAGGGCATAAGGGTCATCGTCACGCCGATAGAGCTCGACAACCGCATCATCGCGGCGATCGGCGTGGTGGACATAAGGACAATGGCAGGAATTAACAATCTGATTAGGCTGAGGAGTGATGACAATGACTGACTGCAGAGTATGTGTCGACGCTGGGGTCTGCAAGATGAAGACCCTGATAACCGCCAAGGACAACGGGATGGGTCTCATCGAGATCGAGATCAAGAGCGACTGCCCGAACATCCTCAAGATGTCCTGGAAGCTCGAGCCCATGAGCCCCTATGCCGAGGTCGAGGCGCCGTTCGACAAATCGTCCGTCTACAAGCTCGCCGCCAATGCCATCCCGCATACCGCCTGTCCCGTCCCCGCGGGGATCGTCAAGGCGCTCGAGGTGGCCGGCGATCTCGGTCTCAAGAGGGACTCGGTCATCCGCTTCGTCGAGGACGGAGAGGAAGTCGAGCTCAAATGATCATGGGTGATGAACATGGCTATCGATATCGATGCGCCGGGAGACGAGCAGCTCGAGGTCGTCCGCGGTCTCAGGGGTGTCGTCCACGCGTTCTATCTGGATGCGGACATCCTCAACCAGGTCAAGGAGGAGGAGGCCAAGGTCCGCGCCATGGGGAACATTGACGTCGACAACGAGGGCTTCAACCAGGCCCTGAACCGCGAATGCGTCATATGCATCGTCAAGGACCCCAGGTTCAGGCCCCCGCCGGAGCCCACCGTCATCCTCCTGTCCGGCAACGGGGAGGTCATCGGTGAGGAGGTGTTCCCGTTCACGGCGCAGAAGTACGCCGACAAGCAGGACGTCGTCTGGCTCTCGGACGGGTTCATCCTGTTCCCGACCGTGAAGGCGGACGGAGGGGAGACGTTCATCATGCCTCCCGTGTCGTTCCCGGAGCTCAACCCCTCCAACGGATGCAGGGATGTGATTTCCTGCAGCCCCGCCCCCACGTGCGACCTGATGATCAGGAAGTACTACGGGATGGAGGACAACCCGAAGCTGGCCTCGGTGCTGGTCGCCTTCAACAGGCTCAAGCCCGGGGAGTCCGCTCCCGACCTGGATGAGTCCATCGCGACCATCAAGGCCAAGGAGGCGGCGGTCCTGAACAAGATAAACTGAGGCCATCCGGCCTAGAGGGGCTCCGGCCCCTCGATTCATCATCATCATCCGCCGTAAGGCGATGCTTATCGGTCCCCGTTTCAGACATCCTAGCACGGAAAGGGGACATCATAGGATGCGACTCGGATTCGGCTGTCGGGTCTCGATTTTATATGAATCCGCATTGGGCGTTTCCTGCAAGTGATTGCCGATCGGAGCCGTCGTAAATCGGGAGGCCTTAGGGCCGGAAACAGACGTCCGGTAAGGAGGTCTGTCGATGGAAGAGCTAAGGCTACCATGGAACAACAGGGATGGCATCCTCTACGGAGGGGTGATTGCGATCATCACTGCCACCATCATGTGCGAGTTCAATCTCTGCAGGACGATGGGCGGTATGACGGTCGAGACTTTCATGAATGGACTTGCGACGGTCCCGCTACTCGTCGTGATCGTCATGTTGCTCATGACGTTCGTCGTCGGTCGTGTCGCGGACATGTTCGTCCGCAGGTTCACGATGCCGGGTGACAGCTTCTACACCAAGATCGTGTTCAACATCATCGCCTGCGTCCTGATGATGTCGATGATCATGACGGTCGTCGGTCCGACCGTCGGACATCTCATGGAAGGGGTGCTGACAGCGGAACCGATATTCGACTGGCCCGGGAACTGGCCCGTAAACTTCTGTGTGGCGTTCTTGGTCGAGATGCTCGTCGCCCAGCCTGCCGCCCGCCATGTGATGAAGCGCAGGCACATCAGGGTTCTGAAGTCCACGGGGGCGAGCGTATGAGGGATCTCACAGTAACCATCGGAAGGCAGAACGGGAGCGGTGGTCGTGAGGTCGGAAAGGTTCTCGCGGACAGGCTCGGGGTCGAGTGCTACGACAGGACGGTCATAGAGAAGACTGCAGACCGTATGGGCATTCCCGTGGAAGACGCTGAGCGGATGGAGGAGAGGGCCAGGACAGGCTCGAATCTCTTCTTCGGCGGGATCCCGACAGCCAATCCATTGTTTGTAGCACAGAGCGATGTCATCCGTTCCCTGGCATCGAAGGGTCAGTGCGTCTTCGTCGGAAGATGCGCGGATTACGTACTTTCTGGCCGCAGGGACGTCCTCAACGTATTCGTCACGGCCCCAGTGTCTGACAGAATCAGAAGATCAGCGGACAGGAACGGGATATCGGAGAAGGATGCCTACGCCCGTATAACCTCGAAGGACAGGTCCAGGGAGGAGTACTATCTGAGATACACAGGAAGGAGATGGGCCGATTCGTCGAACTATCACCTGACCGTGGACACCGGCCCAATAGGCATCGAGGGTGCTGTGGATCTGATACTGACCTACATGGATCTGATGCAACGACGGTGTCTGTACGAGCCCGTGACGATCCGGGGGATCGGTCATGCGGGTCGCGTCACTCGATCGTCCAGACCGTCGTGACCTCCTCGCTGAAGCTGCGGTCCTCCGGATCCACGTCCATATCCAGACTTGATCCCATGATGGCCACGGTGTTGCAGTCCGCAGATAGGAACTCGCGTTCGTCGCAGTACTGGCGTCTGCTATCATAGGACACGTCGATCACCTGTCCGAGGGAGCATCCCAGCGATTTGGAGATCACCTCGGCCTTGGCTCTGGCATCCTCCACGGCCAGACCCAGGGCTTTTGCCCTGGCAGACTCCGCATCTGAACTCCTGAAGAGTATGGTGACGCTGGGATGGCACGGCGATTGGAGCACAGATGCCATAATCCTTCCCAGCACTTCGTTGTCGTGGAGGAACTCGAACCTTAGGGTGTTCGTGTACTCGAATCCGTCGAGCCTCTTCTCCGTGATCCAGCGGTCGTAAGCGTCCTTGCCCACCCTGACCTCTGTCGAGTGGGGCCGGACGTTCTGGGATACCGTCTTGAGCGAATCCCTGTCGAGGCCAACCGCTTCAAGGCGGTCCTTGATGTCCCTGCCGTTCTCGGCGCATCTGCGGATGGCCCCTTCGTAGGTTCCCTCCATCCCTTCGATGTCCAGCCTCACCACAACTATGTCTGCGGGGGTGTCAACCGTGGCCCTTCCTGTTACGCGGATCCTTCTCTCCATCATTCCAGCTCTTGCGGATCGTCCGCATGGTCGCCTATGCATCGGTTATAGAATAAATGCTCGCTGTTATCTTTGTAATATATGTTATCCATTTTCTGGACAGACATGATCGTATCGGACAAGGATGATAGAGAAGAGAGAGGGGAAGGAAGAGGGTTGCCGCAGGGTTTTACCCCTGCGTAAAAGGTTTTGTGAAGGCAAGGAGCCCTCATCCGCCTCCGGAAGGCATCATCTCGGAGGTATCGACCTCCTCGAGCTCCTTCTGGAGATCCTCCAGCGCCTGACGGCCGCCGTCGGAGGACTTGCGCTCCTTGTAGGAGACCTTGATGTACTCCGACGGGTCGGCGGGGATCAGGAGGGCCGAGTCGTACCAGAGGTCGGTGAAGTCCAGTCTTGCCCAGGTCTTCCCGTCCCTCTCGCGGATCTCGGTCACCTTCCCCACAGTCGCCGTGGGGGTGTACTTCAGCAGATCTCCGACCTTCACTTCCATCAGCCCTTGATGACCGCACTGCGCTCGCCAGCGGGCTGGAACTCCCTCAGGCCACCGCGTCCGATCTCCTTGGTGACATCGGCGAAGTCGAAGACCAGGGAGGGGTCGGCGAAGGCGACCCTGACGAACGGGTTGCAGGTGAAGGCGTCTCCGCGGGCGACGTGGGCCGCCTTGGGGATACCGGTGTATCCGGAGAGGTGACCGACGTTCATGGCGTAGTTCGGGTAGTTGGGTCCGCGGACCTCCATGGGGAGACCCTCATCGGACCTGTAGGCGAACGAGTTGGCGGAACCGCACTGGTCCTGGAGGTCGAATCCGTAGAATCCGAGCCTTCCGGTCCTCTCTTTGTGCTGGAGCATGGAGAGGTACCAGCAGTTCAGTCCGACATCGGCGACTCCGGTGGCCATGGCTCCCGCGATACCGGTGGCGGCAGCGGAGACGGTGGCCCTCTGGGATCCACCGAAGTGGGTCTCCATGACGGCGGGGTAGCGCTCGTACATCTCGAGGGCGTACGCGTTGATGTCGTCACCGAGTTTCATGACCTCATCCATGTTGGTGGGGTCCAGTTTGCAGAACCCTCCGTACCTGGATTTGATCTGGTCGATGGCGTAGTAGACGTAGTCCTCGAGGATGTTGTCGGTGTACGCGGCGGTGGCGTACTGGGTGAATCCGACTCCACCGGACATGTATCCTCCCAGGTAGACCTGGTCGAAGACGGCGGCTCCCAGGGCGACGGCCTCGAGGGCGGCGCGTCCGGGGTCGTCGGGGTATTTCCTGTCGGACTGGGCGATATCGGCCATGTATCCGAACGGGATTCCACCGGGCTCGTTGGGTCCACGTGCACGCCTGGCGGGCATCATGGTTCCCATGTTGAGGGACTGGTGCTTCGCGGAGTAAGCGAAGTCGGCGATGGCGGCCTCTCCGGCTGCGAGCTTGTAGGCGGAGATGAAAGCCATGGAGATCTGCATGGCGGCGTGCCTGGAGACGGTAGCTCCGTCCATGAGCCTTCCGACGATGGTCGGGACGCGGACAGCCTGCATGAGGGTCTTGCCGATGGCTTTCTTCAGCTGCTTGGCCTGCTCCTCGGGGAACAGCTTGTTGATGTCGATGACGAACCTGGGGTCGATCTCGTCGATGAGCTCGTCGTCACCGGAGAAGACCTTGACGTAGGAGTCCCAGACGAGGGCGGGGTTGACCTCGGCCATGTGCTCCTGAACGACGGCTCCACCGGGCATGGTGTGGTTGACGGTCTCGAGGTAGGTGTTGATGGTCTCGGGGGTGACCTCTTTTCCAAGCCTCCTCTCGATGGTCTGGTGAGGGGAGTCCAGTCCGACGAGGATGGTCCTCCTAATGTCGTCCCAGGCCTGCTGGATGGCGCAGTTGTTGACGCAGTGCAGGTCATCGGGCTCGACGAAGATGTCGGTGTGGGACAGCTGGTAGGGCATCCAGCTCCTCTGTCCGAGGGGCACACCGATGTCCTCGTTCATCATGGGGATTCCGCGCTTCTTGGCGATCTCCATGGCCGAGTTCTGGAACTCGACTTTGGACTTGGACTGCTTCCAACCACCGTAGCAGTAGTACTTGGTGGTCATGTCGGTGGGCTCTTCCTTGAACTTCTTCTTGCATGCTTCCATGAACAGCTTCTCTTTTCCTGCCATGAAAATCACTCTCCCTTAACGGTCCAGGGCTGGTATCCGCCCAGGGTCCTGAGCTTGTGGATCCTCAGACCGTACATGGTCACTTCCTTGTCATCCCTCATGTCGACGCCGTCGGCCCTGAAGATGGTGGTCCTCTTCTTGAGGTCGGACATGGCGGCGGGCTTTCCGACGGAGATCCTCCTGTCGAGCGGGATGGCGACCTGGTCCTTCACGTAGACGACCTCTTTCTTCTCGTCGTCCCAGACGTACCTCTGCCAGCCGTCGAACATCAGTCCGTGCTCGTCGAGACGGCAGGCGTGTCCGTGGACGGTGGCTCCCCTGATACCGGTCAGGGCGGGGTCGAAGGTCTCGTTGTCGATCATCTCTTTGGCCATGACCTCGAGGTCACGCTCGCGGACCTCGATGATCTGCCTTCCGGAGAGGGTTCCGGTGTCGACTCCCCTGTACCTGGAGAGGTACATCCAGGCCCTCTGGTAGGGCGAGATGGGGGCGAAGTAGACGGAGTCGGTGAACTGGATGTACCTGACACGGTCTCCGTGCTTGGCTCCCTCGATGGGGACGACGAGTTTCCTGATGGGGCAGTCGGGCTCCTTGCCCTCCTCTATTGGGGGGTGGATGGACTTGTAGTCCTCTCCGGGGTTCCTGTGTCCCATGATCCTCACGACGTCATCCATGGAGACGTCGCGCAGTTTCTTCAGTTTGACCTTAGGGTCCATGTACCTGCGCCTGTTCTTGGCGGGGGTGGTGGATCCAGGATAGAACTGCCTCTTGTATGCCATTTTATGCACTCCTGTAATCATGAAGTGAGGGTCTGTATTTCGAGTACCTGCCGACCTGGAGCGTGTATCCGTGCTCGATCGTGCTGTTGCACGCGGCTTTGATCTCCTCCAGCTTGGCGTCAAGTTCGGCTTCGTCCTCGACCTCGAGCTCTATGTAGAACCCTCCGACGAGGTAGCGGAGCTCCACCTCCTGTCCCCCGACATGGATGATCCTGCGCTCGCTGTGGTTGTTGGCGAGCCCCTTCCCGGGACCGCTGTTGATGGTCTTGGGGAGGCTTTCGCCGGTCATGTTGATCTGCCTGATGCCGCTGATGACGTCGAGGGCGTTGAGGACCTTCTCGGTCGTCTCGGCGCTGAGCAGGCGGTTCGTGATGATCTGCACCTCGGGGAGAGGCACTCCGGCGTAGTCGGCTGTGGGGGTGGTGGTACTCGACATGTCACACCTCAGAGTTTCTTCTTCAGCTTCTTGGCCTCGGCAGCGACGTACTGCATCGGCTGCTTGAACTCCTCAATGTCTCCGAAGACCTCTTTGAAGAGACCAGAGGTGGCCTCAGCGGAGAAGGTCTGGGTTCCGCCGTCGAGACAGTTACCGGCGGTAACGGCGGGGATGAGGACTCCCTTGGCGTGCCTGGTAACGACGTGGTTCCCGTGGAACAGTCCGGGTCCGCCTCCACCATAGATGGAGTGGGAGAAGAAGGACATACCGACTCCGACACCCTCGGCGCGTCCGTAGTCGACACCGGGGAGACCGGACTCGTGCTCGAGCAGGTCGTTGTAGTACAGGATGGTGCTGGGCACACCCTGGGCGGCCCTGGCGGCACCGACGTTGACCATGACGGCGGCAACCATTCCGGTCGCGGCGTAGGCGTTCCACTTGGGGAGGTCGTCGGTGGTGTAGACCTTGTATCCGGAGGGCAGGGTCTCTTTCACGCGGATGACTCCGTCCTCGATGGCCCTCTCCATGACGGACTCGATAACGGTACCGACGGTTCCGGTCTTTCCGTTCTTTTTGACGATGGAGTAGAGCATGTTGTTGGCGTTGAGTCCCTGGTAGGCGAGGCTCAGGAGGCCGCCCCTCTCGAAGTTGCCGACGAGGTCGCCCATCTCGTAGGATCCGCACTGCTCGTAGATGGCGGAGAGAGCGGTTCCCTGCATGGCGTTCCTGTTGACGAGAGCGACGACGTGGTTGGCCATGATGTTCCTGAGGGCGAATCCGGCTCCCTCGTTGTTCTGGGGAACCTCGAGGATGGATTTGACGTTGGCGCCCTGGAAGGTGATGGTCTGAGGGTACCTTCCCCAGACGGCGGCCTTGACCATGTTCGCTTTGTACATCGGGACATCGAACATGTCGATGATGGCCTCGGTGGTAGCCGCGGCGACGGTGGTGAATCCGGTGGTGTACTCGACACCAGCGTTCATCCTGGCCTCGGGAACGACTGCGACGAGGTTCTTTCCACCGCTCTTGACTTTGACAACGGTGCCGTCGTCGTCGTAGACCTTGATGGAGTCCTCGATGACCTTGGCGAGCTTCTCGGCGTTGTCGACGAGCGGGAGATCGAGCTCTTTTCCCTGGATGATGACGCCTCCGCCGGTCATGCTTCCGGTCTTGAGGGCTTTCTCAATACCGGCCAGGCTGACGGCGCACGTCCTCTTGGTCAGGGACACGATCTTCTTGATCGCATCGTTGCGCAGCGGACTGATGGCTTCGAGCGGGATGTCTTTGGCAATGCGCTTCCCGCAGTCATCATACAAGTCGACTACGTCCTCGTATTTTGGCATTTCATACCTCCTTGTTCTATAGACGGCCCCTTTCGGGACCGCTTACCCCTTGCAATGAGGACAATGGCTTACTCCATATAAAGAAATGGGAAAAACGGCCCAGATTCGCGGTTTCCGACGGGTTTTCTGGCTCCCGCGCATTGGTCGGATGTAACAACCAACACGGTCCGGCTCCGCTTCTAATATATAAAAGATTTCAGCCAGACCGGTAAACGGATAACCGGTCTGGCATTTTGATGTGTTTGGTATTACTGGTCGTGACGAATTTGCTACTGGCCTCAGTCGCGCTTCGCCTTGGTCATGACGCCGGTCTCGTACTTGCGGAGATGCTCGACGAAGCCGGGGATGAGGGCGTAAGGGATGCCGACCGCCATCTCGTCAGCGGCCATGTCGGTCTTCTTCCTGCAGCCGAAGCAGCCGAGGGAGATGTTGGGCTTGCCGGTGACGATGGGCATCGCGGTGATGTCCTCGCAGGCGCACTGGAACGGGGAGGTGGAGAACTCCGCGCGTCCGCCCTCGACGGCGGTGGAGAGGGGGACGACCCAGTAGCACCTCTCGGGGATGTCCTCGATGGTGACGACGTCGGGCTCGAAGTCCGCCTCGCCGAGGGGGCAGACGACCTCGCCGTCGCACTCGAACGGGACGATCTTCCTGTCCGCGATCATCTTGGCGGCCGCCGCGGGGGAGTCGTGCATGCCGATGTTGGCGTGGAACTCGCCGCTGGCGATCTTGTCGGAGGTGGCGGTCATGTTCAGGGCGGAGGCTCCGACCATGCAGTTCTCGCTGGAGAGCGGGAGCTTGAAGGATTCGCCCTTGCGTGCGCGGAAGATGGCCTGGCAGTGGCTGAGCTGGGACTCGGGCTCGGAGTATCCTGCGGGGTATTCCTCGCCCTTCCTGACGAGCCTGACCGCGACGGGCTCGCCCCTGAGCTTCAGGACGTTCTTCAGGGTCTCTGCGTACTGTCTGTTCTTATCGAGCATTTCCGACATGATTCGCAGGAAGCGGACAGCCAGTACTTAAGACTAGAAATTGGAAGGGGACCCTTTAAGGGTCGTTTTGATTCGGTGTCAGGCCATGTTCACGTACACGAACGCGGCCACCAGCACGATGATGACCGCTGCCAGGAACGTCACGTTGATTGCATCCGTCTTGTCCATTCGAATCACCCGGGCTCTGTGCCCACGTGACCGTCCATCGCGTGTCCGTATTAATAATTTAGGTTATTCTAAAATTGTTTAGGAATGCAGAATACGAATGTCATGAGGAACGACGGAGGGAATGAATTGGATAAGAAAGGGGGTAAGGGTGTTTGCAGCTCCGTCCCGAAGGACGGTCACGAGATTCACTCGGTGATGCAGCTGGAGGGGCACTCGTCGATGCAGGCACCGCAGTCGACGCATTTGCCAGCGTCAACGATAGCGATGTCCTCGACGGTCAGGGCGCCCTCGGGGCAGACGTCGACGCAAGCGCCGCAAGCCACGCACTCGGATCCGTTGATGGTAACTGCCATTTGTATTACCTCGGAACGGCGGATTTCGAAACACTATAAAAAATATGTAGTTCGGAGGTTAGGCGAGGCTTAAACCGTCCGGGTGCCGCGACCGTCGCTCCAGCTGCGAGGATACGAGATCCTCCACGATGTCGAGGAACTCCTCCTTCCTCTCCGGCGGGATGGTCGCCCCTGCGGCCACCGTGTGACCTCCGCCGAATCCTCCGACCAGGCCGGCGGCCGTCTTCATCACCGACGAGAGGTCGAGTCCGCGGTCTACGAGGTCCCTTCCGGCCCTGGCCGACACCTTGACCCCGTCGTCGGAGTCCGCGAATGCGATGATCGGGAGGTTGCGTCTGCAGTCCCCCGACGTGAGCATCATCCCTGCCACGATGCCGACCACCGTCTCACGTATTCTCGATCCAGCATCGAACCACTGGATGAAGCGTCTCTCCCTGAGGAGATGGTTCTCTCTGACGTACGAGAGGGCGGCGGAGATGTGCTTGCGGTGCTCCGCGCGATTCTCCTCGGCTACGCGCAGGGCGTCCACGTCCCCGTGGCAGACCCTCAGCCCCGTCGGTGCGTCGTCGTACCGTCCGCAGGAGTTCAGCACGGTGGCGAACTCCTTGGCGTCCCCCAGGCCGGTCTGCCTGTCGTAACGGGTGATGCGGTACATCTCCCCGAACGCCTGGTCCGATTCCGGGCCGAGAAGCTCCGAGATCCTGTCGGAGGCGCGTTCCCTCTCGGCTTCGGAGAGGGACGACCAGGTCCTCCAATGGCTCCCCTCCTTGGCGGGTATGCCCAGCGAGTCCAGGAACTCCAGGCATCCGCGCGGGTTGTCCGAGAGGCCGGGTATGACGGGGTCCGATGAATACTGCAGATACTGGTTGATCGGGCGAGTGTCCCTGCCGAAGTAGCGGAGGTCGTCGTCGATCTCCACGTCGCCGGTCGCCACCGCGTCGGTGAGGATCGTCCTGTTGAGGCTGACGAGGCGCCTGTGATTGGAATCCTGGAAGTCGCCCACCGCGCCCACGACGGCGAGATGCGCCAGGTCGGTGTTGGACGGGTCGAGCTCCTTGGAGAGCAGGTAGGTCATCCCCGCGCCGCAGACCTCGAACGATCCGTCGTAACCGTAGCTGTGGGGGTTCAGGTGCTGGAGGCCCCCGAAGCTGTCCAGACGCATCTGGCGCCCCCTCCATTTCGGGTCCGGGACGTGGTGGTCCGTTATGACGAGGCCGTCCCTGTCGAATTCCGACAGGTAGCCGCTCCCGAGGTCGCAGATCCACACGACGTCCCCGTCCCATGAATTCACGGAGCGGATGACCTCGTCGGTGATCTTCTTCTCGAAATCGACGGTGTGGTCCTTGCCCATGCGCTCGAGGGTCATGTCCGCTATCGCCCCGGCGGTGATGCCGTCGGCGTCGATGTGCGTGACGACCCTGATGTTCTTCGCATCCCTCAGGACGGATGCCGCCGCCCTGAGGTCCCTGGACATCCTGCGGAGGCCGTCACCAGACGAATCCAGCATGCTCCCTCACCAGTCTGCCGTAAATCACGTCGGCTATCCTCTCCAGGTTGACCGTGTCCGCGCGGTTGTACTCCGTGAGGATGTCGAGGGAGTCCCTGTCGCCGTGGCGCTCCCACATCTTCCACAGGCGGACGGCGTCCGCCCCGTCCATCCCGTCGATCTCGTCCGCCCTCGTGATGCCCAGGTCGATCTCGAGGGGCTTCAGCCCGCCGCGGTACCCGACCTTGCGCGATGCGAAGCGGAGGTCGAACTGCGGATAGTCGAGGTCCACCTCCGGGAAGCTGTTGCGGAGCACCGGGACGTCGAAGCAGCTGCCGTTGAAAGTGACGAGGATCCTCGTCCCCTCCAGGGCGTCCGAGAGCGTCTCCGGCGAGAGGTCGATGCCCTCCGTCAGGGTCACGGTGCCCCTTGCGGAATGCACTGTGACGACCGTCACCAGCGCATCCCTGCTTAGGCCGTCGGTCTCGATGTCCAGATAGCTGGCACCGTCGCGGAAGTCCCCGAAGAGGCGCCAGTGCTCCGGCTTGGGCGTGATGTCGGCAAGGGCGGAGCAGTCCCCGTCGTCGAGGAGCTCGCACGCCTGCGTCAGCAGGATGTCCCCGCGCTCCTTCGCCTCCGGTCTCATGGCCGGGACGGAGTCCGACGAGATGAAGTCGTCCCACGTCCTGATGCCCGACTCCCAGATGGTCCTCTCCTTCTTGGCGCCCACGGAGGGCAGCATCACGAACGTGTTTCTGATCACGGCGGGGGCAACGCCGTTCCAAGATAAACATCGCGCTGTGCGGTTCCGATGGATAGAAGACGGTGGTGGCCCGTAACCCCGTCCATGTCTGTCGACAGGACGTTGAGGGTCAGGGGCGCCAGGGTCCACAACCTCAGGGACGTGGATGTGGACGTGCCGCTAGGGGGCCTCGTGGGTATCGCCGGTGTGTCCGGTTCCGGCAAGTCGTCGCTCGCCCTCGGGGTCCTCTATGCTGAGGGGTCCAAGAGGTATCTCGAGGCGCTATCCACCTACACCCGCAGGAGGATATCCCAGGCATCGGAGGCGGCCGTCGGTTCCATGGAGAACGTCCCGGCCGCGCTGGCACTGCACCAGCGCCCCGCCGTCCCGGGAATCCGCAGCACCTTCGGGACCATGTCGGAGCTGCTCAACAGCCTTCGTCTCATGTTCTCCAGGCTGGGAAGCTACCGCTGCCCCAACGGGCACAGGGTGCCTCCGGGGATCAATTTCTCGATGGACCGCCCGTTCGTGTGCCCCGAGTGCGGGGCGGAGTTCTGGGGGCTGTCGGCGGAGGATCTGGCGTTCAACAGCGGCGGAGCATGTGCCAGATGCTCGGGGACCGGCGTCGTCCGCGAGGTGGACGATTCGAAGCTCGTGCAGGATGAATCCCTCACGCTGAGGGAGGGCGCCGTCGCCGCCTGGAACCAGATGGGCATACAGTGGATGTACAGGGTCGCCGGGGAGCTCGGTGTCAGGATGGACACGCCCTACCGCGACCTCACCACCGAGGAGAAGGATATCGTGATGAACGGCCCGGAGGTCCAGCGCATGGTGATGATACCATCGAGCAACGGGAAGCTGTTCGAGCTCAACTGCACCTACCGCAACGCCCGCAGGGCGGTGGAGGAGAGCCTCGGGAAGGCGCTCACCGAGAAGGCGGTGGAGCGCGTCGACAGGTTCCTCACGATCCGTCCGTGCCAGGACTGCGGCGGCACCAGGCTGAACGATGCGGCCAGGGCCGTCCTGCTCTGCGGCCTCACGCTGCCGGAGGCCTGCGCGATGCCCCTGTCGGAGCTGAGCGTATGGGTTTCCGGGGTGCCGGACAGGCTGGGGCCGGAGCTCCGCCCCATGGCCGAGGCCATCGTCGGGGAGTTCGTCCGCACCAGCCGCAGGCTCCTGCAGCTGGGCCTGGGATACCTGTCCCCGGACAGGGCGGGATCCACGCTCTCCACGGGGGAGCGCCAGCGCGTCCAGCTGGCCAAGTCCGTCCGCAGCAGGCTCACCGGTGCCCTCTACGTGCTCGACGAGCCCTCCATCGGCCTCCACCCATCGAACGTGGAGGGTCTCTTGGGCGTCGTCAGAGATCTTACCGAGGGAGGCAGCACGGTGGTCATGGTGGACCACGACGTCCGCGCCCTCAGGGCATGTGACCATCTGATCGAGATGGGGCCCGGGGCGGGGACCGGCGGAGGCACGATAATATCGCAGGGGACCGTGGACGAGGTGTCTGCGGACCCGTCGTCCCTGATCGGGCCGTTCCTCAGGGGGAGGAGGATCGTCGCCAGGGAGAGGGCGGATCCGGAGGAGGTGTTCTCCCGCGGGGCGATCTAGATGACCACAGGCCGGATACACACGGTGAAGCCGCTGGAGGTCCGCATCCCCAGGAACAGGCTCACAGCCGTGACAGGTGTCTCCGGGTCCGGCAAGACCACGATGGTGCTGGAGAGCCTCGTCCCGGCGCTCAACGGCGAGGACGTCCCCCATGTGCTGTCCGTGGACGCGCAGGGCGTGACCTCGGCGAAGCTGATCGACGCCACGCCCATCGGTTCCAACGTTAGGTCGACGGTGGTGACATACTGCGGCGTCCTGGACGATCTCAGACGCATGTTCGCCTCCACCGATGGGGCCAAGTCAGCGGGCCTGAAGGCCTCCGACTTCTCCTACAACACCGGATCCCTCAGATGCCAGGGCTGCGACGGCACGGGGTCCGTGACGATGGACGTGCAGTTCCTGCCGGATGTCGACATGGTCTGTCCGGACTGCGGCGGGAGCAGATACTCGGAACGCGCGGAGCGGGTCAAATGGCGCTCCGCGGACGGAGCGGACCATTCCATCATCGATCTGATGGCAATGACCGTGGACGAGGCATCTGGGGCCCTCAAAGGCACCAAGGCAGGGGTCAAACTAAGGGTCCTGTCGGATCTGGGTCTCGGATATCTGACCCTCGGCGAGTCCACACCGTCCCTCTCGGGAGGGGAGGCGCAGAGGCTCAAGCTGGCGTCCGAGATGGGCAGGAGTCAGGACGGTTCTGTGTTCGTCTTCGACGAGCCGACTATCGGCCTGCATCCGCTGGACGTCGAGAGGTTGATGGCCGTCTTCGACGGGCTCTTGGCCGCCGGTGCGACGGTGGTCGTCATCGAACATGACCTCGACCTGATCTCCAACGCCGACTACGTGATCGACATGGGTCCCGGCGGAGGGGACGAGGGCGGGCGCATCGTCTCCCGCGGCACACCTGAGCAGGTCGCCGGGGACCCGGCGAGCGTCACCGGCAGATATCTTGCCGAGTTGTACGAGGGTGTTCCCAAGGGGGAAATGGACGAAAATTGATGCTGATATGTTCCAGTCCTCGGCTCCCATCCATCCAACAACAGGGGGCTGTTGATACAGGATGCATTGGTAGGGACGTCGGTCTTTAAGGATGGGTGACCGGTTCGACGGATCAATGAGATGCATATACTGCGGGAAGGAAATCCCATCGCTGTACCCGTTTTCGATGTGTCCCACCTGCGGCCAGCCCATCGACGGCCCCGCGACTCCCGCCGGATACGGCACGAGAACAAACTGAAAGGGGTGTGACCCGCCGCCCAGGCGGAGACCCCCATTTTATCCCGACAGCGCATTGGGTGTCCGAACATGAGAACTCTGGAGATCCGTCCCGGCGTGCGCATCACCAACGACAAGTGCCTTCTTCTGGACGACGGCCCCACGGCGGTCATCGGCGACCTGCATCTCGGATACGAGCACGCACTGGAGCAGGACGGTCTCTATCTCCCGAGGATCAACACCGGATCCATACGCGACGCCCTGAACGATCTGCTGAGCAGGTACGAGCCCGAGAGGCTGGTCCTGCTCGGCGATGTGAAGCACGACTTCAGGCGCGCTGGCCGTGAGGAGCGCGACCAGGTCCGCGGCATCATAGAGATGGTGTCCGAGGCCGCCGAGGTCGTCGTGGTCAAGGGAAACCACGACAACTACATACAGAACATAATCTCGGACCTCGGGGTGCTGGCGGTTGACCATGTGGACATCATGGGCTACCGTCTGGAGCACGGTCATGTGGATTCGGGGGTCAGGCCGGTCATCATCGGTCATGAGCACCCGTCCATCCGCATAGCAGGCTCCGTCGGGGGAGGGATGAAGATGCTCTGCTTCGTCCATGCGGAGCGGGAGGGCGTGATAGTCATGCCCCCGTTCAGCCCGTTCTCCTCGGGGAACGATCTGGTGGCCGATGAGGACTGCGTCATGGCCCCTGCTCTCAAGGCCTGCGACTTCGGGAGTGCCAGGATATACGGCATCACCGACATGGGTCTGATGGACATGGGAACCCTCCGCGACTTGTCTGATGTCAAGGTATGAAATCGGTAATCTGGATTATACATCCAATTATTCTGCTAACGTGCTGGCTAAATTAATCAAAGGCAGCTTTGGATGCCGTTCTTCCGTTGTGCGTATCCTTTAAGAATGAAAATCCCATACTCGCCCACAGGAGAACCTATCATGACAATGACTCCTAGAGAGAGAGTGCTCGCAGCGATGAACCACGAGTCCCTGGACAGGCCCCCGGTGGCCATCTTCACCCAGTCCGCCACCCTCGGACAGATGGAGAAAGTCGGCGCCGCCTGGCCCGAGGCCCACAAGGACGCCCAGCTGATGGCCAAACTCGGATGCGCCCAGGCCGACGTCTTCGGCTTCGAGTGCGTCAGGGCCCCCTTCTGCCTCACCGCTGAGGCTGACACCCTTGGTGCCCGCGTTCAGGTCGACAAGAAGGACGCCGCCCCTATGATCAAGGAGCACCCCTTCAAGTTCGACCCCATGATGGGAGAGTACGACGACCCCGCCACCATGATGCCGATCGAGGACTTCCTCAAGACCGGAAGGGTTGCCGTCGCCATCGAGGCCATGGGAATCATGAAGAAGACCCACGGAGAGGAGTACGCAATCGTCGCCGGAAACACCGGACCCTTCACCCTCACCGGAAACCTCGTCAACACCGAGAACCTCGTCTTCGGAATGATGATGTGCCCCGAGGAGGTCGACAAGTGGGTCGACGCCGTCAACCCCTACGTCACCGCCTACACCCACGCCCTGATGGACGCCGGTGCCGATGTCGTCCAGTGCTCCGAGCCTTCCGGATCCACCGACATGCTCGCCCCCGACATGTTCGAGGAGGCCGCTGGAAAGCACGTCAGGACCGCCCTGAAGCCCAAGGAGGGCAAGTACACCGTCCTGCACATCTGCGGAGACACCCTGCCCATCCTCGACCAGATGGTTGGAACCGGTGTCACCGGAATCTCCATCGAGGAGAAGGTTGCCCCCGAGGACGCTGTCGCCAAGGTCGGCGGAAAGACCGTTCTGGTCGGAAACGTCGGATCTGTCAGGCCGCTGTTCCAGGGAACCCCCGAGGAGGTCGTTGAGGGCGCCCTCCGCTCCGCCAAGGCCGGATTCAACGTCCTGTCCTCCGGATGCGGTATCGCCGTCGCCACCCCCGACGAGAACATGGAGGCCTTCGTCAAGACCATCAAGGGACTGGCCTGAAGCCGTCCCCCTGAAACCCCTTACCCCCTTCGGGGGGCTATTCTCATTGATTTGACTCATCCCAATGTATGGATGATTTATTGCAACCCATAGGGCTGTAGCATTCGAGCGGATTGTTAAGCCGATAATCTCAAAGCATAGAGAAAATGGTTGATGTGGGTATCCTCTCGGATGAATATGGAAGAAGTGTCCGGCGGTCTCCCGCCGGCAATGGGTTTCAGTCCTTCATCAGGGTGTAGAGGACGGCCTTCTGAGCGTGGAGCCTGTTCTCGGCCTGGTCGAAGACGACGCTGTGCGGCCCCTCGATGACCTCGTTGGTGATCTCCTGTCCCCTGTGGGCGGGGAGGCAGTGCATCACGATGCAGGTGGGCTTCGCGATGGAGATGAGGTCGTCGTTGATCTGATAGTCGTGGAACAGCTTGATGGCGTCAGCCTCGGGAGTGCTGTCTCCCATGGAGATCCAGGTGTCGGTGTAGAGGACGTCGGCGTCCTTGCAGGCCTCCCTGGGCTCGTGGGATGCGATGATCTTGGAGCCGTTCTTCTCGGCGATCTGGGACGCCTTCAGCATGATCTCGGCGTTGGGCATGCGCACCGCGGGGCAGCAGGCGACCATGTCCATGCCCATGATGGCGCAGGCGTAGAGCAGGGAGTTGCACACGTTGTTGCCGTCGCCGAGGTAGACGAGCTTCTTGCCGCGGAATCCTCCGAGCTTCTCCTTGATGGTGACCATGTCTGCGAGGGC
The DNA here is from genome assembly GCA_949298875.1 of uncultured Methanomassiliicoccales archaeon. Lineage (GTDB taxonomy): Archaea > Thermoplasmatota > Thermoplasmata > Methanomassiliicoccales > Methanomethylophilaceae > Methanoprimaticola. Next base: position 19,728 of record CASFYI010000052.1, on the reverse strand, counting down.
CTGGCAGGGGTGCTCGAGGTTGTCGAGTCCGCTGATGACGGGGACGGAGGCCCACTCGCCGAACTTGTCCATCATCTTGTAGTCGAAGGCGCGGTACATGATGCCGTGGACGAACCTGCTCATGACGCGGGCGGTGTCCTCGACGGTCTCGCTGTGGACGCCCATCTGCATCTTGGACTCGTCGATGTAGAGCGCGTGGCCACCGAGCTCGGTGATGGCCACGTCGAACGAGATCCTGGTGCGGGTGCTGGGCTTCTCGAAGATCATCGCGAGGGTTTTACCCTTGAGTGGGTCGCCGTGGTGTCCGCGCTCGGCCTTGAGCTTGATCGCAAGGTCGACAAGATCCGGCCACTCGGCCTCCATGTCTGAAACGGAGATGAGATCTCTCTTTGCCATGCCAGGGTGAAGTGGCGGGGGTTCATATAGTGTGTGAATGGGAGACGGGATCGGGAGGATCCCCGCGCATCATCTCTTGACGATGATGCAGACTATGTCCTCGTCCGCCACGACGTGCTCCATACCGACGGTCTGGCCGGGGAACTTGGCGCTCTTCCCCCAGATCATCGCGTAGCGGAAGTTGTTCTTGAAGTCGCGGTGGATGAGCTCGCAGACGTCGCCGACGGTGTTCCCCCTCTTGACGATGAGCGGGATGTCCAGGTCCGCCTCCTGGCCCTGCGGCTTGAGGAAGATGCGGATCATGTCGATGGTGTCGTAGAGGCCCTGCTGGAGGTCCTTGATCCCGTATCCGGTCGCGGCGGAGATGGGGATGCAGCGGTAGTCCTTGTGGAGGTCCAGAGCCGCCTCGAGCTCGCCTGGCTTCGCGAGATCCACCTTGTTGATGGCCATTATGGCCTTGATGTACACGCGGTTCCCTGCGAGGACGTCGAGCATCTGCTCCACGTCGATGTCCTCACGGACGACGACCGTCGCGTTTACATGGCCGTAGGCGGCGGTCATGTCCTTGATGGTCTCGACGTCGATCTTGGTGAGCTTCAGCGTCGGCTTAACGAGGATTCCGCCGTGGTCGGAGCCGGTGATGACGACGTCCGGCTTCTTCTGGTTGAGGCGGATGCCGGCGTTGTACAGCTCCCTGAAGAGGACGTCCATCTTCGGGTTGAAGACGTCGCACACCAGGAGGATCACATCGGCGGACCTGGCGGCCGCGATGACCTCCCTTCCGCGTCCCTTGCCGCGGGACGCGTCCTTGATCAGACCGGGCATGTCCAGGATCTGGATCTTGGCGTGGTTGTACTCCATGATCCCCGGGACGACGTCGAGGGTGGTGAAGTGGTAGGCGCCGACCTCGGACTTCGCACCGGTGAGCTGGTTCAGGAGGGTGGATTTACCGACGGACGGGAATCCGACCAGGGCGACGGTGGCGTTCCCGGCCTTCTTGACGTAGAATCCCTTGGTGGGGCCCTTGGACGAACGGCGTTTCTCCTCCTCCATCGTGAGCCTGGCGATCTTCGCCTTCAGCTTCCCGATGTGTCCCTCGGTGGCCTTGTTGTATTTGGTCTTGGAGATCTCGTTCTCCAGCTCCTTGATCTGATCCTCGATCGTTCCCATGACCCCTCACCGCCTGCTGCCGATTCACTGGCCGAAGTACTTGGAGACGTAGTCGGCCGAATCCTTCTCCAGGGTGTCCCAGAACACCTCCGACGGGTCGAACCCCTGGTCGTCGATCCTGGAGATGAGCTCCGCGGCGACCTCTCCGAGGCTCCAGTCGGCCTTGTTGCGCTCGACGGCCTGCTCGATCGCATCGTCGTCCATCTCCATCATGACCGCGGTAGCCGCGTCGAAGAGGCAGGAGGCGGCATCGAAGATGTAGTCGATGTCGTCGGCGACGTCGGAATCGGGATCCATCTCCCTGAGGGTCTCGGAGAGCATCTCGCTCATGTCCATGAGCCTCTTGGCCGCCATGACCTGGTCCATGATGTCGGGGTCGATCTCCACGAGGTCCCTGACGAGCCTGAAGGCGGTGGTCATGAGGCCGTAGGCGGAATCCTCCCCGGCGACGACCGTGTCGGGGGATGCCAGGCTGTCCACGATGGTCAGGATGAGCTCCGGGGTGCTCAGGGGCTCCTCGTCCTCGAGGCCCTCGAACTGCAGGATGTCGGCTAGGGGCACGATCCCACCCTTGTAGGGCTCCCCGGCGCTGGAGCTTTCGAGCATGCCGCTGATGAGCCTGACGATGGCGGCGCGGCGGATGTCGTCGCGGGTCTCGACGTCCCTGTCCCTCAGGTCCTCTGAGAGCATGTCGGCCGCATCGGCGTATTCGCCGGCGGAGATCCTGTCGAGGGTCCCCTCGATCTCCTCGTACCAGGGCTCCTTTGTGAAATTGAGCTCCTTCGCCATGTCCACCATCATATGGACGGTCTCCCCGAACATGTCAGGCAGGTCGAAGGACTCGTCCTTCGAGATGTCGAGGGCGGTTCCGCAGTACATGCAGAAACCCCTGCCGTCGATCTCGTCGAGGAGGGTCTTGCGCTGGCAACCGGGACATGTAACGACTACGAAGCTCATGGGGCCCCCTAATCTGGTGCTCATATAAATAAGGGGATTCGAGCGCGACGGACGTGAAATCGGAAGCCCTCCCAGCAAACAATAAAATAGACCGCATGATGGCTTGTACGATGACAGATAACGTCGGGGGCAAGAAATCCCTCGTGGCGGGGTTCCGCGACGATTTCAAGGCCCTCTCACCCAAGCAGCTTCTGGCGATAGTGGCGGCGATCGCCCTCGCTCTGCTGCTCGAATACATGGGGCTGACCAGCCAGTGCCTGGGAGTCCTGATAATAGCCGTCGTCCTCTACATGATACCCCATTTCCTGAAGGTCATCTCCGTCAGGGTGAAGGTCGTCACAGGGGTGGTTTTCATACTGCTGTCGCTTCTCGTCGGCACATACGCCAGCGGCAGTCTGGACGATGTGAACACGGAGATCAGCGACACCGACACGGTTGCCGGGATCCAGCTCGAGTACGACGAGGCTGAGGGTGCGTACGTCCTCAGCTACGAGATCAATCCTAACGGGACGCTGTCCTTCACCGGCAGCAGCATCGGCCCGGATGCCGATGCCGCCGCGGACCTGTGGGTGCCCGCCAGCGGATCGCTCACAGCCCAGATCAAGGTGACAGGCCTGGATTCAGGCGACACGTTCGCCGTATCCGCCGTGGATTCCAACGGCGATGCCGTGACCCTCTCCGGAATATCGGTCGCGCAGTCCTATGAGGCCGGGACGGACAAGGAGCCTTCCAGGACAACGGTCACGCTTACGGTCGAGGACGTCGCCGTCCTGCTCCAGGACGAGAAGAATGACACCTACTACTCCCTGGTCATCGAGACCGAGGACGGACACGGGCTCTCCCTGGACCCCGTCGAGGATTCGAACCTGAAGGTCACCGTCCTCCAGCAGGAGAGCAACATGATCGCCTTCCACTCCTTCCATTCCACGAAGGATGTAGATTCCCAGGAGTTCAAGTCCTCCGACCTGACGCTCGGCGCCGACGGATGGTACAGTGGCAAGGCCGTTCTCGAGGGAGTCTCCGCGGGGACCATCGGAGCCATAATGGTGCAGATGGGCGAGGGCGACAAGGCGTTCGCCGGATACTCGTTCATCTACGACACCGGCATGACGTCCAGCGACTTCACGAAGGCCTGCTTCTACGGAGGGGCCTACATGACCTTCGAGATCGCTCTCCTGTTCTTCATCATCCTTGCGTTCTCCGCCCTGATGAGGCGCAGCGCCATGAAGACCCGCGAGAAGATGGAGGCCGAGGGAAGGCTGTACCCTCAGGGATACGGACGCTGCAAGTCCTGCGGTGCCATGGTCCTGCCCGGAGAGGTCGTCTGCAGGAAGTGCGGCGCCTACATCGACGTGCCGGACGAGATGAGGAAGCACAAGAACGACTACGTCGTCTGCTCCGAGTGCGGCGTGGAGGTGCCGGCCGATGCGGTCGTGTGCCCCAAGTGCGGCGCGAGGTTCGACGAGAAGGAGGAGGTCGAGGTATCCCATGCCGACGGCACCGTGGATGTGACCACCGAGACCGTCCCCTGCCCCCACTGCGGCGAGCAGATCCCTGCTAATGCAGACTGGTGCCCCAAGTGCGGCAAGAAGGTCAGGGACTGACAAACACAGGGCCCGCAAGGGTCCGACCGCGGGGTCCGCCCCGCGGCATTCAATGTTGTGAGAAGCTGGCGTCAGTGCGGCAGTTCGAACATCTTTTCCAAGCTGCATTTCTCGATGTGAGGTTTCGGGGCAGAGAATTGCCAATTGGTTCTCGGACCTTCGCCCTGATGATGGGATATGCAGAAGCTAAGGGGAGAGGCCGGATGGGCCCCTCCCTCGTTTGTCATCTCTCGATCTCGAACTCGATCGGCTTCATGACGATGTTCAGGATCTGTCCGGCCGCTCCGAGGATCAGCCCGGCCATGGACATCATGTAGCCGGCTCCGCCGAAATCGAGATGTTGCTCTAAGAAGGCCAGGCCCCCGTCCATGATGAACAGCAGCGCGAAGACCGTCAGTATGATGGGAAGCTTCGCGAGCCTCGCCCTGCCGGAATACTCTCTGAAAATCAGCGACAGGATCGCCGGTACCGCGGTGAGGATGGCTATGGGGACGATGAGGGCGACGCCGATCGACAGTGTGAATGGATACGTGCCGAAGTCGTCGTTGGATACCAGTTCCCATCCTGGCAGCGATGCTCCTGAGACCCATGATGCGCTCAGTCCGGCGATCATGAGGATCGCGCCTATCAGGGGTATCAGCGCGTAGACGTTGATGACGATCCTCATTGAGATTCCTCCTCGGGCTGGAAGTAGTAGAGCAGATCCTCCACGCCTCCGTACTCCTTCACCGTGGACTTCAGTCTCTTGACATCCCTCAGGGTTACACCGTCCTGGCAGAGCATGACGATGAGCCTGTAACGGAGCCTGTCGCTCCTGATGTCGCCGATTATGCCGGACGCATATCTTATCGCGAATCCCAGTATGGCGCCGATGATCAGGATGGATCCATAAGGCACCATGTACCAGGCGATCGTGACGTTCGCCACTATCAGGAATTGCAGATATTCTAGAATGGTCCAGTAATCTGGTTTGTCTATGATGCTGTAGGCTCCTTGCATCATACCGCTGAGGAAGACGAAAAGAATGCACAGGACCATGATCGCCTTCCCGATACTGGCCACGATCCCTGTGATCTGATTGAACTCCTTGTCCTTCTCCAGCATCTTGTCGACGTCCTTGCGGACGGTCTTGAAGTGCTTCCTGAACCCCTTGTTCCCCTTGCATCTGGATTTGAGCTCGCGGTACTCCCAGATGACCTCGTCGTCGGACATCTCCAAGAGGTCCTTCCCGGTTAGTATGCCATAGGATTCCTCCTGGTCGTCGTCATCGAAGGGATTGCCGAAGGGCCTCCCGCCGGAACCGCCGTCGCGGTCATCCCACGTCGACTCGTCCACCTCGGGCCCCGCGCGCGGGTCCTCGTCCTGGAAGCTCCTGCGACGCTCCTCCTGCCTCTCCTCCTGCGGATGCTGCTGGTTCGGGGGTTTGGCGATCCTGTCGAGGAAGGAGGCGTCGAAATCTCTGCTGCCTTGGTCGCTCATCTATTCACTCCGTGCGGCAGTCGCCGGACACCGCGGAGGCTGTCCGGCATGCCATATACTGTCAGCAGTATCGAGCGCATCCAATTATAAATGCCGAGTGGACGGAATCCGAATGGAATGAAGGTCGATAGAAGCGGAAAGCGGGTTGTAAGGATGTTTTGGAGGGGGAAGCCCCCTCCGTCGGGATCACTTCTTCCTCTTGCGGAAGGTGACCTTGGAGTCCTTCATGTTCATGACGGCGTCCTCGAGCTTCTTGATGAGGTCGCTGGCGGTCTTCGTGAGGTCCCAGCCCACCTCCTTGCCCATGACGGCCGTGCCGTTGATGAACAGCCTCGCGCTGATGCTGTACTTGAAGTTGCCTCCTGCGTCGTTGTAGCGGGACACGTGCATGGTGAGGGACTCCGGCTTGTAGACCTTGGAGATCTTCTTCACCATGTCCTCGATGTCCGCGTAGATGACATCGGTGGCCTCCTTCTCGTTGTCGTCGAGTCCGCTGATCTGCACGAAGAGCATGTCCCTCTCGCGACAGGCGGAGAGCAGCTCGATGACGTCGTACTCGGTGAGCACTCCGACGAGCTCCTTGCCCTCGATGACGGGAAGGGTGGAGATCTTGTTCTCGACCATGATGTCGACGGCCGAGGCGATGTCCTCGTCCCAGCTGATGGTCTTCACCGACGTCAGGGCGATGGATTCCACGGTGATCTGCGAGCGTGCGCTCTTCTCCAGGTCCCCGATGGTCTTGTTGTCCTTCTTCCAGTTGTTGTCGATGATCTCCCTCATTCCGACGATACCGACGACCTCGTTGGTCTCGTTGATCACGGGGATGGTCCTGTAGTCCTCGCGGATCATCAGCTCGAGGGCGTCGTCCATGAGGTCGTTGACCCTGACGGACTCCACCGGGTTGCTCATGATCTCCCAGACCTTGATCTCCTTGAGCGCCTTGATGTCCCTGACGATCTCGATAAGCCTGTTCCTCTGGATGATTCCGGTGACCTTCTTGCCGGTCAGGACGGGGAGCTGCCTGCAGTTCGTGGAGACCATCATCTCCGCGATCTTGGTGATCTCCATGTCGGCGGTCACCGTGGGCAGGTTCTTCACGAGTCCCTTCACCTTGGCGTCGAGGGTCACGCTCTTCTTCCTGAGAATCGAGGCGTAACTGACCATTCCTGCGAACTCTCCGCCGTCCACGACCGGTATGTCCTGGTACTTGCTGTCCTTCATGACCGCAAGCACGTCGGCGATGCGGTCGTCGGAGGACACGGTGGGGAATTCGGTAGACATGATGCTCTGGACGGATATGCCGTCGATCTGGGATCTCAGCATGGCCAGCTTCTTCAGGTCTTCAAGGTCCTTTACTCCCATAATACACCTCTGGATATGATATTCCCATCCAACGCATTTAACACATTGCTTCGGACGTCCGTGTTGGATGTATGATTCTACGAAATCCGTAGAATGTCGATATACCGATTACGAAAAAATGAAAATGGTTTGACGGGGGCCATGCCCCCTGGAGGACGCATCCGACATCAGTATGATGTCAGAGATCGGAGAACGGCTTCCCCGCGATGAGCTCGTCGATGGTGACGGCGATGCCCTCGACCGGGATGCGCTTCTGCTCCTTGCTGTCCCTGTCCCTGATGGTGACGGTGCCCTCCGCGGCCCCTCCGGGGAGGGAATCGTAATCCACGGTGATGCACCAGGGGGTGCCGACCTCGTCCATGCGGGCGTACCTCTTGCCGATGGTGCCGGAGCCGTCGTAGTAGGCCTCCACCCTGTGGGAGTGGACGCTCTCGTAGATGGAGCGGGCCATGTCGTCCAGGCCGTCCTTCTCCATCAGCGGGAACACGCCGACCTTGATGGGCGCGACCTCGGGCTTCAGCCTGAGGACGGTGTAGTCCTCGGCGTCGTCGTAGGAATAGGAGTGCTCCAGCACGGTGTAGAATATCCTGTCCAGCCCGTGGGACGGTTCGATCACATGGGGCACGACGCGGTCGCCCGCGACCTTCTCCTTGACGGTGGCGACCTCGAAGAACCTGTCGTCCAGGACGATGTCCTCGCCGTCGACGGTGACCGTGAGCTTCCCGTCGACGATGTCGGCGGGGGTCTTGGACTCCATGGCAGCGGCGATGTCCTTCGCCTTGCCCTTGAACTCGGGGCCCAGGGCCTTGTGCTTGGCGCGGACCTTCTCGACCTCCATCTCCCTGGGCTCGTCGAACCTGCGGAAGTGGGTGAGGTCGGCGCCGGAGAACTGGGCGTGCCTGGAGAGGTCCCAGCAGCCCCTGTCGGCGATGCCGGTGATCTCCGTCCATCCGTAGGAGAGCAGGGCCTCGGCGTCCCAGCAGTCGGCGGCGTAGTGGGCCATCTCGTCCTTCTCGTGCTGCCTGAACCTGAGCCTCTTGGGGTCGACCCCGAGCCTCACCAGGAGCTGCCTCGTCGTGTACACGAAGTACGCGAGGACGCGGTTGGCGATGATGCCGTCCTCGACGGCCTTCCCGACGGTGGTGGTAATCATGCCCTCGCCGGTGTTGGGGACCAGGTCGATCTCCTCGTTCTCGATCTCGTGGAAGCGGGGCCAGTCCTTGTCGTCCGGGTCCACGAAGAGCTCGACCTCCATCATGTTGAACTCCCTCATGCGGATCATGCCCTGCCTGGGCGCGATCTCGTTGCGGTATCCCCTGCCGGTCTGGATGACGCCGAGGGGCATCTTCTCCCTGTTGTAGCGGTAGAGGTTCTGGTAGTTCACGAATATGCCCTGGGCAGTCTCCGGCCTCATGTATCCCACGCGGCTGGATCCGGGGCCGATGTTCGTCTTGAACATCAGGTTGAACTCCTCGACGGGTCCCAGGTCCCCTCCGCACTCGGGGCACTTCACGTTGTACTTGACGAAGGCCTCCTCGAGCTCCTTGGGGGTGAGGACGTCCGCGTTGTCGAAGAACTCCTTGACCATGTGGTCGGCCCTGAACGGGGACTGGCACTTGGTGCAGTACGTGATGTAGTCCGAGAACTCGTCCACGTGTCCGGACGCCTTGAAGACGTCCCTGGGGTTGACAGTCTCGGAGTCGATCTCGATGAAGCCCTCGCGGCCCTTGTAGATGGCGCGCCAGACGTCGACGATGTTGTTCCTCAGGGAGCATCCCAGGGGGCCGTAGTCGTACATGCCGGCGACGCCGCCGTATATCTCGAAGGACGGCCAGATGAATCCCCTGCGCTTGCAGAGGGACATGAGGTCGGCGGAAATCGATTCCTCGCTCATTTGGATCCCGTGATGGCGCAGAGGATGTCCACATCGTAGATCATCCCGATGATCTCGTCCTTGTTTCCGTGCACGGGCACCTGTCCGTAGTCGTTGGCGACCATGGCCTTGGCGACCTCGGAGAGCCCCGTCTTCTTGAAGACCGAGTAGGGGTTCGTGATCATGACGTCCTTGACCAGCCTGTCGTCCTTCAGGTACTTGTCCGTGGCCGTGTAGAACAGCGGCAGGACGTTCCTGGCTCCGGCCATGTTGCCGATGTCGGCGATGCCGAGCTCCTTCAGGTCCTCGGTGTTCTTCACCTGGTCGCTGAACAGGTCCCTGTCCGTGAGGATGCCCACGAACTTGCCCTGGGCGTCCAGAACGGGCACCGCGGACACGTCGCTGACGCGCATGGCGGACACGGTGTAAGAGAGGGGGTCGCCCTCCCAGGCGGTGACGCACTTGGTGCGGATGACGTCCTCGGCTTTCATGGGCGTCTTCATGTCCCTGACGATCTTCAGGAGGTCGGTCGGGGTGATGATGCCGATGAGCATGCCGTCCTCGACGACGGGCAGCCTGTGGATCCTCAGGGTGCTGAAGATCTCGGCGGCCTTCTCGATGGGGGCGGTGGGCTCGATGGTGATGCAGTTCTTCTTCATGATGAGGGAGAGCTGCTCCTCCTCGAAGTTCCTGAAGATGTCCCTGCGGGAGACGATGCCCATGAGCTTCCCGTCGCTCGCGCGGATGACGGGGAGTCCGGTGAGCCCGTTCCTGACCATCAGGTTGATCGCGTCGGCGCGGGAACCGGGGACCTCCACGACGATGGGGGCGGCGGTCATCACGTCGGCTACTGTGAGACTCATTTAGTTCGAAGCCTCCGAAGACCTGACCACCATCACGGGGCAGCTGGAGGCCCTGACGACCCTCTCGGCGACGCTTCCCATGAGGAGCTTGGACATGCCCGTCCTTCCGAGGGTGCCCATGACGATGACGTCGTAGTTCGCGGACTCGTCGAGGATGACCTTGACGGGGGTGCCCTCCTTGATGGAGAGCTCGACGGGGACGTTCTCGGTCGCCCCGAGGTCGCGGACGTAGTCGACCGCGTCCTTACCCTCCTTCTCGAGGGTGTTGTAGACGTTCATGACCGCGGTGTCCATGGGCATGTTGGTCAGGATGGTCTGGTCCAGGACGTACAGGGCGGTGACGGTGCCGCCTGTGAGCTTCGCCAGTTCCATGGCCGTCCTCACCGCAGCCTTCGTGTATTCGCTTCCATCGGTCGGGACGAGAATCTTCTTGAATGCCATCTTCAGAACCTCCGAATGTTCAGACGGATCCGGTCGCCCCTCATGACCGCTCCCCGCTCGTCCCCGTCGGGGGATGGGAGGATGGTCACGGGACCCGGACCTGTTGCCCGCGCATTGGCTTTTGAACGATTTAATATCTTGCAGGACACGCGCGTGAGCGCGCGTATACACTCAGAGGGGTCGCCTCCCTGCGACAGGGCGGCATCGGCGAACACGGCCGCCTCCGAGAACATGTCGGGCTCGCAGAGCATGCCGTTGTCCGTACCAAGTGCCAGATCGGCGCCGAGGGCCTGCGCGCGGGCGATTGGTGGCTCCCGCCCGAAGTACCTGTTCGACGTGGGACAGACGACGATCGGGACCTCCGCCTCGGCGCATTTCGCGATGTCGTCGTCGGTGGCCTCGCACATGTGCACCACGAACGCCGGGTCCAGAGACAGGACGAAGTCGATGTCCTCCCGCACCCTCTCGCTGACGTGGATGGCGAATATCATCCTGCGGTCGCGGACCTCGTCGGCTACCGACTCGATGTACCGGTGGTCTATGTCCGATTCGCTGGATATGCCGATCCCGTCGGCGATCGAGAGGATCTCGTCGATCTCATCGGGGTCGAACTCGGGCGATGTCGGGCGTCCGAGGATCACCGCGTCCGGGCACGCCTCGCGGAGCATCCTGCATCCCTCGGCGCCGCCCTCCCTGAAATCCACGAACGTCTCGGTCCCATGTCCGGACGAGGCGGCGGCGAAGCGGCCCATATTGCCCATCAGGTCCGCCCTCGACGCGGAGCGGAGGTATCTGTGCTTCAGCCCGTCCGGCGGGGCCACGAGCTCCTCCAGGGAGAGTCCCGGTGGAACTTCCAGACCGTAGTCCGCGCAGTGGGTGTGCATGTTCACGACGTCGCGGACGATGAAGCCGGTGACGTCGGGTTCGACCGGGCAGTCTCCGTATCCGATATCGGATACGATGCCGTCCTCGGCGATGACCCATCCGCGGCGCTGGCCGTGCGCGTCGACTATCGTGCCTTCGGCTGAGAGGATGTCCTTCACGGCTGCCGGATGTCCGGTCCGGCCGATAATTGTTGTCTTCCGGGCTCAGGCCCAGTAGGGCTTCTTGACGAACTTGTACGCCATCAGGACCGCGGTCGTGGCTTCTCCCATGGCGGTGGTGATCTGCTTCACCTTGCCGGGGTAGCTCACAACGTCACCGCAGGCGAAGATGCCGGGGCGGTTGGTGCTCATGTCGAAGCCGACCTTTACGAGGCCGTCCGGGTTGAGCTCGAGGCCCCACCTCTCCAGGTCCTCCAGGTCGGCCGAGATGCCGATGTTGATGACGGCGAGGTCCGTGGGGACGATCATCTCGTTGCCGTCGACCGAGAGGGTGACGGACTCGACGTGGTCGGTTCCGTTGATGGATACGAGGTTGGCGTTCATGATCGTGCGGACCTGGCTCGCCTTGAGGTGATTGACGGTGGACTCGTCCGCCCTGAACTCGGGCCTCCTGTGGACGATGGTCGTGTCGGTGACGCTGTCCGCGATGAGGGCCATGTCGATGGCGCTGTTGCCTCCGCCGAACATCGTGACCTTCTTCCCGACTAGCTCCTCCTTCACGGGGAGGATGTACGTCACACCCTTCTCGAAGAACTCGTCCTCGCCGGGGCATCCCATCTTCTTGGGCTTGAAGCTGCCCATTCCGATCGCGACGATGACGGACTTGGCGTGGTACTCGCCGGCGTTCGTCCGCACGATCAGCTCCTGGTCGCCGTTGGCGATCTCGAGGACCTTCTCGTTCTCGTGGATGTCGCACTCGGCGGCCTCCGCCTGGGCGTAGAGCTTGTCCGAGAGCTTCCTGGCCTGTATGGTCTCGAATCCGGGGTAGTTGTGGATACCCTTCTCGGGGTACAGGCTTACAAGCTGTCCTCCGACGCGTCCGGCATCCAGGATGAGGGTACTCATCAGCTTGGACCTGGCGTAGATCCCGGCGGTCAGGCCGGCGCATCCAGCCCCGATGATGACGACGTCGTAGCACATTGGAGCCACCGAATAAGGTGGACCTATAAAAAAGTGATATATCCCGATATACGAAAACAGGGATTTCGCAGATGAAAAAAGCAGAATTGCATAAATTGGACTACGAATTTCGTAGGAATCATTCCATTTTTGAACAGGCCGGCGACGCGATCGCCTCGCATCCAGCCATGAACGCATTTAAACACAGCACGACGATACAGGGAGAGGGATTCCATGGACTCTGAAATCAGCAAGGACGAGCTCTACACCGAGAAGCTCATGAACATGATCCTTGACATCGTGGACGACATCATCATCATTCATGACTCGTGCCACACCGTCATATGGATGAACAAGGCGGCCGAGAAGGCCTTCGGGAAGTCCGCGGACCAGGTGATCGGGAGGAAGTGCTATTCGCTCTTCGGGAACACGGTCTCCTGCAGCGACTGCGTCGTCAACCAGATGAATGTGGGCAGTCCTCAGAACGTCAAGCGCAGGATCATCCCCGGAACGAACTTCGTGTGCGACTGTTCCGCGGTGCCTTACTACGAGGGCGGCAAGCTGAAGCTGGTCGTCCAGCATCTGCGTCTGGTCTCGGTTTCCGACAGCCAGTGACTATATCTATGGAAAAGGGGATTTGCCGGCCATGGAGTTCGACATCGGAAACTTCGTAGCGATCATCGTGGCGGGAGCCATCTACTACGTCATCCTCGCCATCGCCAACCGCAAGAGGGCAAGTGAGCAGTGATGAACCAGCTGCCCGAGAACGTAGTGAGGATGCTCAGGCATCCCGACACCAACAAGGTCCTGTCGATGGTGTCGCCGGACGGCTTCCCCCACAGCATCGTGCTGGGCGCCGTCATCGTCGGCGACGACGACAGGATCTACGTCGGAGAGGTCTACATGTACCGCTCCTCCCAGTATCTCGAGGCCTGCCCCAAGGCCGAGTTCCTCGTGTGGAAGGGGAAGGAGGGCTACTCCCTCAGGGTGGAGGCCGAGGGCCGCATCACCGAGGGGCCGGAGTTCGACCGTCTGAGCGAGGTTCTGGGCAGGAAGAACATGCACGTCAACGCCCTCTGGGTCTTCAGGCCGTCCGAGGTTTGGGACGAGAGCGCCTCGTACACCTCCGGCGACAGGGTCGCGCGATGGACATCGCCCGCACCCGCAAACTGAGCGGGCTGCTCGCAGCCCTCTCCGCCGTATGCATATGCATCGGCGGCATACTCTTCTTCACCGTCTCGGAGGTGGCGGGGATAATCCTGATCGTCGCCTTCGTAGTTGTACTCGTCCTGTGCCTGGGTATCAGGAGCTTCATCAGGGCCTTTGCCTTCGAGAACATGAGACGCGGTGCCGGAAAGGATCGAGAATGATGAAATCGTTTTCATCGGAGGCCTTCCGGCCCCCGATTGTTCTCAGTACCTGCTCCTGTCGGCAGGCTGGTGCTTCCTGAAGCAGTCCCTGCAGTAGACGGGCCTGCCCTGAGTGGGCTTGAACGGGACCTCGCACTCCTTGCCGCAGTCGGAGCAGACCGCTTTGAAGAACTCCCTGGGCTTGTCGTTGTCCCTGTAACCACCGTATGCCATGTTGTTTTCTCCTCGGGTTCGAGGTATCCAATAAATCCCCGACTCTGAGCGAGCGGAGGTTACCAAACGCCTCGACACCGAATCATCGTCCATCTATTTAACGGAGACAATGGGATTATCGGCGGTCGGGGAACCCTCTCAGAGGTCTCCGCCGCAGTCGGGACACATCCAGATCCCCTTGTAGCAGATCAGCATCCCGCCGCAGCGCGGACACACCTTGGACTGCTTCCTGTCGTCGGAGAGCAGGACCTTCTTGCTTCCGAGGTCCTCGTTCGCCCATCTGACGAGCTCGGAGAGCTCGTGGAAGCGGTCCTCCTTGTCGGGCCCGTAGAAGCGGAGGTTGTCGGCCTCGTTGTAAAGGCGGGTGCGCATCCTCCTGATGGCGCGGACGACGTTGTTGTAGGTCCCCTCGTTGATCGAGGCCTGAGGGAGCACGTTCTTCCTGTAGCGCACATCCAGATACTCGATGGACGTGTCGAGGAACCTCTCGAATGCGTCCTCGTCGGGGTACACCGGCACGCTGAGGATCAGGTCCCTCTTCCTGGAGAGCTCCGGGTTCCTGGCGATTATCCTCTCCAGGATTATACGGGTCTCGTCCCTCATGGTGCCGCCCACCTGCCCGTAGATCTTCCTGATCGCCGGGAGGTCGGAGGCCCGGGCTATGCCGGCCAATCTGCGGGCCGCGCGTGAGAAGTCGGGTCCGCGGGTGTGCTCCATGGTGTCGATGAGTCCCGGTATGGCCTCATCGTCCTCGCGGAGCATAGTGAGGTAGCCGAGGCAGGCCATGGACACGCCGTCGCCCGCCTCGTCCCTCATCTTAAGGATCTTGTCGTAGACGCCGCGCTCCCTCACATCGCCCAGGAGGGTCACGAGCTCGGAGCGTACGCGGGCGTCGTCGAAGTCCAGGTACGGGGTCAGACAGGGGAGCTTCCCCGGATCGTAGTTGGCCACGAGCCAGCGGTCCTCGGATATGGCCCCGGGACGTCCCCCAGAGACCTTGTCCACATCGTCGAGGAACCTCTCGAGGTACTCGACGTTCGTGACCGCCATCCGACCCTCCGTCCCTTCAGAGGTCTCTGGAGTCGAGGGCCTTCTTGAGGATCGCCGCCTCCTCCTTGGAGAGCGTGATGCCCTTGCCCATCTTCTCATGGTCGGGGGACCACTCCCTGACATCGTACTTGGGGTCCCTCTCGTTCCAGCTGATGAGGTTGAGCTCCTTCGTCCATCCCTTGGAGGACTCGGAGAGGACTGCGATCTTCTCGACGATTTCATAGACAATCTCAGGCACTTTGCCACCTGGGGGCGCCAATCCTCCTTTTATTTATTAAGATTAGGCTGGACGCGACGGGGGGATTCCCGCAATGATTATACGCCCCGTCATCAGTTCTCCGGACGGTTGGTGTAATTGGCTCGAAATATGGCACCGTCGGAGTGTGTTGACAAGAGATGATCGACCCTCTGATTATAGCATATATCGCAATCATTGCCCTGCTGCTGGTCTGCTCAGCGTTCTTCTCGATGTCCGAGACAGCGTTCACGAGCGCCAGCCAGGTTCGTCTCAAGAAGATGTCGAAGGATGGGGACAAGAGGGCCGAGAAGGCGCTCTACATCCTCGGGAACTACGACAAGTTCCTGACGACCATCCTCATCGGGAACAACCTCGTCAACATCGCGGCCACCTCGATAGCGACCATCGCGTTCGCCATGCTCCTCGGAGAGGCGACCGGTTCGCTGGCGTCCACGGTCGTGATGACGCTGGTGGTCCTCACGTTCGGCGAGATCACACCCAAGACGCTCGCCAAGAGGCGCCCGGAGAGGATAGTCCTCAGGATCGTGGGCGTCGTCAACGCCATCGAGATCATCTTCTCGCCCCTGTCCTGGATGTTCGGGAAGCTCACCGGATACATCGGCAGGAAGACGGGAGGGGAGGACAGCTCCACCATGACCGAGGATGAGCTCGAGGTCATGATCGACGAGATCGAGGGCGACGGGGTGATCGAGAAGACCGAGGGCGAGCTCATCAAGTCCGCCATAAGGTTCGACGACACCTCCGTCTCGGAGGTCTACGTCCCCAGGATGGACATCGTCGGCATCGACGCCGGCTCCGCCCCCGAGGACCTCGGGAGGCTGATCTCCACCACCGGATTCTCGAGGATCCCGGTGTACGACGGCAGCATCGACAACATCATCGGCGTCGTCTACGCCAAGGAGTTCTTCACCCGCAGGTTCAACGGCGAGAGTCCGACTATCAGGGACCTGATGAAGCCCGTGAAGTACGTCCCGGAGACCATGAGCATCGCCACGATCTTCAGCGACTTCCAGAAGACCAAGATCCACATGGCAGTGGTGCTCGACTCCTACGGAGGGACCATGGGCATAGTCACGCTGGAGGACATCCTGGAGGAGCTCGTAGGCGACATCTGGGACGAGAGCGACGACATCCAGCAGGACATGGTCCAGCTGCCGGACGGCACCTGGAGCGTGAAGGGCACGGCCAACATCTTCGACATCATGGAGAGGCTGGGCGTGGAGTTCGATCCCGGCGAGTACGAGGACTACTCCGTCACCGGGTACGTGTTCTACAGGCTCAACAGGGCCCCGGTCCGGGGCGACACCGTCGAGACCGGTCGCGCGAGGATCACCGTGAAGGCCGTCAAGGGCCGCAGGGCGGTGGAGTGTCTCTTCGCCGTCAGCGAACCTCCTCAGGAGGAGGTCGCGGAGGAATGATCCACATCCGCCAGGAACTCCGAGAGGACCCTGGCGGCAACCTCCTTCCTGGCGGGGTGCGCCTGCACCTTGCCGGTTATCGCTATCACGTCGCCGTGGTGCGCCGGTTCGTAGATCCCCTGCACGGCCTTCTGCTTGTCGAGCCTGATGTAGAAGACGCAGTCCTCGTCGATGCGGTTGTCGAGGTCCGATACTATCCAGGCCCTGATCTCAGGCCCGAGGTCGGTGAAGAGCTTCCTGTACTGCCTCTGATGGGTCAGCCTGGCCTCGAGGATGGTCATGACGTTGCCGTGCTCCCCGACCGATTCGTCCTCGGAGTACTCGTCCGCCTCCCCGAGGAGGTTCTCCATGGTCTCCTCGAGCAGCTCCTTGCGTTCGGTGGCGTAGCAGAACGTCTGCACCCTTATCCAGTGAAAAGCCGAGTTAGGCAATCTCATCGACCTCCTCGACGGGAACGATCCCGTACATGCCCTCCGGATCGGAGGAGGAGAAGACCACTACCCTCTTGCCCTTGAGCTTCAGGGCGACGCCTCCCTCCTCGCCGACGCGGGTGTAGGACTTGTGGCTGACCCCCTTGAGGTTCCACTGGGAGTAGTTCCTGATGTTCTCCAGGTCCCCGAACCTCTTGTCTATGATCTGGTCGCGGGGGTACTCGCGCCTCCTGAAGAGGTACGTGATCACCACGCCGTCCCCGGAGACCTCGACGTCCATGCGGGCGGCGAAGCACAGCAGGATGGCTGCCACGAACACGACGGCCGACAGCGGGACTATCCACGAGGGCATGCCCGAGTTCGTGAGGTAGGCGGTGTACGCCATGCAGGCCAGTGTCGCGACGAGCACTGCTGCGAGTATCCATGCGAGGTTCCTCGGGAGCAGCGGCGCGCTCTCCCTGCGGGAGGGGTCTTCCATGCGACCGCGATTCGTATTCTCGATATTTATCTGGGGGTGCCAGGACTCTATCATTCGAATAGTAACCTTTATATCATAGCTACATATCCTGGGGTTTGCTGGTCCCCTAGCTTAGCCTGGTTGGAGCGCCCGGCTGATAACCGGGAGGTCTTGAGTTCGAATCTCAAGGGGACCACTCACTTATCTCATCTCCATTCCGAAGTCCTCTGTCACGGACGACCGTCTGCGATTCCGGGGTCGGATTTGTGCTCAAACGATGATCATGTCACGCGTAAGCTGTGCTTGGGAGGACGATGGACGACGCTTGAGCCCAAACTCCCGACATGATTTACTTCCATATATCAGGAGTTTAGACTGTTCCGATATACGAGGTCGATTCCGAGCGCAGGTATCTGAACGTGGTGCTGATGGTGCATCCGAGCTTCCTGGACGGTTCCGGCGTTTCGGTCGTGGTCTTCGGCGGCAGGAAAATTGCCACGGACGAGGGAATGGCCGACGCATTGTAGTCATGCAGGAAGGAAGGGCTGCATAATCTCCAAGGGGTCCTACTCTCTGGGCCTGAGGGCTGTCAACTCCCGTTTCCGCAGGATCCTGGCGCAGCTGGCGGAGGATGGGTGCATCCAGTACACCTATCCGAATCCGAGGGACAACCGTCAGAGGATATGTCCCAAGGGGCGAGGGCATGGTTTTTTCTACGGGTCTCTCTGGAATCGTAGTCGGATCTCGTCAGGGCTGTTCATCCTGAAACGGATCGGAGGGAGGTCAGATCCCGAACCGACTCACATTCGTTCGTCGGATGGCTGCTCTATGCCCCTTCGGAATTCTAAACGGAATCATCGCTGCCGGTCGGCCTCATCTCCAGATATCTGTCGATTATCTGTCCGGCTTGTTCTATCAGAGATGCCACCGCCATACCGCGTTCGGTGATGATCCATCTGCGTGCTTTGTACCCGCGCATTCTTGCGTCTGGATACTCGCTTCTCAGAAGACCGCATTCCTCCAGCATGAGCAGGCGGGAGCGCGCCATGTCGTAACTCCGGGTGATGTCGTTCCTGACATCCACCTCCTTGACCGAGCCGCGATGGTTGATGTACAGCAGGATGGTGGCGGCATGCTTCTTCTCCAGAATCTGGACGCCGGTCAGCCCTTCCGTTTCAGATGTCACGGCAAGGTGGATAACGTTCCCTTGAACGTCACTTTTGTCAAGTGTTTAGACTTATGTCAGTTTTTAGGTAGTGCTTTATACTTTCTATATCGATTGTTTCCCATCGGCGGAGAGAACCGCCGTAAGGATCCGATGCGGGCCACCGGACGACGGAGTCCGAGGTCGAAGGCTGCATCGGGTGAACGTGCGACCGGGGGATCCGTCGGTCATACGCTGACCGACAGTCTCTCCCAGGTCATGGAGGAGAATCCATGAGCGAGTTCAGGAAAGAGAGGATGACCCTGGCAGTGGCGGTGCTGATGCTAGTCATCGTGATTGGTGTCACAACGCCAGAGGATACATCTGCTGCAGATGATGACGTCGTCTATGACAGCATCACCATATCTCTGAAGGACGTGGAACAGCAGTATTATGACAGCAACACATTTGGGGATCTAAGATCCAATCTGATGGTCAGAGGATACACCGGGGATGAATCGACTGAGTTGACAGATTATGCATTTGTTGGAGTAGAAGATACCACTAGGCTATCGATAGGCTCTAACAGTATAGCTGTCATGGTTGGTGATGTAGAGTCGAATGAACTCTCAATAGAGGCCCAGAGTGATACTCTGACAGGCATTATTGTTGATGGTCCAAACGGCACTATCTATCAGAACGAGTCTGAAGACTCCATCAGGACCAAGTTCATAGTTCGTGGAATCTATGAAAAAATCGGAGAAGACAACGATCCGATTGTGGATTATGAACTCAACGCATATACTTCGGAAACGGGTTCTCAATCATTTCGTTTCACAGTGACGACAGAAAACGGTAGTGTTTTCAATGTAGACAAGACTGTGGAAGTGGTTGACCGGGTAATAACTGAAATCACGGAAATCAAAAATATAAACTGTCCAACCAGTATTGATTCCGGAATTCTGATTGACAATCTAAAACAGAACATTGAGGTTTATGTCAAGTACAGTGATGGTTCGGTAGGTGTCATAGATTCTGGTCAGTTTTCGATTCTGGATAATCTGTTCGTTCCAGTAAATCAGGATTCATTCAACACTCATCTAACCGTTTCAATCAAAGATAATCCAGATGTTGATCCAAAGGAGACTGATTGGACAATCAACGTCACTCCAGGAAAGATTATTGGAATTAAAGCCTCTTTTCCTGCTTTTGGATCTATTGGGGAATTCCAAGCATAT
>CASFYI010000051.1 GCA_949298875.1 uncultured Methanomassiliicoccales archaeon | reverse complement strand
CGCAGGGCCTTCTCCGCGTAGCGCTTGACCGCGTCGCTGTAGCCCTTCCTCCGCCCGCTGATGAGCTCCTCCGCCTCGTCCCTGTGGCCTGCGACCTCCAGGATCCTGGCCAGCGGGAGCTTGCAGTCGTCCGGGGCGCCTCCGCGGTCGGCCATCGCGCGGAATGCGGACATCACCATCTCGTCGTCTCCGCGGTCCCTGCCGATCTCTGCCTTCAGCAGCATGGCCGAGAATCTCCCGGGATCCCTGCGCAGGATGCGCGAGACCGTGCCGGTCGCCCCGGTCAGGTTGCCTGAGGCCATCTGCTGCCTCGCCAGGGCCTCGGCCGTGTCGAGATCGTCGGGATCCAGGGAGACCGCGCGGGAATAGCTGGTGGCTGCCCTCCCGGATTCGCCCATGGCCTCCAGAACGCGGCCCTTGAGGATGTGCACCTCCGGGGTGTCCAGCCCGGCGGCGATGGCCCTGTCTGCCTCGTGGAGCGCGCCGCCGAGGTCGCCCTTGGCCTCCCTCGACAGCCCCATGACCAGATGGAGCCCGGGGTGTCCGGGGTTCCGCCTCATGGCGTTCTCCACCAGGAACCCGGCGCCGTCTGGATCCCCGGTGGCAAGGGCGACCCTGGCCTTCTGGCAGTTGATCTCGGGATCGTTCGGCATGACGGCGAGGGCGCGGTCGGCCATCCTCATGGCTCCCCTGAGGTCCCCCGCCTCGAGCAGCGACGCAGACATCGCCATCAGCGCGCCGACATCCTCCTTCGGCCTCTCGGGCTCCGGCTCCGGGACCTCCTCCCGCGGGCCGACAGCCCCCGATACCATCCTCTCCCTCTCCTCCGATATGATCCTGGAATCCGGGAGCTTCCCGGCGGCCTCGTCGAGGGATGCTATCGCGGCCTCCCTGTCACCCTTGGACAGGAGCGTGCGCGCGAGCCTCACCGCCGCGGTCTCGGAGACCTCCACGGCCTGACGGGCCCTGAGAACCTCCGCAGCGGACTCCGTGTCGCCAGATGCGGCGAGGATGTCCGCCTCGATGTCCATTATGCGCACCTCGTCCGGCGCGGCGATGCGGGCCTGCCTGATGAAGTAGAGCGCCTCGGGGTTCCTTCCCGCAGACGCGAGGATCCTGGACTTGCGCACCAGCGCCGCGGTGCACGACGGGTCGAGCTCAAGCGCCCTGTTGAGGGCCTCTATGGCACCGTAGCGGTCCCCTATCCTCTCCTGGACGGCGGACTTCGAGATCCAGAACTGGGGCTCCCCCTGGTCCAGGAGGAGGGCGCGGTTGTACGCCGCCTCGGCTGACTCGAAGTCACCGCGGGCCTCGTCGGCCATGCCCTTGGAATGCCACAGCACGGGGTTGTGCGGATCCATCGCGGCAGCCTCGGAGAACGTGACGGAAGCCTTCAGGTACTCGCCGACCTGGTACTCGGCGTTGCCCCTCAGCCTCCTGAGCATCGGGTCCTTGGGATACTGCCTGCAGACCAGTTCCGCCATGGACACGGCCTCGCGGTACATCCCGCAGGACAGCATCTCAGACAGGACCACGATGGCCCTCTCGCGGGAGCCGTCGTCCCTCAGGACACCGGCGAACATGTCCGCCGCCTTCTGACGGTCCCCCTGCCCGCAGGTGGCGACAGCCAGGACCGTCCTCGTGGCGAGGTCCGACGGATCGGCCTGCAGGAGAGAACGGCAGGCGTCGGCCGCACCGGCGTAGTCCCCGGTGGACATGTGCAGGTCGCGCATCAGCCCCAGGGCGTCCGAGTTGGACGGGTCCGCCTCGAGGATGCGGGAGCATTCGCGCTCCGCCGCCTCCGGACGGTCCATGAGGTACAGGACGCGGGCGAGCTGCGCGCGGGCGGTGTTGCTCTCCCCGTCCCTGCGGACGGCCTTCATGGCCGCGCTGTGCGCCGAGAGGTAGTCCCCGGAGCGCATCAGCATGATCGACCTCATCGTCAGTGTGACCGAGTCATCGCCCACGTACATCGAGTACCTGTCGAGGATGGACTCGGCCTCCCGGTCCATGCCCCTCTGGAGCAGGAACCTGACCGCCGATACGTGATCCTCGGAATCGCTGAACTCGCTGTCGAGCATCGCGCGGAGGGCGTTCATCATCTCCACGCGGTCCCCGGCCAGGGTCCTGGCCTTCACGGTGTCCGACAGGACGCGCCTGGAATGCCCGTCCGCCCTGGACAGGAGATCGAGGGCGCGGGTCGGGTCGCCCAGGCCTATCGCGGCCTCGGCCGCCTCTACGAAGACGAACGGCGGGGGCTCCATGGAGGCCAGCTCGGAGTAGACCATGGATGCGGAATGCCAGTCCTTCTCGTCCATGGATATGCGTGCGGAGGCCAGCAGGAACTCCGGGTCCCTCTCCGCGTACCATCTGCTGCCGACCAGGGCGCGGGTGGCTGCGTCTCTCCTGCCGGAGAACCAGTCGCGGTAGATCCCGAACAGCTCCTGGACCCTGCCCTCCCCCGGCGGATTGGATGGACGCTCGCCCTCGAGCACCGCCTGGATGTTCTCGCGGATCGCCCAGTCGCCCTCGGGATCGGTCTCCCCCAATATGGCGTAGGCGTCCCTGCACTCCGGCCCGTAACCGTAAGCGCGGCCGGCGGCGACGGCGGCCCCCTGCCTGTCCCCGCGGGCCATGCGTATGGTGGCCTCCGCCAGGGACCTCATGACCATCTCCCCGGAATCGGCGGACATGGCTAGGACCTCCTCCGCCCCGTCGGGGTCGCCGGCCTCCAGGAGCACCTCCGATGCGCGCACCGACGGCATGCAGTCCGTGGCGCGGGAACGGGCGACGACCCCCCTCAGGACTTCCCTGTCGGTGATGCCCTCCTCCGCCAGCGCGTCGATGAGCATTACCAGGACCTGCGAGTTGACCGTGTCCTCGTAGTT
>CASFYI010000050.1 GCA_949298875.1 uncultured Methanomassiliicoccales archaeon | reverse complement strand
GGGCATATTTAATTACATAGTGTAATTTAAATCCCATCCCAGACCCCTTTTCCCTTATATACGGCGACGGCGTGGACCCGCCGATGGCGGGTATTCTTCTTGCGGACCGTGTCGAGGTCAGGGAGCAGAGCGAGGGCAGCAGGCTCTACACCAGGGGTAACTTCGGATACCCCCGCAGCGGCGGAGGGGTCGACCTGGACCTCGTGGAGGCCGTCTATCTCACCGAGTGCCGCAGGCTCGAGGTGGTCACCCCCGAGGGCGAGCCCGTCCATTTCGAGGAGCTCCTCTGCCGCGCCGCGGCCGAGTTCGAGGGCTTCGACATCAAGTACATGGTCTACCGCGACCTGAGGAACCGCGGCTTCGTCGTCAAGATCGAGTCGGGGGACTACGACATCTCCGTCTTCCCACGCGGCAAGACGATGAGCAACTCCCGTCCGGAGTTCATGGTCCGCGCCGTGTCCGAGAGGAACGCGGTGGGCATCGCCGGTCTCGTCAGGCAGGTATCCGACGTCTCCGAGAGGAGGAAGAAGCTTCTCTACGGCGTCGTGGACGAGGAGGGCGACCTCACCTACTACACCCTCGATCTCCGCGACCCGTCCGGGAGGGTGTATCCCGAGCCGATGTCCGCCAAGCCGGTCGGACGTCTTGTCAGGGACAGGGTGTTCGTGTTCGACCGCGGGCATTCGGAGGCCCTTAGGGACTACGGATACTACGGCAAATCGATGAGCGAGGCCCTGCAGCTTTCGCTGATCGAGAGCGTCCACCTCATGGGCAAGGGCAGGCTCACCGTCCTGGACCAGGACGACAACCCCGTGACCTTCGACGACCTCATGGAGTTCGGCGAGAGGATCCAGGACGAGTTCAGGATCAGGTATCTGGTCTACTCAGACCTCCGTGAGAGGGGCCTTGTGGTCAAGACCGGGTTCAAGTACGGCACCCATTTCAGGGTGTACCAGACGTCCCCCGACGACTCGCACGCCCGTTACCTAGTCCACGCGGTGACGGAGGACGGCCTCAGGATGTGGCCGGAGATCTCCAGGACCGTGCGCCTCTCGGGCGGCGTGAAGAAGGAGATCCTCTTCGGTCTGGTCAGGAGGAACAGGGTCGAGTACCTCGAGTTCCGCTGGTTCAAGCCGTGATCGGTCCTTCGCGATCAGTCCCGAAATGAAATGCTCCAGGTCGCGGAACCTGGGGGCGTTGAGGAAGTAGACGTGATCGTTGCCGTCCCTGCGCGAGGAGATCAGTCCCGCGTCCCTCATCCTCCTTATCGCGGCGTTGGTCCTCGGCGAGTCCAGCCCGAACAGTCCGTCGGGGAACGGGGACCTGGCCTCCTCCCTCGCAAGTCCGCGCACCATCGTCAGCACGTCCGGGTCGGCCAGGGCCTGGAGCATGTCCAGTTCCGGATCCGTCGAGATGCCGAGGGGCGCCCTGCGCGTGAGGCAGATGTGTCTGCTGGGTCTCTGGTCCTGCTGTTCCATGCGGGATGTTAAGGCAATCCAAAATTAAACCTGTCCGTCTGGGGGCGACGGACAGGCGTGAGTGTTTGCGCCTCCGGCGCTCAGAGCTGGATCTCGATGCCCAGCTTCTCGGTGAGCTCCTTGTAGCGGTTCCTGATGGTGACCTCGGTCACTCCCGCGACGTCGGCCACCTCCCTCTGGGTCCTGCGCTCGTTGCACAGGATGGAGGAGATGTAGATGGCAGCGGCGGCGACGCCGGTTGGTCCCCTGCCGGAGGTGAGCTCCTTCTCGGAGGCGTCCTTGAGGATCTCGGCGGCCTTGCTCTGGACCTCTCCGCTCAGCTTGAGCTCGGAGCAGAACCTCTGGACGTAGTCCTGGGGCTTGGTGGGCATCAGCTTGAGCTTCAGCTCGCGGGTCATGAACCTGTAGGTCCTGCCGATCTCCTTCCTGCCGACGCGGCTGGAGTTGGCGACCTCGTCGAGCGTCCTCGGGACGCCACACTGCCTGCAGGCGGCGTAGAGCGATGCGGCCACGACACCCTCGATGGACCTTCCCCTGATCAGGTTCTTGTTGACGGCCTTCCTGTAGATCATGGCGGCCGTCTCCCTGACGTTCCTGGGGAGTCCCATGGCGGATGCCATCCTGTCCAGCTCGGACAGGGCGAACGCGAGGTTCCTCTCGGTGGCGTTGGAGACACGGATCCTCCTCTGCCACTTCCTCAGCCTGTACAGCTGGGCCCTGTTCCTGGTGGGGATGCTCTTGCCGTAGCTGTCCTTGTTCTTCCAGGAGATCTCGGTGGACAGACCCTTGTCGTGGATGGTGTACGTCATCGGGGCTCCGGTGCGTGCGCGCTTCTCGCCCTGCTCGACATCGAAGGCCCTCCACTCGGGTCCCTGATCGATGAACTGGTCGTCGAGGACCAGTCCGCAGTCCTCGCACAGCAGCTCTCCGCGCTCGTAGTCGCGGACGAGGTGGTGGCTTCCGCACTCGGGGCAGACCTCGATCTCTTCTGTTTCCTCTCTTACCTTTGGCATCGTGCTTTCTCCCCTTGAAAGACGTCCTTGTGCCCTTCGCGGCCGTGGCGCCCCCGACGGGGTTCACGGATGCGTACGGGCTGTCGACCGGTCCGAACACCCTGCCGACGGTGCCCAGCCTCCCACCCTTGGCGAACACCGAGTCCCCGATGTCTGGCAGGGCGTCGCAGCGGATGATGATCCTGCCATCGCAGGTCGTTTCCTCGACAACACCCAGAATATCCATCGGAATCACGCAGTCCAGTTCGAACGACAACAATATTATAAGAGGAATAATGGTATTTTATTTAAAACTTTGGCTTTCCTTATTATACTTTGAGAGAAAAGCCGTTTGTCGCGACTTTAACTGTTGTGATTCTTGGATGGGTCAGCCACGGTATATCCAGGATGCGTACGGAACATCCGTATGGACCGGATGGTGCATCAGGGAGCCAGACTGTTCCCCGGTCCAATGATTTTTATAATAACGATTGTGTTGCGCACCTAACGGAGCCCGCTCTGCGGGCCAAATCGGAGGTTTAAGACATGGAATTCACCCTTATGGCCTTCCTGACCCTGGTGGTTTTCGCATTCGCCTTGGTCATGCTGGTGGCGGGTATCTTCTCCGCGTACTTCGGCTCTGGTAAGAGCAGGTCCGCAGGCGCGTGCATGGCCGTCCTCGGTCTCGTCATCGGAATCATCTGGGCCTACCTGCTTGCTGATGGCAGCATCTCCGTCTTCGACGAAGTCGACGCGTTCGATCTCATCTACACCGCGATCATCGACCTCATCGGAATCCTGATCGGAGCCCTCATCGCCGTCGGCATCTTCCTGGTCGTCGTTCTCAAGAGCTGATCGGACCCGGAGAAACCCCTTACCAAAACATCCTTCATCCTTCTGCACCCGTCCACTTTCCCGTCTTTACAATAGATTTTAATCGATGAGGGGATGGCAGACACAATGTCAAAGGTCTCCATCATCCTGGGTAGCAAGAGCGACATGCCCGTGGCGGAGAAGGCGATCAACGTCCTGAAGAAGCTGGGCGTCGCCTTCGACATCGCGGTGGCATCCGCCCACAGGACCCCCGCCAGGGTAGAGGAGCTCGTCAAGGGCAGCGACGCCGACGCCTTCGTCGCCATCGCGGGCCTCTCGGCGGCCCTCCCCGGAGTCGTAGCATCGTTCACAGTCAAGCCCGTCATCGGCGTCCCCGTCAGCGGGGCCCTGAACCTGGACGCGATCCTCTCGATCGTCCAGATGCCTCCGGGCATCCCGGTCGCCTGCGTCGGACTCGACCGTGGCGACAACGCGGCGATCCTCGCCTGCGAGATCATAGCCGTGAACGACGCGGCCGTCAGGGACGCGCTGGTCGCGTACAGGAAGGAGCAGGCGGACAAGGTCGTCGCCGATTCCGAGAAGGTGGTTCAGGATGCTGGGTGCCGAGGACTTCATCGAGGAGACCGTCGAGGACCTCAGGTCCAGGATACAGGGCAAGGCCATCATCGCCTGCTCCGGCGGCGTCGACAGCATGGTCGCCGCCACCCTGGCCAGCAAGGCCATCGGCGACAGGCTGCTCGCCGTCTACGTGGACAACGGCCTCATGAGGAAGGGAGAGACCGAGGAGGTCGAGGGGATGCTCAGGGACATGGGCATCAACTACAGGATCGCCTCCGCCGGCCAGGAGTTCTTCGACGCCCTGAAGGGCGTCTCCGACCCCGAGAGGAAGAGGAAGATCATCGGCGAGAAGTTCATCAGGGTCTTCGAGAGGGAGGCCAGGGAGTTCGGCGCGGAGTACCTCGTCCAGGGTACCATCGCCCCCGACTGGATCGAGAGCGGTGACGGCGTCAGGGACACCATCAAATCCCACCACAACGTCGGCGGGCTCCCCAAGGACATGGGCATGACGCTGGTCGAGCCCCTCAGGGACCTCTACAAGGACGAGGTCAGGGACGTCGCCAGGCTGCTCGGCGTCAAGGCGTCCGAGAGGCAGCCCTTCCCCGGCCCCGCACTGGCCGTCAGGTGCCTCGGCGAGGTCACCCCCGAGGGCATCGCTATCGTTCGCGAGGCCTGCTTTATTGTCGAGGACGAGATCCGCAAGGCCGCGGAGGCCGGCAAGATGGAGATGCCGTGGCAGTACTTCGCGGTCCTCCTCCCGTCCAGGTCCGTCGGCGTGCAGGGCGACAGGAGGGCGTACGGAAGGACCATCGCCGTCCGCGCCGTCGCCTCCGTCGACGGGATGACCGCCACCTACGCCCGCATCCCGCTGGACGTGCTCGACGCCATCTCGGTCCGCATCACGAACACGATGAAGGACTCCGTCAACCGCGTCGTCTACGACATCACGAACAAGCCTCCCGCGACCATCGAGTGGGAGTGAAACACCTTCTGTGGGGGCGGCCCTCCGCCCCCTTTTTACATCCGTACGGCTTTGCCGGTCCGATAACATGGACTGCAACAAACGTCCGGACGACATGCAGAGGATCACGACGCCCGAACTGGCCGAGGCGTTCATCGCCGAGAAGATCGCCGAGATCAAGGCCCAAGTCGGGGACGGCAAGGTCCTCCTCGCCCTCAGCGGAGGGGTCGACTCCTCCGTCGTGGCCGCCCTGCTCATCCGCGCCATCGGGAAGAACCTCGTGTGCGTGCACGTGAACCACGGCCTCCTCAGGAAGGGGGAGCCGGAGCAGGTCGTGGAGGTGTTCCGCAACCAGATGGACGCCAACCTCGTCTACGTCGACGCCGTCGACCGCTTCCTCGACAAGCTGGCCGGGGTCTCCGAGCCCGAGCAGAAGAGGAAGATCATCGGCGCGGAGTTCATCCGCGTGTTCGAGGAGGAGGCCCGCAAGCAGGAGGGCGTCGAGTTCCTGGCACAGGGGACCATCTATCCCGACATCCTCGAGAGCGGCACCGTGAAGGCCCACCACAACGTCGGCGGCCTCCCCGAGGATCTGAAGTTCAAGCTGGTCGAGCCCGTGAAGTTCCTGTTCAAGGACGAGGTACGCGTGGTCGGGAAGACCCTCGGCCTCCCGGACTCCATGGTCTACCGCCAGCCCTTCCCCGGACCCGGCCTCGGCGTCCGCTGCCTCGGCGCGATCACAAGGGACAGGCTCGAGATGGTCAGGGAGTCCGATGCGATCCTCCGCGAGGAGTTCGCCGCGAACGGCCTCGAGGGCAAGGTGTGGCAGTACTTCACCATCGTCCCCGACTTCAGGTCCGTGGGCGTCCGCGACGGCAATCGTACCTTCGAGCGCCCGGTCATCATCCGCGCGGTCAACACCACCGACGCCATGACTGCCGAGGTGGAGGAGATCCCGTACCCCCTCCTGAAGAGGATCGCGGCCCGCATCACCGCCGAGGTCCCCGGCATCAACCGCGTCGTCTACGACGTCACGGCCAAGCCCCCGGGAACCATCGAGTGGGAGTGATAACCGATAAACGGCGGGGTCCAAGACCCCGCCTCTTGATTTCTTGTTTCAGTCCAGGATGCACTCGCTGATGCAGCGGCAGATCCTGGAGACGTCTGTCCTGGCGGTGAACTCGAACTTCACCTCGCCCATGCCGGCGAACCAGAGGTACAGCTCGCTGTCGATGTCGATCACGCCCGCGGTCTGCACGCTGAACGCCTGGATGCGGTCGAAGGGCAGGATCGTGATGTTCTTCTTCTTGCCAGTGATCCCCTGGATGTCGATCGCGATCAGCCTCTTGTTGGTGAAGACGATCCCGTCGCGGACGCTCTTGTAGGTGTGGACGATGGTCTCGCCGCTCACCAGGATGCCCCCTATGAGGTCGGAGAACTCGTCATCCTTCGTCTCCTTCAGCTTGAGGTACTCCTTGTTCTCGAATGTCATCGGCATGCATGAGGGATGGCGTCGCCGATTCAAATACGGCTCGCCCCCACCCATCCAACCTCGGTTCCCTTTAAGCCCGTCCGCCGCGATTACGACATGGGAGGGTACACCTTGGCAAAAGCATCCAAACCCAAACTCAGGGACAGCTACGGACTGTACATCAACGGCAAGTGGGTGGCGGCATCGGACAAGGGCACGTTCGAGACGCACAACCCCGCGAACGGCGAGAAGCTCGCCGACTGCGCAGAGGCGACGAAGAAGGACGTGGACAAGGCCGTGAAGGCCGCGTGGAAGGCGTTCGATTCCTGGAAGAGGGTCGACCCGTCGGTCAGGTCGAAGATCCTCCTGGACATAGCGGACCGCATCGAGGCCAACGCGGACCTCCTGGCGGAGGTGGAGACGCTCGACAACGGCAAACCCATCAGGGAGACCAAGGGCGTCGACGTCCCGCTGGCGGTGGACCACTTCCGGTACTTCGCCGGCGTAATCAGGTCGGAGGAGGGTTCCGCCAGCGTCCTGGACGGGGACCTAGTCAGCCTGATCCTCAGGGAGCCCATAGGCGTGGTTGGGATGATCGTCCCCTGGAACTTCCCGTTCCTGATGGTCGCCTGGAAGCTCGCCCCCGCGCTCGCCGCGGGGGACTGCATCGTGCTGAAATCCTCGTCCACCACGCCGCTCAGCGCCTATGTTCTGATGGACGTGATCGGGGACCTGCTGCCTCCCGGCGTCGTGAACATAATCTCCGGCAAGGGGTCCAAGTCCGGGCAGTACATGCTCGACCACCCCGGATTCAGGAAGCTCGCCTTCACCGGATCCACCGAGGTCGGGCTGAGTGTCAGCAAGGCCGCGGCCGAGAAGCTCATACCGGCGACCCTGGAGCTCGGAGGCAAGAGCGCCAACATCTACTTCGAGGACTGCCATTGGGACAAGGCCATCGACGGCCTCCAGATGGGCATCCTGTTCAACCAGGGCCAGGTGTGCTGCGCCGGGTCCCGCGTCTTCGTGCAGGACACCGTCTACGACAGGTTCGTGAAGGACGCCGTCAAGGCGTTCAAGAAGGTCAAGGTCGGGGACCCGATGGATCCCGCCACCCAGATGGGCGCCTGCATCAACGAGGGGCAGGTCCAGAGGGTGCTCGATTACATCGAGATCGGCAAGGCCGAGGGCGCCAAGGTCGCCGTCGGTGGCAAGCGCTGCACCAAGGGCGCCTGCGCGGACGGATGCTTCATGGAGCCGACCCTGCTCGTCGATGTCACCAACGATATGCGCGTGGCCCAGGAGGAGATCTTCGGACCCGTCGCCGTGGTCATCAAGTTCCACTCCGAGGACGAGGTGATAGCCATGGCCAACGACTCCGTCTACGGACTCGGCGGCGCCGTCTGGACCAGGGACATCAACAGGGCCATCCGCGTCGCGAGGGGGGTGGAGACCGGCCGCATGTGGGTGAACTGCTACAACCAGCTCCCCGCGGGCATGCCGTTCGGCGGATACAAGGAGTCGGGTATCGGCCGCGAGACCCACAAGATGATCATGAACGCCTACACACAGACCAAGAACATCGTCATAGACCTCAAGGAGGCCCCCACGGGATTCTACCCGTGAGGCGAACGGGCATCCGCCCGACCTTACGCCCGGGGCGACCCGGGCATCACAAACTTATACGCTGTTTTTCTACGGCAGAGCATGAAAGTCTACGTCGTCGACAACGGTGGGCAGTGGACCCACCGCGAGTGGCGCGTCCTCAGATACCTGAAGGTGGAGACCAAGATCGTCCCCAACACCACGCCGTTCGAGGAGATCGCCGACGTGGACGGGCTCATCCTCTCCGGAGGGGCTCCCAACGTCGCCAGCGACGCCGCCCGCATGGGCAACAACGGCGAGTACCTGGACAGGGCGGACTTCCCCATACTGGGCATCTGCGCGGGAATGCAGTTCCTCTGCGAGCACTTCGGCGGGGAGCTGGGTCCCGGATCCGTCCCGGAGTTCGGCCCGGTCGGTCTGAAGGTCAGGTCCCACGACGATCTCTTCAAGGGTCTCCCCGACACGTTCCAGGTGTGGGCGTCCCACAACGACGAGGTCAAGAGGATCCCGGAGGGGTTCGAGATAACGGCATCCTCCGACACCTGCCCGCACGAGGCGGTCAGATGCATCGACAGGCCGATCTACGGCGTGCAGTTCCACCCTGAGGTGGAGAACACCGAGCACGGCCCGGAGATATTCCAGAATTTCCTGGACATCGTGGCCGAGCGGCGCCGCTGAGCGCCGCCCGGCACGACGGGGTTAGAAGGGGATCAGTTCTGCTGGCTCAGGACCTCGAGCTGGCTGATGACGTTCCAGATGATGGTCCTGCCGTGCAGGGGTATGTTGGGGTCGTTGGCGAGGTCGTCGAGGATGACGATGGCGCCGGTGGCGCGGACATCCATGGACTCCTTGGTGTCGAGGAGGCGGGCCTTGGCGTCGGTGGCACCCTTCCTGATGTTCCTGGGGATGGAAGTGTCCTCGGCGAGCATGTCGAGGACGTCGGTGACCTGTTTGATCTTATCTGCAGCCATGAAATCACTCCACGTATTCAGAGGGACTCGAACTCTTCCTGCAGGTCCTGCATCAGCTGCTCGAGGACTTCCTCGAAGTTGGATGACCTGTACTCCCTGACTCCGCCGAGGTCGCTCTGGATCTTGATGACGAAATCATTGTTGTCTTTGACGAGTTCAACGTTGCAAAGCACTTCTTCTTCCATTAAGTGTTCCCCCTGGGGTATTAACTGCCCGTACCCGAATCTCATATAAAAATGAACCAGTCATCGGCGGGTCCGTTAGATATTTGAATCATTATAGGGAGAGAAGGGGGCGGGTCGTCGGACCGGCCGCGGCCAGGCATTTCCTCCGACGAAAGATTTTTAATAGACTCCTTAATAAAGGGCAACCTTGACCCGTTATCCTTCAGTGGTAACGAGGAAGGCCCGCGCAGCGGGGGAGAACGATAAAATGGCAGAAGAAGAGTCCATGGCATACGAGCTCCAGGACGAGTTCGAGTCCAAGGCCAAAGGTTTCGGAAAGGGCAAGTACGGCAGGATCCTGAAGATGGCGCACACGCCCTCCAGGGATGAGTACGCCAAGACTCTGACCATCACTGCAGTGGGAATCATCCTCATCGGAGCGATCGGTTTCGCCATCTGGTGGCTCATGACCATTCTCCCCGAGTCTTTCTGAGTTGGTCACAATGGCATCAGTTTCAGGAGACGGTGCAATCCAGAAGGTCCACGCGGGAAGCTCCGCGGAGTGGCCCTTCACCGTATCGACGGACGGACCCAACGTGAAGATCGCGTTCTCCATCACGACCGGGCCCGACGAGAGCGCTCCCGACTGGGATGTAGTCCTCTACGATGCGGCGCACGAGGAGCTCTGGAGCAACTACCGCAATGCCACTGAGATCACGGTCGAGACCCCCGGAAAGGGTCAGAAGCAGCTGTTCCTCGGGGTCATCTGCCCCAAGGGAGCCAGATACGGTGACACGGTCGAGGTCACGGTAACCGCGGACGACGGGATGCCGAACTCGATCTCGTTCAAGGCCGTCGCCACCCAATCAATCATGATCCTAAAGACCCAGATCGACCAGGAGAAGGTCGTCGCAGACGCCCTCGCCTCCAAGGCCAACCTGGGAGAGAAGGACATCTATGCCATCCTCAGCCCCGCCGGGCTTAGGGGATACGTGTTCGTCGAAGGCATGAACACGGACCGTCTCCACGAGAAGACGCGCGACATCAAGAAGGCAAGGAACTTCATCGACGGTGAGACAAGCATCGAAGAGATCAGTCCCTACCTCACGCCGGTGTCCGCCGTCGTCGGCATCGTGGACGGAGACATAGTCGAGCTCGTGAACGGACCGTTCAAGGGCGAGAAGGCCAGAGTCCAGAAGATTGACTCTGAGAAGGAGGAGATCACGGTCGAGCTCATCGAGGCCATGGTCCCCATACCCGTCACTGTCAAAGGAGACAGCGTCAGGGTTCTTGAAAAGGAGAGATGAACAATGGTAGACACTGTTGAGGCATTGGTTGACGGGGGCAGGGCCTCCGCAGGTCCGCCCCTCGGCCCCGCTCTGGGACCCAAGGGCGTGAACATCGGCCAGGTCATTGCGAAAATCAACGAGAAGACGAAAGCCTACGACGGCATGAAGGTCCCTGTCAAGATCCTCATCAACGACGACAAGACCTTCGACATCAAGGTCGGAACCCCTCCGATCTCCGCCCTCATCAAGGGAGAGCTCGGAATCGAGATCGGTGCCCACAACTCCAAGACGGAGAAGGTCGGGAACCTCACCATCGACCAGATGAAGAAGCTCGTCGGCATGAAGGGTGACGACCTCCTGGGAGCCACCATGAAGGCCAAGGCCATGGAGATCGCCGGAAGCTGCATCCCCATGGGCGTCACCATCGACGGCAAGGATGCCAAATCCTTCCAGGCCGCCGTCAGGGCCGGAGAGTACGACACTCTCCTGGTCGAGTGATTCAAAACATTCAGGGGGTGGGTCTCCCCCACCCCGTCATCATTCTACTACGATCTTCCTGGCGAGAT
The DNA here is from genome assembly GCA_949298875.1 of uncultured Methanomassiliicoccales archaeon. GTDB lineage: Archaea > Thermoplasmatota > Thermoplasmata > Methanomassiliicoccales > Methanomethylophilaceae > Methanoprimaticola. The sequence continues at coordinate 2,044 of CASFYI010000050.1, read as the reverse complement.
CCTTGAAGTACTGCGGACACCAGAGGTCCAGGCACGAGTCGTCGAAGAGGAAGCCCCTGGCATCCTCCTTCGCGCTCTCAAGGTCCAGACTGTCGAAGCGCCTGTCCAGCATCTCTATGAGCACGTCCCTGTCCAGATCGCTGGTGGGTCTGCACTTCTTGTCGAGGCGGCTCTCGAGGGTCCTCATGTCCAGCGGGGTGCCTCTCTCGATGTACCAGACGTAGTCGAACAGGTCCCTGCCCTTGACGCGGTGCTTCCACTGCCTGCAGAGGACGGCCGACATCTTGCCCGCATACAGAACGGGGAGCTCCTCGGTCCTGACGTCGTAGGAGACCACGCCGTCTCTGTGGACGATGCTGTCCCTCCTGTAGGTCGGCGGATTCGTGTCGACATCCATCTTGACCCTGATCAGCTCGTCGCGATGGACAGAGGAGATCACGCTCTCGCTGAATCCAGCCATCCTGATGATGTTGCGGAAGTTGACACCATACATGACGGAGAATATGGGTAGCTCCCCTCTGGCTTCTCTGACCTTGGCCTGAAGTTCCAGCCCCTCATTACCGAACGTGGCGACAACATGTTCCAGATGCGGTTCGAAGTCGAACTCCAACCTGGGAATCACGAGGGAGAAGTCCAAGTCCTCCGAGAGCCTGTTCAGACCGTACAGCTTGCGAAGGCATGTTCCGCCGTGAAAGACAGCGACATCGGAGAATCCCGATTCGGAGAGGCTCCTCAGAATGAGGTCCTGCATCGCTTCGCGGGTACGCAGTCTGGTACGATCCATCGTCTCATCCTTCATGTTCGAAGGTAGCAGTTCTGGCAGCAAATCGCTCATGACAGCGCCTCCAGCCACCTGTTCAGGGTGTAGATGGTGGTCGAACGGTACAGTCCGGCGTATTCACCAATCGTCTTCCTGTCAAGATTCTCCACGATGTCCTCATCGAATCTGAGATCCTCAAACATCAGCGCTTCGAGGTCCTTGTAGTTCTTGGCCGGAGGCATCTTGTAGAGCTTGTCGCAGATAGCCTTCTCCGTTGTGGCTATGCGGTATTCCCTTCCGTTTTCGAACAGGCTCTCGACTCCCATGTCGAACGCGGCCTCCGGAATATCCTGATATGAGATCCTGCCGAGAGGGGTCCTGAAGATCTTGGTCTTGCGCTTCCCGTACGTGGCGCAGGTAATCTCGTACACGAATTCCGGGATGACGTTGTGCCTCATCAGGGCGTATTCGAAGGAGATGTAGGATGGGCCGTACAGCGCGTTTGCGACCAGATACGGCGGGGTGTTCGGGTCCGTCTCGTAGAGGTTGCGCTTGAGCCTGACGATCTCCCCCGCCTCGACCATCCTGCCCAGCTTGCAACGGGGGCTGGAGTAGTCCCCAAGTGCGTCATCGATAAGGATTTCACCCGTGACTATCATGAATACTACATTGGCGATTAAGCTATTAAAATATTGGGAGCATACAAATTGAGGCGAATGGGCAATGGGGCCTCGATGGTCATTATAAAAGGAAGCGGCCGAAGTCCAGAATAGGAGGGAGCCAGCCGGTTCAGTCCTTCTTGGCCAGCTTGGACTTGAGACGGTCGTCTAGCCGGAACGAGGCCACCAGCTGGGGGACCGTGAGCCTCTTCAGGGCGATCCCGACGGTGAAGGACGCGATGAACATGCCGCACATGTCGCAGACCAGGTCCGTGAGGGTGTCGTACGGGCTGTACTGGGCGTGGGCGCCGGTGATGAGGTCGGAGAAGAACTCGATGACCTCCCAGTACGTGCTGAACGCCAGTGTGATGATGGCCGTGAAGAGGGCGAGTCCGTTGCCGGTGAACCCGAGCCTCCCCTTGGAGTAGACCTGGAAGCACATCAGCGTGTAGAACACGCAGATCCCGATGGTCATCGAGGACAGGGTGTGGGTCAGGACGTCGTAGCTCCCGGTGAATCCGTATATGTCCGCCAGGAGTCCGTAGGAGTGGAGTCCCGCGGCGAGGAAGATCAGCACCGTCAGGGCAGGGGGTATCCTCACCAGCCTCAGGTATCCCAGCACGGG
>CASFYI010000049.1 GCA_949298875.1 uncultured Methanomassiliicoccales archaeon | reverse complement strand
GCGTCCCTTGTGACGGTTGTCAGGTCCTCGTCCACCTGGGCGGTCCCGAGCCTCTCGTCGATGTCCCTCGAGTACCCGTCGTAGACGCCGCGCTTCTCCCTGCAGATCTCGTCCAGCCTGTCCTGTATGACCTTGAAGCGGTCGGTGGAGAACAGGGTCCTCAGGATCTCCGTGCGCTCCCTGCTGTCGGTGTCCAGAAGCTTCACGAACTCGCCCTGGGCGAGCATGGATACCTGCTTCCACTGGTCCGCGTCCATGCCGAGTATCTCGGTCACGCGGGCGGTGACCTCCTTCGGCTTCGAGAACGTGGGTTTCCCCTCCTCGAACAGCTCGGCCTTGGCCGTCTCCGCCGTCACGTTCCCCCTGCGGTTGACTCTGCCGTACGGGGGCTCCCTGTGTACCACGTACCTCCTTCCGCGGTGCTCGAACTCCAGCTCCACCCACGGCTTCGAATCCGTGATGTCGCTGCGCAGCATGCCCTGCTCCCTGCGGCCGCCGCTGGTCTCGCCGAAGAGGGCGTAGCACATGGCGTCGAAGATCATCGTCTTGCCGGACCCCGTACTACCGGTGATCAGGAACAGGCCCCTGTCCAGTCTCGAGAAGTCTATGTCCGTGCGCTCCGCGTACGGGCCGAAGGCCTCCATGGAAAGGCGGAGCGGCTTCATTCCGCATTCCTCCCCACGAGCTCGGCGCATCCGGCCAGCAGCTCCCTCTGGTACGGCGTCAGCTCCGTGCCGGTCATCTCCTCGTAGAACCTGGAGAACAGCGTCTCCGCCGACTCCCTCGCTAGGGCCTCCCCCGGGGCGTCCTCGCGTGGATCGGCTTCCACCAGCATCTCGTAGGATATCTCCAGGATGTTGGGGTACGCCCTGCGCAGCTCCTCCACGCCCGCCGGGCGGTCGGTCAGGCGGATGTAGACGTAGTCCTCCCTCTCCGGACCCTCCCTGGGCGCGGCGTCGACAATCTCCCGGAGGGTCCCCTTGAGCACCCTCATGTCGTGTAGGGGCTCCACGGGGACCGTGCGGACAGAGATCCCATCATCGCCCATATCGACGATGGTGATGCCCTTGTCCGTCCTGGCCTCCGACGCCGAGTACTTCAGCGGCGACCCCGAGTATCTCACCGTGTCCCTGCCCACGCCCTGCGGCAGGTGCAGATGCCCCAGCGCCACGTAGTCGAACGCGCCCAGCATATCGGCGGGGATGTAGGACAAGCCTCCCACGTCGGGGACCTGGTCCTCCGAGTCTGAGGTCTCCGGCGGAGTCCTGCCGATGAAGAACTGGTGCGCGACGAGCACGTTCATCCTTGACGCATCGATCTCTGCCCTATCGAGGATCCACGCCATGGCGTCCGCGTAGGTGTCGACCGGCGCATCGGCGATGGCCCTCACCTCGGAGACCCTGAAGAAGGGCAGCAGCCAGAAGTCCGCATCCCCCACGGGCACCCTTTCCATACTGCCGCCGAACCGTCCCGCGATGTGCACGCCGCTCCTCTCAAGCAGCCCGTCGCAGTATCTGAGCCTGGCGCCGGAGTCGTGGTTCCCCGCGATGACCAGTACGTCGGGGACGATGCCGCTGACCCGATCGAGGAAGTCTCCGAACATCGTGACAGCCTCCTCCGAGGGCACGGCCCTGTCGAACACGTCCCCGGCGATCACCAGGGCGTCCGGCCGCTCCTCGGACGCGATCCGGACAATCTCGTCCAGCATGTGGCGCTGGTCGTCGCCCAGCGGCGTCTCGTGAATCCTCTTGCCCAGATGCAGGTCCGACGTGTGCAGTATCCTCATGTTCTCCCTTCTGTCGGCGGAGGCTCCGCCCAATGTGTGGGGAGATGGTTTGACTGTATATAAGATTTACATATTTTGTAAAATCATGACGATAAGTGTAATATATACTCCGCACATTTTACACATCCATGGGAGCAGGGTCGGTGCGCGTGCAGGATGCCGTGAAGACGGCGTGCTCGCTTTCCTACGTGGCGGAGAAGCTCGGCATCTCCCGGCCCACGCTCTACCGGTACATGGACCTCTACGATTCAGGCGACGGCAGGAGGATACCATCAGGTGTCAGGGACCTGTTCGACTTCGTCACCTCGGCGAGGAGGAGCGAGGAGGACGTCATCATGTACTTCATGAGGCGTCCCCAGCCCGGCAGGGCCCCGGAGTCCCGGGTCCGCATAGCGACCGGCGGGGGACGCGTCATGGTCATGTTCCCGGATGCGGATCCCGACGACGTCGTCGTGCGGATATTCACGGACTTCGACGGGGTGCGCGAGGAGATCGGGGAGTACGTCCCGGAGCCGGGAAGGAAGTACGTCACGGTGGACGACCTGATCCCGGGCACCGAGTTCTATCTCGAGGTGGTGTCCGGCGGTGTCAGCACCGGGCAGATAGGGTTCGACGTTCAGGGGCGAGGACCGGGCGGCAAGGGGTTGTGCAGGTATAGGTGAGAAAGCAGAGCCGCCCGTGCCCCGGTACGTTACCGCATGCGTCCACCTCCGTGATGGCGCGGAGCGTGGATGGGATGAATCGCCGGATGCAGATGGAACTGCCCTCCGGCCCTTTGTCCGACATTCCGCGCCATGATCCCGACGTGGTCGGGTACGGTATTAAAGGGCGAGCGTCAGTGCAAGTATGCACTAACGATATTAGATGTGTATAACTCACATCTTCTGCAGTTCGAGCAGAGCGACCCTCTCGATTGCCTGGTCCTCGGGCGGGAGGAACGGATCCGTCAGACCCAGCTCCTGCGCCTTCTCGGGCGTGGCGTCCAGAAGCGAGTCGTCGCGGACCATGCCGATGTTGTCCAGACGGGGGTCGTCCACATCCACGATCACCGCCGCATATTCGGAGGATCCCTCTGGGGGCCTCATCCTCTTCAGGGCCTTCCCGATTTGCCTCTCCCAGGCGGCGTACATGATGATCTCGGTCAGAACAGAGTCGGACCTGTTGGTGCCTTCGGCGAACGCCCTCTCACCGTGGAGGGCCGCGGACATGAGGTGGCCGGCCCCGGCTATCTTCGAGGGATCCACGAGCACGCAGTCCCCTCCGAGGGAGCGGAAGTGCTCCACGAGACGGTCGAATCCCGCCTCACCCCTCAAGCCCATGACCTGGAAGCGCATGTCCGGCCATACCCTCCTGTAATAATATTCTTAATGGATTCGTCGGTACGGAGGCAACGGAACGATCATGACCGACGAATGGATTCGTATTGCGGCGCCGGCGACTACATCTAACATTGGTGCGGGGTTCGATGTGTTCGGACTCGCCCTGCACGAGCCCTACGACATCATCGAGGGAAGGAAGATCGACTCCGGCGTGGTCATCTCCGAGATAAGCGGACCCGGTTCCGAGAGCATCCCCACGGACCCCGAGAAGAACTCCGTGGGAATCGCCGCGGCGGAGGTCCTCCGCAGGTGCGAGGCCGATTTCGGCATCGAGCTGAGGATCAAGAAGGGTATCAGGCCCTGCAGCGGGATCGGATCCTCCGGCGCATCCGCGGCCGGCGGGGCGTACGTCGCCCACATCCTGTGCGGGGAGATGCTGTCCCCCAAGGAGCTCGTGCTCTGCGCCGCGCACGCCGAGGATGTGACCTCCGGCGGGTTCCACGCGGACAACGTGGCCCCCTGCATCCTGGGAGGGTTCACCATCATCCGCTCCTACGAGCCCTTCGACGTCATGACCATCAGGCCCCCGGAGGACCTGGGCATCGTCATCGCCATGCCCGACGTCCTCGTCGCCACCAAGGAGGCCAGGGCCATCCTGCCCCACGAGGTCTCGGTCAAGGACATGGTCTTCCAGATCGGGAACGCGGCCTCGATGGTCTACGGCATGATGTCCGGCGACATGAAGGTCATCGCCAGGTCGGTCAACGACGCGTTCTCCGAGCCCCACAGGGCTCAGCTGGTCCCCTACCTCAAGGAGGCAGAGTCGGTCGCCAAGTCCAACGGCGCCATCGCATCCTTCCTCGGAGGCTCCGGACCCTGTATCATATCATTCTTCAACAAGAGCTCCCACGAGGGGGAGCACATCGCAGAGAGCATCCGTGCGATGTACGCTGAGCACGAGATGAAGTGCGACACCTGGATCACGGAGCCCGGCTCCGGTTGCAGGAGGATCTGAAATGGCTGCACACAGAGTCGTATGTTGGGATTGCGGCGAGGAGGTCGACGACCCCTTCGTGAACACCTGCCCCAGGTGCGGCGGCCTTCTGACCGTCAAGATGGACCTGGAGCCCGTCAAGGAGATGAGGCCCGAGGACCTGCGCTCCACGCCCATAGGCGTGTGGAGGTACGCGCCGTTCATGCCCGTGGACCCCGCCCACAAGGTTTCCATCCAGGAGGGAGGCACCCCTCTGTACCCCACCAGGGCGCTCGGGGCCGAGATCGGTGTCGAGAACACCTTCGTCAAGTTCGAGGGGCTCAACCCCACCGGTTCCTTCAAGGACCGCGGCATGACCATCGGCGTCTCCCGCGCCAAGGAGCTCGGCGCCAAGGTCGTCGGATGCGCGTCCACCGGCAACACCTCCGCCGCCCTCGCCGCCTACGCGGCCAAGGCCGGCATGAAGTGCGCCGTGTTCCTCCCCTCCGGCAAGGTCGCCATGGGGAAGCTCGCCCAGGCCCTGTTCTTCGGCGCCAAGGTCCTGTCCATCGACGGGAACTTCGACGACGCCCTCGCCCTCGCCAGGAAGATGTCCGAGGAGAGGAAGCTGTACCTCCTGAACTCCATCAACCCCTACAGGCCCGAGGGTCAGAAGTCCGTGCTCTTCGAGATCATGGACCAGCTCAGGTACGAGGTCCCCGACAGGATCATCCTACCCGTCGGCAACGCCGCCAACATCTGGGCCGTCTACAAGGCCATCACCGAGCTCCAGGAGGTCGGGTGGATCGACAAGGTCCCGATGCTCACCGGAATCCAGGCCGAGGGCGCCTCGCCCGTGGCCCGCGCCTTCTCGCAGCACACCGACGACTTCATCCCCGAGGAGCACCCCGAGACCGTCGCCACCGCCATCAGGATCGGCAACCCGATCAGCGGCAGGAAGGCCCTCAAGGCGATCTACTCCACCGGGGGATACGCCACCACGGTCACCGACGAGGAGATCATCTCCGCCCAGCAGCTGCTCGGCAGGAAGGAGGGCGTCTGCGTGGAGCCCGCCTCCGCCGCGTCCGTCGCAGGGCTCAGGAAGCTCCGCGCCGAGGGCATCGTGGACAGGGACGAGCGCGTGGTCTGCATCTGCACCGGCAACGGTCTGAAGGACCCCGACACCATCATCAACAACTGTCCCCCGCCCATTAAGTGCGGGAACTCCGTGGCCGACGTCGAGAAGGCCCTGGAGTGATCAGAAATCGAAGAGGCTGGCCTGCCTCGGGCCGGCCTCACCCTTCCCTTCTTCCTTCTTTTCTTCGACGACAGGTTCCGGAGAGGAGTCCGTCTCGCCGGCCTCCCCGTATGCGGCGGCCATCTCGTCTATCAGCGCCTCCTCCTCGGACGGCGATGTGTAACCGACCGGCTCCGCCGACTTGCCCGCCTGTCTGAGCATGGCCTCCGCCATCCCCCTCCCGATCCCGGGGACGGTGGAAAGCACGGACACGTCGGATGCGGCGACCTCCGCCTTGGTCCTTATCCCCCTGTCGAAGAGGGCCCTCGCCCTCGCCCTGCCGATGCCGCGCAGCGAGACCAGGTCCATCAGCTCCTCCTTGACGCCGTAGCGTATCCTGGTCGAGAGCGGCCTTATCCTCTTGATCGCGGGCGGGTTGAAGATGTAGGCGATCTCACCCATGGCGTAGATCATCCAGTCCATCATGTCGATGCGGCTGCGTATGTCCCCCGGACCGATCCCGAATCCGGAGGTCATGGTGCCCTCGGGCACCTCCGAGATCCAATCCTCGGTGACCAGGGCGACCTTCAGGTCGCTGCCGAAGAGCTCGTACATGTAGTCGTCGCGTTCGGCCGGGTCCACCAGCAGGTCGTCCTCGTGCTCCGCCTCGAACGCGGACACGCGCTCCTCGTCGCACTTCTTAGGGTACATGCCGAGCACGTCGGGCGTCATGGCGGCCGCCACGAGTATCAGCAGCTCGTCCGTCGAGTCGTCGATCTTCATCACGGCGTCCCTGAGGATGGAGGCGGACTCGGGGTCGATGCACAGGTCGGAGACCCTCCTCCCGAACGGGAGGACCTCTATCGCCTCCCCCTGGCGGCGGACCATCTGCTCCCTCTCCAGGAAGTCGACGACGCTCCCCACCGCGCTCTCCACGCCGAACATCTGGGACGTGGCTCCGTAGAACGTGCGGCGCAGGAACTCCACGATGGATTCCTCGGAGTCGGCGTCGCCGGTCGCGAGCACCCCCAGGATGTGCGTCCTTATGACGTTCCCGTTGAACAGCTGGGACTGCACCCTCTCGGTGTCGTGCTCGATGTAGTCCTCCCTCAGGTGGCCGGCGTCGCGGGAGTTCTTCGCCATCAGGACTGCCTCGCCGTAGGGGTCGTACCCGGGCCTCCCGGCGCGTCCGCACATCTGCTTGACCTCCATCACCGGGATGGGCACGTTGCCTCCGTTCTCGAAGCGGGTGGTGTCCCTCACTATGACCCTGCGGGCCGGGAGGTTGATCCCTGCGGCGAGCGTCGGCGTCGCGACGATGCATTTGATCAGCCCCGACTTGAAGCCGTCCTCCACGGTGTGGCGCTGCCTGTACGTCAGTCCCGCGTTGTGGAAGGCCGCCCCTCCCGCCACGCACTGTGCCAGCTTCCTGCCGACGTCGGTGGCCTCCGCATCCCCCTCGAGGGCGGACCTCTCGGCCGCCGACAGGGTCCTGCCGTGGCCATGTGCCAGCTTCTCGGCGAGACGCGACGCGGCCGCCTCGGTGGACCTGCGGGAGCTGACGAAGACGAGGCACTGCCCGCCCGAGTCCAGGGTCTGCATGACGAGGGCCTCCAGGTCGTCCTTCGGGTTGGGGACGTCCAGGGAGGATCCGTCGTCGAAGGTGATCCTCCCGTCCAGGTAGACCCCCTCCCTCAGGGGGACAGGCCTCCAGGAGCTCCTGACCAGGTCGGCGTCCAGCCAGTTGGCCAGGTCTATGGCGTTCGAGATCGTCGCCGACAGGGCGATGATCTGGAGGTCCGGGTTCCTGCCCATCATCTTGGTAAGGGTGACCTCCAGCGTCGGCCCCCTCCCGGGGTCGTGGATCATGTGGACCTCGTCCGCTATGACGAGCCTCACGTCCCTCATCCAGGGGCTCCCGTGCCTGATCATGGAGTCGGCCTTCTCGGAGGTGGCTACCACGACGTCGGCATCCGACAGCCCGCGGTCGTCGCTGTCCAGATCCCCGGTGCTCATGTGCACCCTGAATCCCAGCCTCTCGGAGAAGACGTCGAAGTCGTCCCTCTTCTCTGCGGCCAATGCCTTCAGCGGGACGATGTAGAGGACCTTTCCGCCGCGCTGTGCCAGCAGCTTCAGGGCTGGGACCATGCCGATGAGGGATTTCCCGCTCGCCGTCGGTATGGCGGCGACCAGGTTCCTCCCCTCCAGGGCCTTAGGTATGGCCTCGGCCTGCGGGGGATGGAGCTCCCTGAACCCAGCGGACATGAGCGCGTCCGCGACCGAGTCCGGGATGTCCAGCTCATCGACCCTCATGCCGACTGGAACCGTGGGGCATCATTTCTAGGTAACGGGTAGCGTCGGCGTTTCCGGAACAAACCTACGCGCATCTATAAGAAGGGGGGCATTATGGGGTGTCAGAATGAGCCCCAAGAGCGTTTCTTTTCTGGCAATTGCACTCGTGGCGATACTCGCCGCGCCGGTCATGTCCGCCGTGGCGGATGCGGACGCCGGACAGAGCTCCGGATTCTACCGCGACCAGCTGGACGCCAACGGTCAGGGGCTCTACGATGAGGTCGGGGCGACCCTCGCCGCACTCGAGGAGGCCCCCGTCAACGAGGCCAAGATCTCGTACACCATGTCCTCCGTCCCCTCGACGGAGGCGGACGCCGTCTCCTACGCGCAGTCCGTCGTGTCCGACGCCCTCGCCGCCCTGTACCTGAGCGACCCCTCGCACGTCTGGCTGTGGGATTACCCCATCTCCAATGTGGCGATCGGCACGTCGTCCTTCGACCCCGCCTCCGGAACCATCGCGGTCACGTTCTCGCTGGCCGTCCCGGACAGGTACGCCGACGACCCCGAGACCGAGGCCAACGAGCTCGCCGAGACGATCGCCGACTTCAGGGGCAAGATCGAGGCCTTCGAAGGCGACGCGCTCTCGATCGTGCAGTCGGTCAACAATGTCCTCAGGGATACCAGGGTCTCGGACGACCGTGAGGCCACCGAGGACCAGGAGGCGACCGTCAGCAGCCCCCTGGACGCCCTGAACGGAGAGTCCTCGTCCGCAGGCATCGCCGCGGCTTTCACCGTGCTTTGCAACGCCAGCGGTCTGGAGTGCGTCACCGTCAGGGGATACGCCCCCTCGGACGACGCCGAGGACGGGAGGGAGACCGCCTACTGGAACCTCGTCATGTACGAGGGCGGATGGTACGGCGTGGACTGCACACTCAACTCGGAGGAGGCCAAGAACTGCCTCCTCGCCGGGTCGTCCACCAGGATGGTCGTCGGCGGCACCTACGAGAGGTTCGGCGGCATACGCGCGGCCGATCTCGACATGGCGGACCCGAACTCGCTCGAGGCCCCGTCCATGGTGGTGGTCGGATACGAGTGGCCGGACGACAGCACCTTCCTCGAGAAGTACGGACTCTACATCATACTGGTCCTGATGTGCGCCATCATCTTCGGCGTGCTGATACACGCGATGCGCAACGGCGCACTATGAATCCGCGGGAGTTATGAATGACTATTAATACAAGAACAAACACAGTGATTTCAGGAGGATATCATGGCTGAGAAGAAGGCTGAACCGAAGCTCTCGACCAGGTCCGTGGAGGAATGGGCCGAGGACCAGACGTTCACCACCACCGAGGAGATCGAGATACCCAAGCTGATGGCGGACCGCGTCATCGGCCAGGAGGATGCGGTGGAGGTCATGAGGAAGGCGGCCGGTCAGAAGAGGCACGTCATGCTCATCGGCGAGCCCGGTACCGGGAAGTCCATGCTGGCTAACTCCATGGTCGAGTACCTTCCCAAGGAGGAGCTCCAGGACATCGTCGCCTACCACAACCCCGAGGATTTCAACGAGCCGAGGATAAGGGTGTTCCCCGCCGGCAAGGGCAAGGCCGTGGTCGCCGAGCAGAAGGCCGCCGCCGCGGCGCAGAAGAACCAGCGCAACACCGTGTACATCTACGCGTGCCTCGGGCTGGTCCTGCTCGGAGTCCTGGGCGCGATCCTGTTCAGCAACCTGACCATCGCGCTCATCGCCATGATGGCCGCGTTCCTGATTCTGATCCTCTTCAGGGGACCCGGCCAGGCCCCCAGGGAGACGGCCATCGTCCCCAAGCTCCTGGTCGGCCACGATCCCGGCGACCTCCCGCCGTTCATAGACGCCACCGGCACCCACGCCGGCGCGCTGCTCGGGGATGTTAGGCACGACCCGTTCCAGTCCGGCGGACTCGAGACCCCGTCCCACGACAGGATCGAGCCCGGGGACATCCACAAGGCCAACAAGGGAGTCCTCTACATCGACGAGATCAACATGCTGAGGATGGAGTCCCAGCAGGCCCTGCTGACAGCCATGCAGGAGAAGAAGATGGCCATCACCGGCCAGTCCGAGCGCTCCTCCGGCGCGCTGGTCAAGTCCGAGCCCGTTCCATGCGACTTCGTGCTCGTGTGCGCGGGCAACCTGGACGCGCTCCAGGGCATGCACCCCGCGCTCAGGTCGAGGATACGCGGATACGGCTACGAGGTGTACATGCGCAGCACCATGCCGGACACCGAGGAGAACCGCGACAACATCACCCGCTTCGTCGCCCAGGAGGTCCGCAAGGACGGGAAGATCCCCCACTTCGACAAGTACGCCGTCGGGGAGATCCTCAGGGAGGCCCAGCGCCGCTCCGGCAGGAAGGGCGAGCTCACCCTCAGGATGAGGGAGCTCGGAGGACTCATCCGCGTCAGCGGGGATGTCGCCATCAGGCGCGGGGGCAAGTTCGTCACCGCCGCCGACGTCAACGCCGCGAGGGTCACCGCCCGCAGCCTCGAGCAGCAGATCGCGGACAGGTCCGTGGAGGCGATGAGGTCCTACTCCTTGTTCCAGACTTCCGGCACCGCGGTCGGCATGATCAACGGCCTCGCCGCGCTCAACGCCAGCTCCAACATGGCCGAGTACTCGGGGATCGTGCTCCCGCTGGTCGCGGAGGTCACCCCGTCCCAGGTCAAGCGCTCCGGACGCGTCATCGCCACCGGTCAGCTGGGGACCATCGCCAAGGAGGCGGTGGACAACATCCTGTCCGTCATCAAGAAGTACACCATGACGAACCTGTCCGACTGCGACATCCACCTGCAGTACGTCGGCACCTACGACGGTGTCGAGGGCGACTCCGCGTCCATCACGATGGCGACGGTCATCATCTCCGCGCTGGAGAACATCCCCATCCGCCAGGACCTGGCCATGACCGGGTCCCTGAACGTCAGGGGAAAGGTCCTGCCCGTCGGAGGCGTCACCGCCAAGCTCGAGGCCGCCGCCGAGTCCGGGATCAAGATGGCTATCATCCCCAAGGACAACGCCAAGGACGTCATGATCCAGAACAGGTACTACGAGACGATGGAGATCTACACGGTGCAGACCATCCGCGACGTGTTCGAGCTGGCCTTCGCCGACTGCCCCATGAAGCAGCAGTACCTGGACAAGCTCCAGCCGCTCATGGTCGACGGGAAGTCGACCTACGAGAGGCTCGAGCCCCCGAAGAAGATGCCCACCCTCGAGGAGCTCGAGGCGGAGCATCCTCCTGTGGAGCCCGTCGTCACAGTCGACGTGCCCGCCGAGGAGCCTCAGATCGAGGTCCCGGTCCCCGTCGAGACGCCGGTTCCCGGCAACCCGGCTCCCCAGTGACGCCGGCAAACCAATTCCCGGCCGGATGTTCGGATTCGGCCGGGACTACTCCCATTCTTCAAAATTTGGAAACCGGGGATCCTCTCACATCGACCCTATGCGGGAGTGCAGACCGTCCTCCCCCCATACGATCCTGTCCAGCTCCCCGTCGCTCCGGTCCACCGTCGTGATGATGTAGGACAGCAGGGCGCGGAGGAAGTCCTCGGACGGTATGTTGTTCTGATAGGGATAGACGTACTCGAATGTGACCATGCCCTTGTCCGGATGGAGGACGAAGCATCCCAGGTCGACCTCGCCGTTCAGGGCGTTGATCGCCCGCAGGACATCCGTCTGTCTCTCCACGGGGACGGTGATGCCTAGAACCGACGAGACCGTGAGCCATCCGTTCTCCACCGAGGCGAGCAGCCCGATCTCCATGTCATCCCCCGGGATGATGCAGTCTAGGCTGAGGCCATCCCCATCCCTGTTGCGCTCGTCGGAGATCTCCCCGACGATCCTCCAGACGGTCTCGAGCACCATCTTGTCAATCTTTCCTTGGAAGTCGAACAGGCCTGCCATCGGAATCGCCTACGGGTATCGTATGCATCGTCCCTTTATAGATGGGCGCCAATCGTCAACCATGACCCGGAACAGCTACTCCGGGAACTCCCTCGTCATCGGGAGGTTCCAACCGCTCCACAACGGACACATGGAGGTCCTCATGAAGTGTGCGTCCGAGTCCGAGAGGCTCATCGTGGGCATCGGCAGCGCGCAGTACTCCCATCACCCGTCCAATCCATTCACGGCGGGGGAGCGCTACCTCATGATAGACGAGTCCCTCAGGGAGGCGGGGATAGACAACTACAGCATCGTCCCCATCGAGGACCTCAACAGGTACTCGGTGTGGGTGGCCCATGTGGAGTCGATGTGCCCCCCGTTCGGCAGGGTCTACACCAACAACCCGATGACCCGCAGGCTCTTCGAGGAGGCGGGGTACGAGGTCAGCGACTCCCCCATGTACGATAGGGGCCGCTACTCCGGCACCGAGATCCGCAGGAGGATCCTCGAGGGCGAGGAGTGGAGGCATCTCGTGCCGGAGGCCACCGCACGTGTCATAGACCAGATAGACGGGGTCGGGCGCATCGCCGCCATCTTCAAGGGTGATTCCGGTGCCCCCCTCCGAGGTCACCGAGCTTCTGGACGTCCTGGGATCCAGGGGGCTGACCTTGGCATGCGCCGAATCCTGCACCGGCGGGATGATCGGCGCCGCGATAACCGAGACGCCGGGTGTGTCATCGATCTTCATGGGCAGCGCGGTGACCTACAGCAACGATGCCAAGGAATCCGTTCTCGGTGTCTCCCACATGACCCTGCTGGACCACGGCGCGGTGAGTGCCGAGACCGCCGGGGAGATGGTCCGCGGCGCGATGCGTGCATACGGATCGGATACTGCGATAGCGGTCACCGGCATAGCCGGTCCAGGAGGGGCCACTGCCGAGAAGCCGGTCGGGCTGGTGTACATCGCGGTCGCCGATGGGCCGAGGGTCGTCGTCTCCAGGAATGTCTTCGACGGGGACCGCGCCCATGTCCGCGAATCCACCGTGAGGGAGGCGTGCAGGCTCCTCCGCGAGCTGATCGAGGGCAGGCTGCGACGCATTATTATCGTCGTCCGGCATCAAGTGGGACATGAGGTACGAGAGGCAGATCCCCGTCATAGGGGAGGACGGCCAGCGCAGGATACAGTCCGCCCGTGTGGGGATCGCCGGATGCGGCGGCCTCGGGGTGAACGTCATTACAAATCTGGTCACCGCGGGGGTCACCCAGTTCGTCCTCTGCGATCACGACGTGCCTGACATCACCAACCTGAACCGTCAGTACATCTACTATCCCGGCGACATGAGGCCGAAGGCGGAGGTCGCCGCCCAGTGGGTGCTCGCCCTCAACCCCATAGCGGAGGTGGAGGCGCACGCGCAGCCCTTCTCCAGGGACACAGCATCGATGTTCCTGGGCTGCGACATCATCGTGGACTGCCTCGACTCCTTCTCGGCGAGGATGGAGCTCAGCGACTTCGCATCCGAGAGCGGCATCCCTCTGGTGCACGGGGGGATCGAGGGTCTGAACGGGCAGATCTTCGTCATGATCCCGGGGGAGACGGCCACGCTCCGCGACGTCTACGGCGACAGGAGGGACTCGGATGGTCCCGTCCCCGCGCTCGGTGCCGCCGTCGCATGCATCGCCGCCATGCAGTCCGTCGAGGCCGTCAAGCTGCTCGCCGGTATGCCGTCGGAGGCCCGCGGGAAGCTGATAACCGTGGACATGGGCGGATGGTCCGTCGAGTCCGCGAGGATATCCTGAAGGCCCGCCCCTCGAATCATGTTTATAGGCGCTGAGGATAGCACCGCTCATGAAGCTCCTGATGACCGGGAAGGTCAAAGAGGTCT
>CASFYI010000048.1 GCA_949298875.1 uncultured Methanomassiliicoccales archaeon | reverse complement strand
CGTGACCTGCATGTGCATCGTCATGTTCATCACCAACCCCGTCATCGGCGCCGTGCTGATGCGCAGGAACCCCTACAGGCTCCTCTTCAAGTGCCTGAAGGAGAGCGCGGTCATGGCCTTCTTCACCAGGAGCTCCGCCGCAAACATCCCCGTCAACATGAAGCTGTGCGAGAGCATGGGTCTGAGCAGGGACTTCTACTCCGTCTCGATCCCTCTGGGAGCCACCATCAACATGAACGGGGCCGCGGTGACCATCACCGTCCTGTCCCTGAGTCTGGCCTTCACGCTCGGCATGGACGTCCCGCCCGCGCTGGCCGTGATCCTCTGCATCATCGCCACCATCGCCGCATGCGGAGCCTCCGGAGTCCCCAGCGGATCCCTCATGCTGATCCCCATGGCCTGCTCCATGCTCAGCATCGACAACGAGACGGCCATGCTGATGGTCGGCGTCGGAATGATCATAGGAGTCATCCAGGACTCCCTCGAGACCGCCCTCAACTCCTCTGCGGACGCGTACTTCACCGCTGTCGCGGAGGTAGTCGACGCCCGCTGGAGAGGAGAGGACCTGGAGCTCAAGCTCTGAAATCGATTCCCAAACGCCCGGCCGGGAACGGTCGGGCCAACTTCCCTTCCTTATCTTTGTTTAGGATCCTTGTGCCATCATCGGGGGACGGTCACGATTCATGGTCATCCCCGTCCTGATGACGGGTTGTGCCGATAGCATCCACGGCAGGGAATGTGGGGTATAGGCATGCGATTGTCTGGATGTGTTTGTAGCCTCGCTCCGTCTCCTCGAACTGGGCGTCATGGAGGGTCCGGTAGTATCCGCCGAGCTCCAGCAGCTCCTCGTGCGTTCCGGACTCGACGATCTCCCCGCCGACCATGACCAGGATCCTGTCGGCGTTGCGGACTGTGGACAGCCGGTGGGCGATCACGAACGACGTCCTCCCGCCGGTCATCATGTCCATCGTCTGCTGGATGCGTTTCTCGGTGCGGGTGTCCACGGAGCTAGTCGCCTCGTCCAGTATGACCATTGGGGAGTCCTTGACTATGGCGCGGGCGATGGCGATCTGCTGCCTCTGCCCCACGGACAGTCCCCCTCCGGACCCGATCACCGTCCGATATCCGTCGGGGAGCGAGCGGATGTACTCGTCGATACCGACGGTCCTGCAGGCTTCCTCCACCCTCTCGGGCGTGGCGTTGGGGCTGGTGAACGCCACGTTGTCGTAGATCGTCCCGTCGAACACCCACGAGTCCTGGAGGACCATGGAGAACTGCTCCCTCACCTGGGCCCTCGACAGCGATGACGTGGGCACCCCGTCTATGAGGATTTGCCCGGACCACGGGTCGTGGAATCTCATCAGCAGGTTGACGAGGGTGGTCTTCCCCGCCCCGGTGGGTCCTACGATGGCGATGGTGGAACCAGGCTCCACGGTCAGATCGAGACCGTGGATGACCTCCACGTCCGGAAGGTATCCGAAGCGGACCCCTCTGAATTCGACCCTGCCCTTCGCCCTGGAGAATCCAGGGAGCCTCGGGTCGTCCTCCATCTCCGGGAGGGCGAGGAACTCGAACACGCGCTCCGACGCGGAGGCCACGGACTGCATCCTGGCGATGACGTCCGCCAGTTCCGCTATAGGCTGGTTGAACTTCTTGATGTAGACTATGAAGGCGGCGATCACACCGTAGGTGGCCGAACCTTCGAGTATCAGGACGGAGCCGGCGACGCAGACCATCACGTAGCCCAGGTTGCTGATGAAGTGCATCAGCTGGGGCATCATAGAGGTGATGACCCTCGCCCTGAACGAAGAGCGGAACAGCTCCTCGTTGACCTCGTCGAACTCGGCGCGGCTGTTGTCCCAGTTGTCGTACGTCCTGACGATGTCGTGGCCGTAGTAGACCTCCTCCACGATGGCGTTGATCCTCCCGAGGTCCCTCTGCTGGGCCACGAAGAACCTCTGGGTGCGGTGCGTGACCACCCAGAGCGCGGCCATGCCGAAAAGCGTCGGTATGACGGCGACCAGTGCCAATTGCCAGCTGGTGAGGAGCATCATCGCGATGGCGCCGATCAGGGTGAACACGGCGTTGATCGTGTTGGAGAAGCTCTCGGCCGAGCCGCTGCGCACGGTGTCGGTGTCGTTGGTCATGCGGCTCATCAGGTCGCCGACCTGGTGGGATTCCAGATAGGAGAACGGCAGGCGGTAGAACTTGGACGACAGGTCCTTGCGCATCCTGTCCCCTACCCTCTCCGATGCGGTGCCGATGATCCTCGACGCCGACGAGTCGAACAGGAAGCTCAGGCCGTAGATGACCACCAGGATGATACCAAGTGTCCCGACCCATCCCATGTCCGCGCGGCCGTGGTCCGGATCCAGTATGGATGCGGAGATCTCATCGGTCATCATCTCCAGGAACTGGGGCCCCACGAGCGCCAGGAGCGTCCCGACCAGCGTGCACGCCATGCCGAGCAGGACCGCGTGGCGCTCCCTGCCCATGTATGCGAACAGGTTCGCCATCGCCTGCCCCAGGTCCTTGGGCTTGTCGGACCCGCGCGTCCATCTCGGGCCCTTGGGCTGCGCCCTGGCTCCGGGCTCGGTGCTCGACATCGAAATCCTCCAGCTGGGAGCGTGCAATCTCGCGGTACAGCTCGCACGAGGCCATGAGCTCCGCGTGCCTTCCCCTGCCGACGACCCGCCCGTGCTCCAGCACGACGATCTCGTCGGCGTCCAGTATGGTCCCGACCCTCTGGGCCACGATTATCTTGGTGGCGCCCGCAATCTCGCGGGACAGGGTCTCGCGCAGGTCCCTGTCCGTCTTCGAGTCGAGAGCAGAGAACGTATCGTCGAACAGGTAGATCGGCGGGTCCTTACAGACCGCCCTCGCGATGGAGAGCCTCTGCTTCTGTCCTCCGGAGAGGTTCCATCCGTGCTGGTTGACATCTGAGCGTATCCCCTCCGGGAGACGGTCGGCCAGGTCGCCCAGCTTGGCTACGCGCAATGCGCGCTCCGCCTGCTCCTCGGTGCGCTCCGCACCGCCGTAGCGTATGTTGTCCAGCAGGGAGCCCGAGAAGACCACGGCCGTCTGGGGCACGTAGCCGATCATGGAGCTCAGATCGCCCACGCGGTACTCCCGCACGTCCCTCCCACCGACATACACGTGTCCGGATGTGGCG
>CASFYI010000047.1 GCA_949298875.1 uncultured Methanomassiliicoccales archaeon | reverse complement strand
GGAACCCGGCGTTCTCCGGGGATTCCATCACGATCGACGTGCAGAACGCATCGAACGTCTTCACCTGGACGAGCTTGGAATCCTCCATCATGCCGCTGGCCGCCATCTCGCCCTTGATGCGCTCCTCCATCTCGTTGGCAGCGTTGCGTGTGAACGTAAGCATGAGGACGTCCATCGGCCCGACATCCTCCCTGGAAACGAGGTTCAGGTACCTCCTGACGATGGTGTGGGTCTTCCCCGTGCCGGGTCCCGCGTCGACGACCATCATGCCGTCGAGGGTTTCGGCTATGCGTCTCTGCGACTCGTTGAGCTCACTCATCGGCATCATCCTCCCCGTCGGCGGAGGCACCGAGGAGTATGGCCCGGGTGCACACCTGGAAGTATGGGCATTTGCGGCATCTCACGTCCCCGTTGGGGGCGGCCGGCAGGGATGTCGCCATCTGCATGAACATGGTCTCGTGCATCCTGTCCAGCGCATCGAGGAAGAGCTGCAGGCTACCCCTCGGAACTAGGATGCGCCCGTCGGCGATCACCATCCCGCCGATGCAGATGCTCTCGAACTTGCCCAGGACTGTGGCCGCCTCCGAATCATCAGCATCCGGTCCCATGGCCTCGCGTGTGAGGGCGATGAGCTCCGGATCGTCCTTCCATTCGGAGGGGAGTCCCCTGATGTGGTCCCGGATCGCGGCTATGATCGCATCGGCGCGGTCCTTGTAGTCCTTCTTGATGCTGGAGCGCAGGGCATCCACCGTGCGCCTGTCCGAGAGGAACGAGCGGAAGTCCCCGTCGACCAGCTCTATGGTGCGGACGCTGTCCATTATGTCGTATCCGGCGAAGGAGGACTCCACATCCCTGTCCATGGCGTAGAACTGGCGGAACACGTTCCTGGATCCCCCGATCTCCTTAGCCAGACCCAGATAGATCAGAGGCTGGTACTCCGGATAGAAGGCCACCTTGCCTACGTCCATGGCCTTCGTGATCTCGCTCGGCTTCTTGGCCCTCCCGGTCTTGTAATCGGTGATGACACCGTCCCAGTAGACGTCGAAGATCCCGTGCATCGGATGGACTTTGGAGCGGTGGTCGGTCTCGCAGGAGTCGCTGGTCCTGTCCTCGCCGATGGAGCGTATGAAGCGGTTGTTCCTCTTGTCTTTGAAGGGCGTGTCCGCATCGGCACGGATCCCCACGGTGTCGATGTAGGCCATGACGTTGCACATGGCCCTGCGTATCCTGTCCCTGTCGAGCCCCTCCATGAGAGGCGTGGACAGCCCGGCGTAGCGGTCAGAGATCATGTCGACGAACTCGTCCACCCCGCGTTCGCGGACCTCCTGCCCGTAGCAGGCGTAGAGCTCGGCGAACTCGTGGATGAGGTTCCCGAACTCGGTGTACGTCTCCTCGGGGGTCGGGAGTATCTCGTTGAACAGGTAGCGGCGGGGGCAGGCGACATAGGCGTTGAAGGACGATTTCGAGAACGGACGTCCGAACTCCCCGACGGGATCGACGGCGGCGTAGCCCCTGTCCGGGATCCTCTCCTCGGTAGGCTCCCTCCATCTTCCCTGCACGACCCTTCCGCAGATGTCGGAGAACCTCTCGCATCTCTTCCCCAGGGCGAGGTCGAAGGTGAGGCACGGTCTCGCGGGCTTGCCGTTCTTGCTCGGATTGACGAGGTAGATCTTGCGCTGGCCCTGCTGGATGAGGGCCGTCAGGCGCAGGGCGTTGCGTTCTGCCTCGGTCTCGGGGTCGATGTACTTCCTCCCCACGACGGGGATGTTCCATTCCTGCTCCATGCCGAGGAATATGACCACGGGCCTGTCGACGAAGACCGAGTTACTGCAATCGGCCAGGAGGACGCCCTTCTTCTCCGAATCGGGGATCTGTTCGTTGTGCTCGAGGCTCTGGACGTTGTCCACTGCGAACCTCAGCTCGGAGACGCGGTCCGGCGTGACGGTGAGGTCCTCCATGCCGAGCTCCTGTAGGAGCATCGTTATGAGTGGGCGATTCTTCGATTCGAACAGCACGTCGCGGACCTCGCCGAAGGTCATGCCCTTCTCGACTATGCGCCACATGGTGTCCTTTAGGTCGGCGGTCCTGTCGCCGAGGGTGTCATCGGTCTGCTTGTCCAGAAGGAACGACTCTATCCCGCTGCGGAAGCTCCCGCCGAAGGTGGAGAACATCTCCTTCACCTCCCTGACCCTGACGGTCCTGTAACGGAAGGCAAGACCGAGGAAGCCGAGGAAGTCGCGCACACGGTTGAGATCCCTCATGTTGAGGCTGTTGATGAATCCGATCTCGCGGCGGTAGAGCGCCGCGCGCACGGCGTCGGCGATGGGGGCGGTGGCGTTCAGGACGATGGCGTAATCCTCCGCCCTCGCGGGATCGATGAGATCGGCGGCGTTCTCCGCCAGCTGGCGGTCGTTCCCGACCTCGTTCATCGTCTCGATGACGAACTCGTCGTCGGTGAACATGTCGATGTCGTCGAAATCCAACGGGAGGAAGTGCTTGTCCAGATCGTCGAAGAGGTCGACCCCGATGACGGCTACGCTGTCGGCCCTCTGGAAGAACCATTCGAAGCGGGGGTCGTCGGGGTCGAACACGCCCATCGAGGCCTCGAGAGTCGGGTGATGGATGTAGGATTCGTAGATGAGACGGGAGTTCCTGGATGTTATGTAGTTGCCGACGTCCTTCGTGTGGCGGCGGATCTCCCTGAAGTTCTGGATGTCGCCGTAGACATGCCTGAAGCTCAGCTGTGTCTCGTCGGAGACCTTGGATATGAGCTCGAGATCGGACAGAAACGGCTTCCCCAGTGCGAGCGGTCCGAGGAGCAGGGCGATGTGCCTGGGCGTCATGGCCAGGGGGCCGATGCGCGGCGTGTCTATCCTCGCGTTCAGAGCGGTCTCCAGCGGCGCGTCGTTCGTTATGACGAGCCCGTAGTCCCTGACCTCCTCGTACAGTTCGTCGATGGTCTTGAGCCTCCTCATCGTCCCTTCCCTCTTCACAGACATATCCGCAGGGGGTTTATGAACTGCTGGCTGTTATCCGTGTAATACGGGTCGTCCGTGTTATGCTGGTAACGCGGGTAATCCCAGTTATCGGGATGACGACTCCCGGAGGGTGCTGAAATGGATGATGTGTATGTGGTAGAAGTCGCCGTGACGGGCCCCAAGGGGGCTCCGAAGGACCGTGTCGCGGAGGTCGCGGTCTGCAGGGTGCTCTCCGACGGATCCGACTTCGAGACCGTGTACAACGATTCGGTGGCCCTGGACCCCCTGGACCTGGGGAAGGAACCCCTGGATTACATGGAGGCTAACTACGGCATAACGCCCGAGGACCTCTATGCGGGAAGTCCGGAGGGACGCGTGGTGGCGGATCTCCAGGAAACGATATTCGGGAAGGAGTGCACGTCCTACAACGTTGGGAACGTGTTCGGCAAGCATCTCAGCTTCGAACCCTGGGATGCAACAAGGAATCTGACCCTCCTCCCGTCCCTCTCCGTGAGGCTGCCCGGCGATCTGCGCGGGCCCCCGGAGCAGGAGCACATCCTCATCAGGCGGGCGTACGGCTACATCTGCCCCGGCGATCCGGCCGGTGCCGGCGAACGGAATCACGCGATAGACCTCGCGCAGATGGCCGCTTCTGTCGCCGCCGCCCTGCGCAGGGAGGGCATCTTCCGAAGATGTCGCTACACTCGATTTTCCGTAGTTTGTCTTTATAAATACAGGGTCTTTCAATTCCAACCATTTAAGTATCTTTCTATACAAAAATATATAGTATGGATATTTCAGCGTCCAGCATGGAGAACGATGTGAAGATGCTGGGACACTTTGCGGCGCTCTTCTCCGCCCTGATGTGGGGTATGGCGTTCGTATCGTCCAAGGTGCTGCTGCAGTATTTCGAACCCGTCGAGGTTCTCTTCATCCGTCTGGGCATAGGATTCC
Source organism: uncultured Methanomassiliicoccales archaeon (assembly GCA_949298875.1). Classification (GTDB taxonomy): domain Archaea; phylum Thermoplasmatota; class Thermoplasmata; order Methanomassiliicoccales; family Methanomethylophilaceae; genus Methanoprimaticola. The sequence continues at coordinate 21,133 of CASFYI010000047.1, read as the reverse complement.
TTGCCCTGTTCGTGATCTGCCCGCACCTCCTGCACATCAAGGACCGGCGCCAGGAGATCTGGTTCGCCGCCGCCGGTCTGACTGGCATGTGCATCTACTATCTGATGGAGAACATCTCGCTGACCTATACCTCGTCCGCGAACGTATGCGTCATCGTCTCGATGTCTCCTTTCTTCACCGCGATCATCATGCACCTCCTCTACAGGGACAACCATCTCGGATGGAGCTTCTTCCTCGGATTCGTCATGGCCATCGTAGGAATCTCGGCTATCTCGTTCAGCGGACAGGAGATGCAGCTCAATCCCCTGGGAGATCTCATAGCCCTGGGCGCCGCGGTGATGTGGTCGATCTACTGTGTCATACTCGGGAAGATCGGGACCTTCGGATACAACCCGCTCCAGACCACCAGACGCACGTTCGGATACGGTCTGCTGTTCCTTCTGCCGGTGATCGCGGTCACCGGATTCAACCCCGACCTGAACGATCTGGCACAGCCCGAGGTGATCATCCACTTCGTGTTCCTCGGCGTGGTCACGTTCGCGCTCTGCTTCGCCACATGGGGATACGCCACCAGGCATCTCGGTGCGGTCGACACGAGCGTGTACATGTACCTGATGCCGGTGATCACCCTGATCGGAGGTGCGCTGCTCCTCAACGAGAGCGTCACCGTCCTGTCCGTGGCCGGAGTCGTCCTTACCATCGGAGGACTCCTCGTCTCGGAGCTCCTGGGCAGGAAGGACGGTCAGGATCCCTTCGTCATCGAAGGGGAGAAGGATTGAGAGGAGACCCTCATTTTAAGGGGATTCGGACCGGACCCTGATCGGGTAACCGGTCCGTCCCCATCATTCTGAAAAGGATTCGCAGGTCGGGGTTCAGAAAGGACCGACTCCGTGGAATTTGAACACCATGTCGTCCAGGGATGCGAGTGCCAGGCATCCCAGGAACAGCAGGACGTACATTATCCAGCAGGGTACCGCGAACACGATCGTGAAGACACCGAACGTGAGGAAGACGGCGGCCACGAAGAACAGCAGACCCAGCAGCAGGGCGATGTAGCCCCTCTTCTGTCTCGGGTTCCTGTAGATGAGGCCCAGGCCCAGGAGTCCGACGAACGCCGGGACGATCGAAAGGAGTATGGCGATCTTGCGGCTTCCGCCCCTCCATTGCCTCTTCTGGTCTCCCCCGGACCTGTCGCGGACCGGCTCCGGCTCGACTGGGATCTTCTTGTAGCATTTGGGGCAGGTCACGCTGTTGGACGGTACAAGCTCGCCGCAGTACGGGCAGCGCCTGTCGGCCATGTCACTCACCCTTCAGCACGAACGAGGTGCAGACGGCCGAGGCTATGAGCTTCCCCTCCTCGCTGTATGCGCGCACGTCGTAGACCTCCAGGGACCTGGAGCGATTGATGGGGACGCAGACCGCCCTCAGTCTTCCGGATGCGGGACGGTAGTAGGAGATGTGGGTGTTCTGTCCGGTGCAAGGATGAACCATGTTGCACGCGATGGCGAAGGTGTGGTCGATCAGACCGTACACGGCGCCCCCGTGGCCCCTGCCCATGCTGTTCATGAGTTCGGGCCTGAGCTCCAGGGAGCATTCCACGCGGTCCTTCTCTATCGACTCTATCTCCAGGCCTATGAACCTGGCGAACGGCGCGTTGTACATGTCGATGACTGAATCGATGTACTGCTTGGTGTCCTCGGACATCCTCGCGAGGATCTCGTCCCTGTCCATGCCGCACCGTAGGTGGAACAGGGCTTAACGGTTGCCACCTACACCGACCGAGGTCATGAAGGAGGTCTGCAGGTCAACCGCCATCCCTTCTTGCCAGGGGAGAATGTATAATCGGGGGACGCTTGGGGGTGGCCATGGCGGAGCCCCTCACTGTCACGCAGCTAAACACGAGAGTCAGGGCCCTGCTATCCTCGACCCCCGATGTCAGGGACATATGGGTCAGCGGGGAGATCTCCAATCTCACACGCGCATCCTCCGGCCATTACTACTTCGTCCTCAAGGACGCGACGGGGGAGGTGCGCTGCGCCCTCTTCGCCCGCGCAAAGTCGAGGGTCGACTTCGAACCCAGGGAGAACATGAAGGTCCTCGCCTTCGGAAGCGCCGACCTGTACATCCAGAGGGGCAGCTACCAGTTCATCGTCGAGAACATGCGCCGCTCCGGCATCGGGGAGCTCTACCAGGCGTATGTGGAGCTGAAGAACAGGCTGGAGAAGGAGGGGCTGTTCGACCCAGCGAGGAAGAAGCCCCTTCCGAAGTATCCGAGGAGGATAGGGGTGGTCACCTCGGAGACGGGGGCGGTCATCCATGACATCATAACAACGTCGGCAAGCAGGTTCCCGGCGGACATCATCCTGGCGCCCGCGCAGGTGCAGGGCGAGGGAGCAGCGGCCACCATCGTGTCCGGTATCAGGCTCCTCGACCGCGTGGGCGTGGACGTCATCATAGTCGGCAGGGGAGGCGGATCCCTCGAGGATCTATGGCCCTTCAACGAGGAGTCGGTCGCCCGCGCGATATCCGAGTGCTCAACTCCTATCGTATCTGCGGTGGGACACGAGACGGACTTCACCATCGCCGATTTCGTCGCGGACGTCCGCGCACCGACACCGACGGGTGCCGCGGCGATAATCCTCCGCGACCGGAGCGAGATACGCTCCCAGCTCAACAGGGACATGGCCAACGCCGAGAGGGCGTTGCGCTCGGTCCTTGACAGGATGAGGGCGTCGTTCGACGTCCTGGATGCCAAGCTGTCGCCGGAGAGGGCCTCCCGCGACCTCGATCTGAGAAGCATGTCCCTCGACGACTGGTGGGGGAGGGCGGACCGCTCCGTGAGATCCGGCCTCTCCGATAGGGAGCACAGGCTCGCTCTCCTCTCCTCTCGCATATCGGTCGCCGGCGCCTCCCAGGACGTCGATTCCCGCAGGAGGGCGCTGGAAGACACCGTCGAGAGGATCCGCAGGGCGGTGGCCGACGGGATGACCACGCGCTCGAACAGTCTCGCGGTCCTCGACGCGAGGGTTTCGCCCATGGCCGCCGTAAGGGACATCGAGAGCCGCAGGACCCGTCTGGAGGCCATCTACGGTCGCGCATCCCCCGCGGATGCGGCCAGGGACCTGAGGGACCACAGGGCGAGGCTGGATTCGCTGTTCGCGAGGGCCTCATCCGCTTCGCTCGAGATCTACAGATCATCATCATCGAGGCTCGAATCCGCATCCGCGGGCCTCGCATCGCTGAACCCCACGAGGGTCATGGAACGCGGATACGGGATAATCCTCAGACCGGACGGCCAGGTCCTGACATCGGTGTCCGACATGCTTGTCGGCGAGAAGATCGACATACGTCTGAGGGACGGTACCGCCAGGGCGGCGGTCAGGGAGATAACGGAGGACAGAAGATGACGGACATGGAGCAGTACAGGGCGGAGGTCGCCGAGATGACCTTCGAGAGAAGCATGGAGGAGCTGGAGAAGCTCGTCGATGAGCTCGAGCAGGGAGGCGTCGACCTCGACAGGAGCCTGGAGATCTACGAGAGGGCGGTGGTCCTGAGGGACCACTGCAGGGCCATCCTCGACGACGGCCAGCGCCGCATCCAGAAGATCATGGAGACGGCCGACGGCGTCAGGACCGAGGACCTTCCGGTTGAGTGAGCCTCCAGAGCGGGATGCCCGCCTCGTCGGCCCATTCGGTGGTGTCAGCGTAGAGCCTGGTGGAGCGGAAGCACTCGTCGGAGAAAGCCAGCCTCAGGGCGCCGCCGAGGGACCCCTCGTCCAGCCCGGAGGCGTTGAACCCCCCGAAGGAGCGCTTCAGGCCGATGAGCAGTATCGAGATCGTGTCGTGGCCGCGTGCGGCCTCCCACATGTCGTCGAGCTGCTCCGCCTCGTCGTTGAGTACCCTAAGAAGCTCCTTCCTGCCGATCCTGGCCGAACGGGAGTTGTCCAGCACCTCGGACACCATCTGGCGGGCGTCGAGGCCCATGCTGGCAGGGTTGATGAAGCGGTTGAACGTGAGGTTCTTGAAGCTGAGGTTGAGCCCCCTCTCCTGCGAGATGAACATCAGAAGGCCTATGGGGTAGCTGGACGAGACCAGCGCGTCCCTAATGGGGCCGAACCTCTCCTCGAAGCGGTCCACCTTCTCCGGGTCGCCGTACTCGCTTATGACGTCGTCCAGGGCGTTGCTCCGGATCGCCATCATCTCCATGTCGCGGCAGTCCGTGTGGAAGAGCGGGGGTCTGGCGTGGCGCCCGCGGAGGCGCTCCAGGTCGGGATCCATGATGCCGAGGGTCTTCCGGTCCCTCCTGCGGCCGGACATCTCCTTCACCACGCCGCGGACGTTGTCCTTGGAGTGAGCGATAACTATGTTGACCTCGCCGCGGTCGACGAACTTCCCGAAGAGCCTGCTGTCCGTTATCCCCTCGACGATCAGGAACGCCCCGTCGAACACGGTGCGCTCCATGCTCAGCTCGTTGCAGATGTCCTCGGTCGTCAGGAACTCGCGCATTGGTAGGCCTCAGCTCCCTGGCCATGTCCCACTTGTCGTGGATGATCTGGGGCGAATGCGTTGCGACGATCATCTGGATGTCGCGCACCCTGCAGATGTCGAGCAGGTAGTCCCCGAGCTTCTGCTGCCAGCATACGTGGAGCGAGATCTCCGGTTCGTCGATGATGACGATGGAGCCCTGGGGGGCGTGGAAGAGCAGAGCGTAGAACATGATGAGGATCTGCTTCTCGCCGGACGACAGCTTCTGCAGCTGCAGGGTGGTGCCGTTGTTCATCGCCACCCCGATCCTGCCAGTGTCCGAGACGGTGACGGACTTGTTGAGGAAAATGTCGTTGACGATGTCCTTGAAGATGATGACGGACTCGGCGAGGATGTAGTCCTTCTCGACGTAGTCGGCGAGGGAGCTGGCCAGCTCCTCGTATCCCTTGCGGTCCTTGGCTATCTCGTACCTGGACGGGGGGAACTTCTTGCCTGCGGGTATTTCGGGCTCGAAACCCGCGTCCCTGATGAAGTCGAGCTTGGCCTTGAGGTCCTTGCACCAGAACTCCAGGTCGCCGTCGGACATCTCCGACACGCCCTCCCTTAGAACGGGTTCGAGCTCCCTGTGCTCCTTCGCATAGCGGATGCGGTCCGCCAGCTCCTGGGCGTACACCTCGAGTGTGGGCGCCAGATGCCCGTCGCCCCTCTTGATGGCGAGCCTCTCCGGCGGGACGTATAGCGTCTCGACGATGGAGGCCATGTCGGAAGGGGTCAGGTCCGTGTCGACGTCGCTCTTCCTCATGAGCACGAGCATCTCGCCCTGGTAGTTCTGGATGACGAGGTCCTCATCGTCGTCGAAGAGGATGTCGAACCTGGAGAACGGGGTCCCGCGGAGGTAGTCCACATCGCCGCGGAGGGCGGCGTAGATCATCCTCATCAGAGTGCTCTTCCCAAGACCGTTGGGGGAGTGCAGGAACGTGAGCGGCTGACCCATATCGAGGGCGAAGTCATACTCGTTGAAGAGCTTCGAGACATAGACTGACTTTATCTTCATGGGCGTCCTGAAAATGGCCCTATCAGATAGAAGAAGGTTTCAGTGAGCACGGGGGCGTCTGGCATCCGGTGCCCGACGGTCGGCCTGAAGATAAGCTATTATTCGGGTCCGCCAATCAGCCGGGACGATGGACGCAGACAAGACCTTCGAAGAGATACGCTCGCTCATATCGCAGGGCAGGAACGAAGAGGCCGTGGAGCTCACGGGGGAACTCGCCGAGAGCTCGTCCGACCCCATGGTCGGGATCAAATGCCTCTCCCTTCTGAAGGTCGTCGGCGAGACCGAGAGGTCCAAGCCCATAGTCTCGAAGGTCGCATCCAACCTGCCCGAGGATCCCCAGATGAGGATCCAGATCGCGGGTGCCCTCCGCGGGCTCGAGTATCCGTCCACCGCCTACGGCATCCTCAAGGAAATGGAGCAGGACGACACCGTCAGGAGGCTCTCCTGCATGTGCCTCGAGGACATGGAGGAGTACGAGCTCGCCCTGGATGCGGTGACCTCCATATCTCAGCTCCTGCCCTTCGACCGCGTCATGCTCACGGAGGTCAACAGCGCCCTGGGCAACCACAAGGAGGCCGTCAGGGTGTCCGAGGAGCTCCTCCGCGAGTATCCGGAAGATTTCGACGTCCGCAGGTCCTACGTCTCCGCGCTCCTCCTGGCCGGGAGGGACAAGGAGGCCGTCAAGTTCGCCCGCGGATGCCTCAAGGAGAAGACCGCCGGCTCCAACGCCCTGGTGGCCTACGTCATGCGCATCCTCGGCAACACCAAGGCCGCAGCCGGCTACGCCACCCGCGCGATCAACATGGACCCCAAGAACGTCAGCGCCATGGAGACCCTGGGAATATGCCTCGCCGAGAAGGGCGAGTACGACAAGGCCCGCATCGTGGCAGGGGCCATCAACGAGGTCTCGCCGGGCAGTCGCGCCGCCCTCAACGTCCTTTCCTTCTGCGAGGGGCACTGACACCTCCCCAACTCAAATCCTTCTTCCGGACCTTCTGACACCGATGTCAGAGACGCGGCCCCTGCGCTTGGCGCGGCTGTTGAGCCAGACGTCCTTCCAGAATCCGGGCGTGAAGAGTATCGCCGCCGTGACGATCTCGAGACGGCCCATCCACATCAGCACGATGAGGATGCCCTTGATCCAGCCGTCGAGCCCGGCGAAGTCCCCGGTGGGTCCGAAGTTGCCGAAGCCCATACCTCCGTTGGACACGGCGGAGATGGAGAGTCCGACCGAGTCCAGCAGGTCGTTGCCCCCGGTCATGATCAGGACCGCACCGATGAGGATGGTCAGGACGAACATCACGAACACCATAAGCGCCGAGCGGATCACGCTGTCCTCGACCACGCGGCCGTCGACCTTCACGGAGTAGACTGAGTTGGTGTGGACCAGCGTGCTGAATCCCGCCCTGATGTACTCGTAGATGATCCTCAGCCTTCCGATCTTGATGCCTCCGCTGGTGGAACTGGTGGACGCTCCGATCACGACGACGATCATCAGGAAGATGGTGCACTGCGCCGGCCAGAGGGTGTAGTCCTCGACGTAGAATCCCGTAGAAGTCCCGAGGGACACCGTGGTGAACAGGACGTCCTTGAAGACCTCGTAGAGGCTCCTGGCGTCGGTGGGCTCACCGGAGACGATCATGTCCTGGAGCATCAGCAGGAAGATGACCACGGTGATGACCCCGAACCACACGATCATGGCGCGGTACTCGGAGTTGCCGCGGTAGACTCCGCGCTCCCTCCTGGCTATGGCGCGGTAGTGGAGGTAGAAGTTGGTCCCTCCGAGGAACATGAAGGCGATGGTGACCCACTGGACCGCATCGGAGTAGATCATCAGGCTGCTGTTGAACATGAACAGGCCGCCGGTCGAGATGGTGGTGAACATGAGGCACATGGCCTCGATGGCCGGCACCTGGAGGATCACGAGGAAGATGAAGTTCAGGGCGCTCAGCAGCATGTAGATCATGATGAACGAGCGGGCGACGTCCCTCATCTTCTGGGAGTAGTCCGAGGACTCGTATCCGGCCAGCTCGTTGTAGAACAGCCCGCGGCCGTGTCCGACTTTCGGCAGGAAGTAGAGGAAGATCAGGACGACGGCGATACCTCCGATCCACTGGGTCATGGACCTCCAGATCAGGAGGCTGGTGCTCTGCTCGCTCAGGTCGCCGATGACGGTGAGCCCGGTGGTGGTGATGCCGCTGACCGACTCGAAAATGGCGTTGACTGGGTCTATCCCCGACATGATGTACGGGATCGTGCCGATGGCGAACATAACCAGCCAGGAGATCCCGACCAGCAGCAGGCCGTTGACGAAGCGGAACGTGCGTGACTGGGTGAACGTGAGGTACTGGAACAATCCGAGAGCCAGCAGGAGCGGGATGGGAGCCAGGAAGGGCATCGCGTCCTCGCCGAAGTACAGGGCGAAGGCGGCCGGTACCAGCAGCACCAGGCCGAAGATGACCTCCACCAGGCCGAGGACGTTGACCGTCGTCCCCTCCCAGCGGATGCAGCGCTTGCGGAAATCCTTCCACTTCAACGGATCACATCTCCGGCAGGACGCCCTTGCCGAAGATCCTCACGACCTCCGACTCCATCTTGGCGTTCGAGAAGAGGATGACAGAGTCCCCGTCCTCCATCCTGGTGTCCAGCACAGGGTACATTATCTGTCCGTCGCGCTCGATGGCGACGAGACGGAGCCCCTCGGGCATGTTCAGGTCCCCGACGAAGCGGTTAAGCAGCTTGGAGCCGGAGTCGACGACATGTGTGAAGAACATCCAGTCGCTGCTCTGCATCCTGGCTATGGCCAGCTCGTCGGAGACGAGGCATTTGATGATCTCGTTGGACACGACCTGGTTGAAGCCGATGATGGTCTGCAGGCCGGTGTAGCGGAAGATGTCCTCGTACTCGCGCATGAAGTACCTGGAGATGACCTTGCGCGCGTTGTGCCTGCCGGCGGACATGCACATGAGGAGGTTCGTCTCGTCCCTGGAGGAGGTGGAGACGGTGGCATCCACGCGGAACACGTTCTCATCCGCCTGGATGTTGGGGTCGGTGTAGTCGGCGTTGATGATGGCGACGCCGCTCAGGGCCCTCGAGAGGGCGATGCAGCGGGCGGGGTCGCGCTCGATGATCTTGATGTACCTCTTGACCGGGTCGTCGGAGAGCATCTTGGCGAGATTCAAACCGACTATGGAGCCTCCGAGGATGCAGACCTCCCTGGTGACGTCCTCGACGCCGACCATCTCGTTGAACTGGGAGATGGCCTCGTCGCTCCCGAAGACGCACAGGCGGTCGCCGGGATGTATCTCCATCGTCTCCGGGGAGGTGTACACGTCGTCGTCGCGGTAGATGGCGAAAACGGTACAACTGGGAGGTATGGGGAGGTGCATGACGACGCGACCCACGATGGGCTTCTGTCCCTGAACGGAGAACACGGCGATGCTGACCCCCATGCTCCTGATGCTCTCGTACTCGACGACGTTCTCGAGGACGCTGAGCCTGTACATCTTCTCGGCGGTCGTCAGGTCAGGTGATATGATGTAGTCGATGCCCTCCACGCCGTCGGACGCGGTGTCGACCATGAAATCCGGGTTGTGGATGGTGGCCACGGTCCTGATGTCGGGCTTGATCCTCTTGGCCATCATGCATACGAAGAGGTTCTCGGAATCGGAGCTCAGCGTCGAGACTATGACCTCGGCACCATGGCTCTCTATGGCGTATCTGAGGATGCGCGGATTCGTACCGTCCTCCCTCAGGACGGCGACGTTGAGGCGGCCCTTCAGGGTCTCCGTCACGGATTCGTCCTTCTCGATGACGAGGACGTCGTGAACGTCGGAGACCGTCTCGGCGGAGACGAATCCGACGTTCCCCGCCCCGACTATGATGACCTTCATCCGCTGGGACTACGCCTACGGGAACTATAACACTTTTCGGTCGGTCGGGAGGGGTCATCCAGCCCCCTTCTCCCTTCCATATATAGGGTATGGAGTTTCCGACCGAATCATATTAACATTGAGATTTGCATCCGTCGCCTCATGTGGCAGCAAGTCAACGAGGACTTCTGGAAGGAGAACCGCGAATCCAAGGTCGGACAGGTCGAGGACACCGTCCGCGAGATCGTCGAGAACGTCAGGCTGAACGGCGACAAGGCCCTCAGGGAGCTGGCGAAGAAGTTCGACAAGGTCGACCTGGGCGAGATCGCGGTGACCCGCGACGAGATCGAGGCCGCCTACGAGCAGGTGAAGCCCGAACTCGTGGAGGAGCTCGAGAACGCCGCATACAACATCGAGAGGTTCCACAGGATGCAGATGCCCGCGGGCCTCTGGCTCACCGAGGTCGAGCCCGGCATCACCCTCGGGGTCAAGTCCACCCCCCTCGAGAGGGTCGGATGCTACATCCCCGGAGGGCGCGCGTCATATCCCAGCACCGTGCTCATGACCGCCATCCCCGCCAAGGTCGCGGGCGTGGACGAGGTCATCATGTGCACCCCCGCCCCGATCAACCCCCTCACCCTCGTGGCGGCCGACATCGCCGGCGTCGACGAGATCTACAAGTCCGGAGGCGCCCAGGCCATCGCCGCCATGGCCATCGGTACCGAGAGCATCGAGCCCGTGCAGAAGATCGTCGGACCCGGAAACGTGTTCGTCACCGGCGCCAAGATGATGCTCCGCAACACCGTCGACATCGACTTCCCCGCCGGACCCTCAGAGATCGGCGTCCTGGCCGACGAGACCGCCGTGCCCGAGTACGTGGCCTCCGACCTCATCGCCCAGGCGGAGCACGACCCGTCCTCCGCCAGCCTGCTGGTCACCTGCGACCCCGACCTCCCCGACAGGATCTGGGAGATCATGGAGGGCATGATCGAGAAGGCTCCCAGGAGGGAGATCATCGAGAAGGCCATGAACAACTCCGGCTACATCATCGCCGAGGACATGGATCTCGCCATCGAGATCATGAACGGCATCGCCCCCGAGCACCTGTCCATCCAGGTCCGCGACCCGCTGGACGTCCTCGGCAAGGTCAGGAACGGCGGTTCCATCTTCGTCGGACCCTACACCCCGGTGGCCGCCGGAGACTACGCGTCCGGGACCAACCACGTCCTGCCCACGTCCGGCCACGCAGCCACCTGCTCCGGTCTGAACGTCCACCACTTCATGAAGACCTCCACCGTCCAGATGCTCTCCAAGGAGGGGCTCGCGGTGCTCGCGCCGACCATCGAGACCCTGGCCACCGCCGAGGGCCTCCACGCACACTGCGAATCGGTCAAGATCAGGAAGCCGGAGGAGGAGTGATCCCATGGCGGGCCGCACCACGAAGAGGGCCCCCGCGGACGAGACCCCTGCGGCCCCCGATCTCTACGACTCCAAGTACTACATCAACAGGGAGCTGTCGTGGCTCGAGTTCAACAGGAGGTGCCTCGAGGAGGCGAAGGACGCCTCCAACCCCCTGTTGGAGAGGGTCAAGTTCCTGGCGATATGCTACGGGAACCTGGACGAGTTCTACATGATCCGCGTCCCCGGGATCATCGCCAAGACCCCCATACCCGGGCCCGACTACCTCACGATCAACTACAACACCCTGATGCAGCAGGTCTCCGAGACCGTGCAGAAGCTCGTCTTCGAGTACTCCGACTGCTGGAACGGGATCAAGACGGAGCTCGCCGAGGCGGGCATCGTCATCAGCAAGGTGGAGCAGCTCTCGCCGGACCAGCAGGCCTGGGTCGCCGGGTTCTACAAGCAGAGGGTCCACCCCCTGCTGACGCCGCTGGCACTGGATGTGAGCCACCCGTTCCCGTTCATCTCCAACAACTCGCTGAACATCGCGGTGAGGATGTACGACAAGAACCACGAGCAGCTCTTCGCCCGCGTCAAGGTGCCCGTCGGCGTCCTCCCCAGGTTCGTGCGCGTCCCGTCCACCAAGGGCGAGCAGTACGTCCTTCTCGAGGACATCCTTGAGAACCACATCTCCTCGCTGTTCCCCGGGCTGGACGTGGTGGGCGCGTACATGTTCCGCGTCACCCGCAACGCCGACGTGAAGGTCACCATCGACGAGGCCTGCGACTTCATGACCGCGGTCGAGGAGTCCCTCGAGGACAGGGACATCGGGTTCCCCGTGAGGATGGCCGTCGAGCGCACCATGCCGCCGGAGATGGTCAAGCTGTTCGCCAGGAACCTGAAGCTCACCGACCTCCAGGTCCACAGGACAGACGCCATCAGCCTCGGGGACCTGTGGGAGCTCGTCGGCCTCGACTATCCGAAGATGAAGGACAAGCCCTTCGAGCCCTACACCCCGCCGGAGCTCGCCGAGGGCATGGACATCTTCGAGTCCATCAAGGACAGGGACTGGATCCTGTTCCACCCCTACGAATCGTTCCAGACCATAGTACGCTTCATCACCACCTCCGCCGAGGACCCCAACGTCCAGAGCATCAAGATCTGCCTCTACAGGATCGGGAAGGACCCGTCCCTGGTTAAGGCGCTGATGCGCGCCAAGGAGAACGGCAAGACCGTCTCGGTCCTGATGGAGCTCCGCGCCAAGTTCGACGAGAGCAACAACATCCTTTGGGCGAGGGAGATGGAGAAGATCGGCGTGCACGTCGTCTACGGACCTGTGAACCTGAAGGTCCACTCCAAGCTCCTCCAGGTCGTCCGCCTCGAGGGCGAGAAGCTGGTGCGCTACACCCACATGAGCTCGGGCAACTACAACTCGTCCACCGCCAAGCAGTACGGGGACATCTCGTTCCTGACCGCCAACCCGGAGATCGGGGAGGATGTGGGGGAGCTGTTCAACGCCCTGACGGGATACTTCGGGCCCAGGATGTACACGCATCTGCTGGTGGCTCCGCTGACCCTCAAGAGCTCGCTGATCGAGAAGATCGAGCGCGAGATCGAGGTGTGCAAGACCACCGGCAGCGGATACATCGCCATGAAGGCCAACGGGCTGATAGACTCGGACATCATCGCCACCCTCTACAAGGCGTCCAACGCCGGTGTCCGCATCGACCTCAACATCCGCGGCCTCTGCTGCCTCCGCCCCGGCATACCCGGGGTGTCGGAGAACATCAGGGTCACCAGCATCGTGGACAGGTTCCTCGAGCACTCGAGGATCTACTACTTCGAGAACGGAGGCCATCCGGAGATGTACATGGGCTCCTCGGACATGATGCCAAGGAACCTCCTGGCTAGGGTGGAGGTGCTGTTCCCCGTGCTGGACCAGGACATGCTCGCCCACATCAGGGACGATATCCTCAAGGTGCATCTCAGCGACAACGTGAAGGCCCGCGAGCTTCTGCCCGACGGCACCTACAGGCTCGTCCAGAGGCCGGAGGGCGAGAAGAAGATGAGATCCCAGAAGTGGTTCCTCGACCACAGGGGATGCTGGCATGGAACAGAGGACTGACACCGAGACCGTTGGATTCATCGACGTCGGCACCAACTCCATCCATCTGCTGGTGGTCAGGTTCTATCCAGACACCTCCGGGACTCCCATATTCCAGGACAAGGAGTCCGTGAGGCTGGGCAAGAGCCTGTACAGCACCGGACGCATCACCCCCGAGGCGGTGGAGAAGAGCGCCCTCGTCGTATCGAGGTTCGCCCGGATTTCCAGGGGCCTCGGCGCCGACCGCGTCATCGCCTTCGCGACCTGCGCGGCCAGGGAGGCCGCCAACCGCCAGGAGCTCATCGACGCCGTCTCCAGGGATGTGGAGCTGAAGGTCATCCCCGGCACCGAGGAGGCCAGGCTGATCGCCCTGGGCGTCTTCGGGGACCAGGGGCCGTCGGAGCGCACCGTCGAGATCGACATCGGCGGTGGCAGCACCGAGGTCATCGTCCGCGAGAAGGGCGAGGACATCTTCCTGGACAGCCTCAGCATGGGTGCCGTCCGCTACAACTACTCGCTCAACATCGACTGCACCGGACCCGTGACCCAGGAGCAGTACTCCATGATACTCCGCACAGTCGACATATCGTCGTACCACGCGGTGAACAAGGTCCGCGCCCTCGGCTTCCGCAGAGCGGTGGGATCCTCCGGGACGCTCATGTCCATAGCCGACATGTGCGCCGCCCGCAGGGGCGACGGGGACGCCTCGTACTTCACCCGCAAGGAGCTCCGCTCCCTGATGCAGGACCTCTGCCCCATGACGGCCGAGGAGCGCCTCAGGGTCCCGGGCATGGGGAAGACGAGATCGGACATCATCATCCCCGGAGGGGCGATCGCCGAGGAGCTGATGTCCCTGTTCGGCATATCCAGGATGGACATAAGCCCTGATGGGCTGAAGCAGGGGATGATGCTGGACCACCAGCTCTCCCACGGGTACACCGTCTTCGGTGCCAGGCAGTCCTCCGTCCGCGCCCTGGCCCACAGGTGCCAGTACGACCGCCGCCATGCCGAGACCGTCGAGCGCAACGCCATGTCCCTCTTCGACCAGTCCAAGGAGCTGGGTATGCACGACCTCGGCCCGCAGTGGAGGAGCCTGCTCTCATGCGCGTGCATACTGCACGACATAGGCGAGCTCATCAGCTACTCCAACCACAACGTGCTGTCCCAGGTCATCATCGAGAAGGCCGACCTCCAGGGGTTCACCTGCGAGGAGATCACGGCCATGGGGCTCATGGTCAGGTTCCACCACAAGAAGTTCCCCGGTCCGAAGGACTCCCGCCTGGCGGGAATGTCCAGGGAGGATGCATTCGCGGTCAGGGTCTGCGCCATGCTGCTCAAGATGGCGGACGTCATGGACCGCCACAGGAACAACTCGGTCCGCAGCGCGCGCATGAGCATCGACGGGGGGCGTCTGATCCTCTCGCTATCCGCCGACGAGGACCCCAGCATGGAGATCTGGAGCCTCGAGCGCATCCGCCCCGACTTCCAGAAGCTGTTCGGACTGGACCTCGTGCCCGTCTCCGTGGATCCCATGACCCCAGTCCCGGCTCGGAACGGGGCCGGAACATCCCCGGAATGAGCCTCGGACCCGCTCCGGACGGCAGAAAAAGGACAGATTCAAATAATCCAGCTGGGATAGGGAATCAGAGTGGAAGCCGGTCCCCTTGCATGGAAGAGATTCCAAACCGGCCTCTGCTTACCTTCACATCCCGCCTTCGTCAGCGGACGTGATGGAGGGGTGATCTCATGGTGACGGGCACGGCATTCTTCGAGGCGGCCGCAGCCTACAACGACGCGCCGGTGAAGAGCGGATTGTGCTCCATATGCAAGGGCGCGCACAGGCTCTGCGGCAAGGACCGCTGCCCCCTGATGATCAAGTTCTACTCGCAGCAGAAGACCCGGCCGCTCATCGACGCCAAGGACCTGGCCGGCTCCAGCCCTCCGTCCGTCTTCGTGGGACGCTACGGATACCCCAAAGTGGACATCGGCCCCCTGGTACCGCCGGAGTTCGGAGACACATCGGTCATGGGGAGGCCGGAGATGTGGGTCGGGAAGTCGATCGACGAGATCGTCGACATGCGCTTCCGCCTCGTGAGGGGGAAGTACCGCATCGACGCCACCGACTTCGCCAAGTACGGGCGCATGGTGGACGCCGTCCAGGAGGTCGCCCTCACCGAGCGCCCCATAGACATCGAGACCACCTTCTCCCAGAAGCCCCGCGGCAGGGTCGTCCTGGACGATGACATAGAACCGTTCGGCCCGTCGGCGAGGATGGAGGCCATGTCCATCGGCAACGGGAGGTTCGAACGGAACCTCGAGAGGTCGTTCTACGACACCGACATGCGCGCCGTGGACGCCGTGGTATCGGCGTACAGGGGAGGGACCCTGATCTCCGAGATCCAGAAGGCGTTCTCCGTGGGAACGATGGGCACCGGCAAGCGCAGGCGCTTCGTCCCCACCAGATGGAGCATCACCGCCGTGGACGACATCATAGGGAAGGACCTGCTGAAGACGACGAAGTGGAACCCCACCATCGACGACTTCAGGCTCTATCTCTGGGAGGAGCTGGACAACAGATGGGCCATCCTCCTGATGCCCTGCACCTGGAGGTTCGAGCTCATAGAGGCGTGGTATCCCAACACCACCTGGAACCCCACCGGGAAGACCATCGACGTCATCCACGACAGCGAGTTCTTCGAGGGGAGGACCGAATACGCGCACATCGGCGGCTGCTACTACGCATCGAGGATGGCGGTGAACGAGCTCCTCATCGAGGAGGGGAGGACGGCGGGTGCCGTCATCATGAGGGAGGCCCATCCGGGATACGTCATGCCCGTCGGGGTCTGGAACGTCAGGGAGAACGTCCGCGCCGCCCTGAAGACTGAGCCCCTCCACTTCGAGACCTACGACCAGGCGATGACCTGCGTGGAGCAGATGATGGATATCAAGCGCGAGGGATGGATCGCCAACTCCGACGTGATGAGGGACTGGCTCGTCCAGAGGAGGATTGAGGACTATTACCGACACGACCCTCGGCGACTTCTCAGGAGAGAGGCTGGAATGGGACGGTCCGTTCAGGATCGTGGAGTGCGGCAGGGCGCTCGCGCCTTCGGGACTGGACGAGATGGACTACGCGCTCAACCCGTATGGGGGATGCGAGCACGGATGCATCTACTGCTACGCCCCGGGCCACACCCACTCGGATCTGGCGGAGTGGAGGGTCGTCCGCGTCAAGAGGAACGTGATCGACAGGCTTTCCCGGGAGCTGCCCTTCGCGGACGGCATAATCGGCATAGGTACGGTCACCGACCCCTACCAGGCCGCCGAGGGCAGGTTCCGTCTCACCAGAGGGTGCCTCGAGGTTCTGGCCTCGAGGGGCAGGAGGGTCCACATCCACACCAAATCGGACCTAATCCTCCGCGACATCGACATCCTGTCGGGGATGGACTGCGTCGTCGGGATCACCTTCACGGGCGTCGATCCGAAGGTCTCGAAGATGACCGAGCCCGGCGCCCCGCTGCCCGAGGCGAGGCTCAGGGCGATCTCCGGCCTCATGGACGGCGGGGTAAGGACGTACGCCCTTGTCGCCCCCACGATGTCCACCGCCGAGGGCCACGAGGCGGAGATCGTCGACGCCCTCCGCTCCACGGGGGTCCGCCGCGTATACGTGGAGCCTCTCAACCTCAGGCTGGTGGACACCACCCGTCTCGACAGGATGGGCATAACCCCCTCACCCAAGGCGGTCGCGGAGATAGCCAGACTCTGCCGCGAGGCCGGCATCCTCGGCACGGGGATAGTCCTTCCTCGATGCAGGAATTTAGCCCCAGTGTCGGGGTAAAACAGCAATACTTTTATAGAAGAACTAAATTGTCGGAATCAAACATACAGGTGATAATACCATGTACGGTTCTGGAAACCAGCCCGTCATCGTGCTCAAAGAGGGCACGGAGAGGAGCAAAGACAAAGAGGCTCAGTTCAACAACATCAGCGCCGCCAAGGCCGTTGCCGACGCTGTCAGGTCCACCCTGGGACCCAAGGGAATGGACAAGATGCTGGTCAACACCATCGGCGATGTCGTCATCACCAACGACGGTGTGACCATCCTGAAGGAGATCGACGTCCAGCACCCCGCCGCCAAGATGGTCGTCGAGGTCGCCAAGACCCAGGACGCCGAGTGCGGAGACGGAACCACCACCAGCGTCGTCCTCGCCGGAGAGCTCCTCAAGCAGTCCGAGACCCTCATCGACGCCAACGTCCACCCCACCGTCATCACCAACGGTTTCAAGATGGCCGCCGACAAGGCCGTCGAGATCCTCAACGAGATCGCCATCGACGCGAAATCCGACGAGGTCCTGAAGAACGTCGCCTCCACCGCCCTGGTCGGAAAATCCGTCGGCGATGAGGAGGAGGCCCTGGCCGACATCGTCGTCAAGGCCTGCAAGTCCGTCGAGGAGGACGGAAAGGTCGACACCAAGAACATCCGCATCCAGAAGAAGGTCGGCGGAGTCATCGGCGACACCTACCTCGTGCAGGGAGTCGTCATCGACAAGGAGAAGGTCCACTCCAGGATGCCCTCCCACGTCGAGGACGCCAAGATCGCCCTGTTCTCCTGCCCCCTCGAGGTCAAGAAGACCGAGTTCGACGCCCAGATCCAGATCACCGACCCCACCATGATGTCCTCCTTCCTCGACGAGGAGGAGAAGTCCATGAAGGCCATGGTCGAGAAGATCAAGGAGGTCGGAGCCAACGTCGTCTTCTGCCAGAAGGGAGTCGACGAGCTCGTCCAGCACTACCTCTCCAAGGCCGGCATCCTCGCCTACAGGAGGCTCAAGGAGTCCGACCTCGAGGCCATCGCCAAGGCCACCGGCGCCAACATCGTCGGCAACGTCCAGGAGATGACCGCGGAGGACCTCGGAACCGCCGGAGCGGTCGACGAGAAGCAGGTCGGAGAGGACGGCATGGCCTTCATCACCGGCTGCAAGAACCCCAAGGCGATCACCATCTTCGTCCGCGGCGGAACCGAGCACGTCCTTGAGGAGGTCGAGAGGGCCCTCAACGACTCCATCCGCGTCGTCGGTGTCGCCATCGAGGACGGAAAGGTCGTCGCCGGTGCCGGAGCCCCCGAGATCGAGCTCGAGCTCAGGCTGGACGACTACGCCGCCTCCGTCGGAGGACGCGAGCAGCTCGCCATCGAGAAGTTCGCCAAGGCCATGGAGATCATCCCCTGGACCCTCGCCGAGAACGCCGGTATCGACCCCATCGACAGCATCATCAAGCTGAAGAACGCCCACGAGAAGAAGGAGAACGGCGCCGTCTACGCCGGTCTCGACCTCGACAGCGGCGACGCCGTCGACATGAAGGCCAGGAACGTCCTCGAGCCCCTCAGGGTCAAGGTCCAGGCCATCAACTCCGCCCAGGAGGTCGCCAACATGATCCTCAGGATCGACGACGTCATCGCGTCCCGCAGGGCCCCTCCGGCGCCTCCGCAGGGAGCCGGCGGAATGCCCGGAATGTGATTCCGTAAAACACTCCTATCCAAGGGGCGGGGGTCTTGCCCCCTCGCCCCCAACCTTTCTCAGTTTTATACACAGGATTTGATGCGTTCCCCATGAGAGGCGTCATCAATGCCGACCCGGACCAGGCCGTCAGGAGCTACCGTTCCCTCAGGCTACTGTCCGTCATCCTGATCGTTTGTTCGATCGTTGGATACATCCTGGGCCACGGATGGCTCACCCTCGTCTGCGCAATATTCGCGGCCCTGCTCCTCGCCTTCGAGGTCCACATCTCCCTGAAGGTCTACGAGAACCCCCCGCGCCTCGACGAGGACAGCCCTACGGCGACCATCCGCTACGCGTCACCGGAGCACGGCAGGATGGTCAACGACTACATCTACTTCGAGACCGTCGAAGAGAATGATCGCGAATGAGGGGACCCATGGTCGGAACCGAGACGAACATCGATCGGGAGATATCGGACATCGTCGCCGATTCCGTGGGCGGCAGACGTCTTACGGAGAATGAATGCGTCCGCCTCATGGGCTGCCCGGAGGATTCTCCCGAGGGGCGCCTCATCATGCGTTCCGCGGACGCCATGGCCCGCAGGCTCTGCGGGAACACCGCATCCATCGGGGTCCAGATAGGCGTGATCACGGGTCCCTGCGTGGCCGACTGCGGCTTCTGCAGCTTCGCCATGAGCACGACGAAGGCCGATGATTACGTCATGCCCCCGGATGTCCTGGAGGGCTATCTCCGCGAGGCGGTCGACAGCGGCATCGTGGACTCGGTATCCCTGATGACCATACACAACATCGAGCTGGACGACCTCCTCGACGCCGTCGCGACTGCCAAGGAGATACTGCCCGATGACATCGGTCTCTGCGTGAACACCGGCGACCTCACATTCGGCGAGATGCTGGAGCTGAGGGATGCGGGCGTCTCGAAGGCCTATCACGCTCTTCGCATAGGGGAGGGAGACGACACACGTCTGAACCCGTTGGACCGCTTCAACACCGTACGGAACTTCGTCAGGGCGGGCATCGACGTTGTGACCTGCGTGGAGCCCATCGGACCCGAGCACGCGGACAGGGAGATCGTCCGTCTGTTCCATTCCGCCAGGGAATCGGGTTGCTCCGGATGCTCAGCCGCCAGGCGTCTGGACGTGCCGGGAACGAGGATGCACGGTATGGGCGAGATCACGCCTCGGCGTCTGGATCTCATCCGGTCCGTCCTATTGCTGTCGACGGGCGGGGACGGCTTCTACGGCGGCCATTACGGCGGTTTCGGGCAGGACTTCGCAGAGTATGCCGGAAGTCCGAAGGACAACGCCTACTACTCCGAAGCCGGCAACGGGAACACCCTGCAGGCAGTTTCCGCCAGACTCCGCTCGGCCGGATATGTCATCAGTCCGCATTCCTCCCGAAGGGATTTTCCCTTCATCGGGCGATTCCGATCCGTCACGTCCGTTGACATCAGGAGGGTGAAGGATGGCCGACATGGAGTACAGGAAGCTTCCGCACGGCGGGGAGGATATCAGCATCATCGGATTCGGAACCGGATTCAACGAGTTCCCCGGCCACGAGACGATGGTGAAGACCATCCGCTACGCTCTCGACTCCGGCATCAACCTGCTCGACCTCACACCATGGGACGCCAGGATGCTGGGGGCCTTCGGCGAGGCTCTGAGGGGGAGACGCGAGGATGCTCACCTCCAGATGCACTTCGGGTCGGACTACCCCTCCGGGACATACGAGAGGATCCATGGGCTGGAAAAGGTCAAGAAGGCGGTCCAATGGCAGATGGAGCAGGTCGGCACCGACTACATCGACTTCGGATTCATCCACTGCCTCGACGACCCCCAGGTCCTCGAGGACGAGTTCTCCAACGGCACCATCGACTATCTCCTGAAGCTCAGGGATGAGGGGGTGGTTCGCCATGTGGCGCTGTCCACCCACACGCCGTCCATAGCAAACAGGATCCTCGACGAGGGCTTCCTGGACCTCCTCATGTTCAGCATCAACCCCGCCTACGACTACCAGCAGGGGCAGTACGCCTTCGGCGGGACGGGCGAGAGGGCCGAGCTCTACACCCGCTGCATGGCGGAGGGTGTGGGGATATCGGTCATGAAGCCGTTCAGCAAGGGGCAGCTGCTGGATCCTGCCCTGTCGCCGTTCGGGAAGGCCCTCACCGTGAACCAGTGCCTGCAGTACGCATTGGACAAGCCCGGCGTTGTGTCCGTCCTGCCCGGCATCAAGGGGATGGATGACCTCCACGGCGTGCTGTCGTTCCTGGACTCCACCCCGGAGGAGAGGGATTACTCCGTCGTGAGGACGTTCTCGCCCCCGGACGTGTCCGGGAGGTGCGTTTACTGCAACCACTGCCAGCCCTGCCCGCAGGGGATAAACGTGGGACTGGTCAACAAGTACTACGACCTGGTCCTCGCAGGCGACGCCCTGGCCGCCGACCATTACATGAACCTCTCCCTCAAGGCGGGGGACTGCGTCGGATGCGGCCATTGCAACGATGTATGCCCGTTCCATGTGGACCAGGTCGCAAGGATGGCGGAGATCAGGGACCACTTCGGACAGTGACCTCCCATACCTTACATCGGCCCTCGACAATCCTTTATAACGGCGGAGCCGATGCGTCTGCGGGATGGATGCACGATGCGCGCAGCGCTATACGCCAGGGTCTCGACGGACGACCAGGCGGTCGAGGGTTTC
>CASFYI010000046.1 GCA_949298875.1 uncultured Methanomassiliicoccales archaeon | reverse complement strand
TGGGGCCGAAGGTGTCCATTCCCTTGCTCAGGTCCCATGTGTTGCCTGCCTTCCGGGCGGCGGTCTGCATGTCCCTCGCCGACACGTCGTTGAACACCGCCACCTCGGAGATGTACAGGAGCGCATCTTCTTCGGAGACGTCCTTGCATCTCCTCCCGAAGACCAGGGCCAGCTCCACCTCGTGCTGCACGTTCGTGACGCCCGCGGGTATGACGATCTCGTCCCCGTCCCCTATGAGGCAGCTGGGTGGCTTCAGGAACACGGTCGGCTCCTTCGGGAGCTCCGATTCGAGCTCCCTCACATGGGAGCGGTAGTTCCAGCCTATGCAGACGATCTTCGAAGGGGACATAACCTCCGAACCTATGACGTCGATGAAACGGATTGCGGACGGGACGGATGCGCGCACATACGAATCCGTGCGGAGTGCCATCAAAGTAATACTAATTCAAAATTCGTAACACTCTTATATCGACCCGCGATTCCACCCCCATGAACTGGAAGACGGCGGCAGCCGTGGCCGTGATCGCGATCGTCGTGGTCGCGGTGGCGGCGTATGCCATCTCGGAATGGAACGGCGGTTCGGGAACCGATGACGGGGATACCGGGACCGGGACCGTGATCGACAGCGCCGGAAGGACCGTGCAGATACCCGACTCGCTGGACAACGGCATCGTTGTCATCGGCTCGTCGCAGAGCCCCCTCAGGATGCTCTCGATGTTCGACACCTACGACCTCATCATCGAGGTCGACCAGAACGAGGTGAACAACCCCCTGAACGGCCGCGGATACGCGTTCGCGTACGACTTCACCGGCATGAGGTATCACGCCAGCAACGTCCTCGAGGGCTCCACCGTGCAGTCCATCGGGGAGTCCGACCCCAGCCTCATCATCGTCTCCGACAAGGTGTACGCCTCCTACTCCGCCAACGTGGAGCTCCTGGCCCAGTACTATCCGACCTATGTGATCAACGTGGACCTGGACATCTGGGACGGGTCCCTCGGCGGGATCTCCGACGAGATGGCCGATGCCATCACCACCCTTGGGGTCCTCCTCGGACAGGAGGACAGGGCAGGCGAGCTCGTCGACGGCATCGACTCCATCGTCAAGGACATCCGCAGCCTCGTCGGCGAATCCGACCTTCAGGCGTTCCTCGCCGGATCCAACTACAACGGCACCAACACGCTGAACACCACGCTGGCACATTACCAGCCGTTCGAGATCGCGGGCATCAACAACGCGTACAAGGGGAACGAGACCGGCAAGATCGAGATCCCCGCCGCCCAGATCGGGAACCTGGACATCGATATCGTGTTCCTGGACCCGTCGACGGCGGAGAAGTACTCGGACCCCACCAGCCAGGCCGTGATGGCGTACATCCACACGGTCAACAACGACTCCGACCCAGACAACGACATCGAGGTCCGCTGCGGGTTCCCCGTGATGGGGTTCGGCACAAACTTCGATAGCGTCCTCGTCTGCTCGTACTACATCGCGTACTGCGTGTACGGCGGCATCGGATGGGACGACCTGTACGAGAAGATGGAGTCCGTATACACCGTCTTCTACGGAGACGCGGGCAAGGGTGTCCTGGACGCCATGATCTCCGCGTACGACAACCGCATCGCCCAGTTCGGACAGGACTTCCAGCCCTTCGACTCCGTCGAGGTCGTCTATTCGAACGGCACCTACCGCTTCGTCGCAGAGGGCGCCGCATGATGCTCGACGCGGGGCGCGGCCTCGAGGACAGGGGGACGAAGGAGGGGTACATCACCTACTCCCGCAGGAAGGTGGGATTCCTCGCCGCATGCGCCGTCCTCCTGGCGGTCGTCGCCCTGCTCTCCCTGGGGATCGGCAACGACCTTTCCCTGTCGGAGATCGTACACTACATATTCCACCCAGACGGCAGCTGGGACAGCGCCATCGTGTGGGACCTCGGCCTGAGGCTCATCCTCGCGGCCGTCTGCGCCGGGGCCGCTCTCGGACTGGCGGGAGCGGTGATGCAGTGCATCCTCCGCAACCAGCTGGCGTCCCCCTTCACCCTCGGCCTGTCCAACGCCGCCGCGTTCGGCGCGTCCATAGGCATAATCATGATCGACGCCGGGGCGATCGCCGGCGTGACGTCCTCCAGCCTCGGCGTGTCGGGCACCGCCCTCACCACCGTGCTGGCGTTCGTGCTCGCGATGATCGCCACCGGGATCATGCTCCTCATGGTCAAGGTCACCGACTGCACCCCGGAGATGATCGTCCTCGCCGGGATGGCCATCAGCGCCATCTTCTCCGCGGGACTGTCCTTCTTCCAGTACATAGCCAGCGACACCGCGCTGTCGTCCATAGTCTACTGGCAGTTCGGAAGCCTCGGCAAGGTCACATGGGACCAGCTCTGGCTCATGGGCATCGCACTCGTGCTCGTCGCCGCCTATCTGATCTACAAGCGCTGGGACCTGAACGCCATGGAGGCGGGCGAGGACGTCGCCAGGGGGCTGGGGGTCAACGTCCGCGGGACCCGCGTCCTGACCCTGGTGCTGTCCGCCGTGCTCACCGCCATCGTCGTGTCCTTCACAGGCGTCATCGGGTTCATCGGCCTCATGGGGCCCCACATCGTCAAGCGCCTCATCGGCGAGGACAACAGGTACGTGATCGTCGGATCGATGATCATGGGCGCCCTGGTCCTGCTCGTCTCGTACCTCGTCGGGCAGTACGCGTTCTACACCGTCATACCGGTGGGGATCATCACCTCCGCCATCGGAGGGCCGCTGTTCATCGCCATCCTCCTCCACGGGAGGATCAGGAGGTCGCCGGCATGATGGAGATCAGGGACCTCAGGTTCTCCTACGGCAGCCAGGAGATCCTGAGGGGGATCGACTTCGACGTCGAGGACAACTCCGTCCTGTCCATCCTCGGTCCGAACGGGACCGGGAAGACCACCCTCCTGAGGTGCATGTGCGGGCTTCACAGGCAAAGCTCCGGCACGATAACCGTGGATGGGAAGGAAATCTCCGAGCTGAAGGGCAGGGAGCTCGCCAAGACCATAGGCTTCGTCCCCCAGTCCGTCCCGGTCCCCCGCACCAGCGTCTTCGACGCCATCCTCATCGGGAGGAGGCCGTACATCGACTGGTCCGCCACATCGGAGGACCTGGAGAAGGTCGAGGAGGTCATCGGGGCCCTCGGCATGGAGCACATCGCTCTGAAGAGCTGCGACCGGATCAGCGGAGGGGAGTTCCAGAAGGCGCAGATCGCGCGCGCCCTCGTCCAGGAGCCGTCCGTTCTCGTGCTGGACGAGCCCACGAACAACCTCGACATCTCGAACCAGCACCGGACCATGCACATGATCCTCGACGCCGTGAGGCAGCGCGGGATGACCACGGTCATGACCATGCACGACATCAACCTGGCCGTCCACTACTCGGACAGGTTCCTCTTCATGAAGGACGGACGCGTCGCCGCCTACGGCGGGCTGGAGGTCATCACCGAGGACCTCATCCACGAGGTCTACGGCATGGACGCGGAGATCATCGACCACCGCGGCGTGCCGTTCGTCGTGCCCAGCCACTCGGCGAAGTACATGCACCTCGCCAGCCACCACCATCCCCACGACGTAAACGACCACATCCACTGACAATCGGGTGAGACAATGAACGACAGACTTTGGAAGGAATGCCAGGAGTTCCACGGGCACGCCTGCGGCGGGCTCGCGATAGGATTCAGAGCTGCGGAGACCGCGGCCGATCTGCTCGGGTTCGACCTGGAGAGGGCGGAGGACGAGGAGCTCGTATGCGTCGCCGAGTCCGACATGTGCGGCCTCGACTGCATCCAGTGGATGCTGGCCTGCACCGTGGGCAAGGGCAACCTGATCCTGCGCCCCCGCGGGAAGACGGCGTTCTCGTTCTTCGACAGGAGGACCGGGAAGGGCATCAGGCTCGTGCTCAGACCGTTCGACAGGGACCGCCCCAAGGAGGAGGTCATCGCGGAGATCCTCGCGAAGCCGTACGGCGAGCTGTTCGAGGTGAAGGAGCCCGGGTTCGAGGTGCCGGAGAAGGCGAGGCTGTTCGACAACGTCGTCTGCTGCAAGTGCGGCGAATCGGTCCGCGAGGACATGGTCCGCCTGCAGAAGGGGAAGCCGTACTGCCTGGACTGCTTCCCCAGATACGACAGGGGCTGGATGTGAGTCCTCCCCTCTCAGAACCTTCTTGTTCTTCGGGGCTCGGCCGCCTCCGGGCGGCCCGATGCCCCCTTACGATCCCCACTCAGATGAAGCCGCCCTTGGCGGTGAACTCCGGCTTCTTCTCCTCGACCTCGGGCTTCTTCAGGGTCTTCCCGGACTTGGCGTAGAATCCCTGGCAGATGACATACACCTCGGACGAGGTGTCCCTGGACGCGTCCGGGGAGTGGACCTTCACCGACTGGAAGCGGCTCCTGAGCTCGGTCATGAGGGTGTCGAACATATCCCCCATGAAGACCTTCATGACCAGCTTCCCCTCCTTCTTCAGGATGCGGTCGCAGACATCCACCGCGTACATGCAGAGGTTGATCGAGCGGGCGTGGTCCATGGAGTAGTGGCCGGCGATGTTAGGGGCCATGTCCGAGAGGACGACGTCCGCCTTCCCCCCGAACCTGTCCATCAGCTCGATCATGGTGGAGTCCTCGGTGATGTCGCCCAGGATCGTCTCGACGCCCTCGATCGGCTTGATGTACCTCAGATCCACGCCGATGACCTTGCCGTTGGGCCAGGTGCGCTCCTGCGCGACCTGGAGCCATCCGCCGGGACATGCTCCGAGGTCCACGACGCGGTCCCCCTCGTGGAAGATGCCGAACCTGTTGTCGATCTGGATGAGCTTGAAGGATGCCCTGGAGCGGTAGTTCAGCTTCTTGGCGAGCTTGTAGTAGTGCTCGTTCCTCCTCTCGGCGACCCAGCGGTCGTGCAGATCGGCCATGAGGCGAGGTTAGGTGTCGGACCATATATGGATGTCGCCCGCGGGAAACGATTTAGACAGGTCCCGCATCGGCCTGCCGATGTCGGATTGGCTCGATGCGGGGAGGGGGATCGTCCTCGGCCCCATGTCCGGATACACCTCCCGCAGCTACAGGGAGTTCATGCTGGGGTTCGGAGCCCGCGTGGCGGTGACGGAGATGGTCTCCGCCCCCGGGCTGGTCCACAATCCCGATGAATCGGCCGGCTACGTGAGGGCCGTCCCGGGGCAGGTCACCGGCGTGCAGGTGTTCGGCTCCGACCCGGACACCGTCGCCGAAGGGGCTTCTGTCGCGCTCGGACTGGAGCCGGACCTCGCGTTCGTGGACATCAACATGGGATGCCCCGCCGGCAAGGTCATGAGGACCGGCGCGGGATCGTCGCTGATGTCCGACCCGGAGCTGTGCGGGAGGATCGTGCGCAGGGTGGTCGACGCCGTCGGCGTGCCGGTGACCATCAAGACCCGTCTCGGCCTGGACGCGCACACCGTGAACTTCCGCAGGGTGGTCGACGAGTGCGTGAGGGCGGGGGCGGACGCCGTCACCGTGCACACGCGCACCGCGGACCAGCGCTACGCGGGAGGCGCCAGACATGAGGAGATGGCGGGCTACGGCGGGGAGCTCCCGGTGCCGCTGATCGTCTCAGGGGACATCCGCACCGCCGACGATGCCGTGGAGGCCATGCGCGTCACCGGGGCAGAAGCGGTCATGGTCGCCCGCGGGGGCGTGGGGAACCCCTTCCTCGTGACCCAGATCGCAGAGGCCCTCGCCGGCAGGGAAGTGCCGCCGGACCCGACGCCCGCTCAGCAGGCCGAGTGGTGCGTCCGTCTCATAGACATGACCGAGGCGGAGTTCGGAGAGGAGGTCGCCCTCGCGAAGATGCGCGGCGTGGCGGCCAAGTTCCTGTCCGGGTTCAGGTACAGCCGCGAGTACCGCAGGGCGGTCACGATGCGCTGCGGGACCCTCGACGAGGTGCGCCAGGTCGTCCTGAGGGCGGGCGGGGAGCTCGAGGGCAGGAGATCCCCCGGCGACGGCTGGGAGCGACCGCCCATCACAGATATATCGACCCATCGGCGATGACCGTCCATGGACCTGTTCGAATACAACCGCAGGGGCGTCCTGGAGCGGGAGGCCCCGCTCGCCAGCCGCATGAGGCCGCGCACGCTCGACGAGGTGGTCGGACAGGAGCACATCATAGGCCCCGACAGGCTTCTGTCCAGGGCCATCCGCGCCGACAGGATCGGCTCCCTCATCTTGTACGGCCCTCCGGGCACCGGGAAGACGACGATCGCGCAGGTCATCGCCAACACCACCCACTCCAGGTTCGTCCAGATCAACGCCACCACCGCGGGCAAGAAGGACATGGAGGACGCCGTGCAGAAGGCGAGGGACGCCCTCGGCATGGAGGAGCGCAGGACCATCCTCTTCGTGGACGAGATCCACCGCTTCAACAAGGCGCAGCAGGACTACCTGCTCCCGTTCGTGGAGGACGGCACCGTGACCCTCATCGGCGCCACCACTGAGAACCCCTACTTCGAGGTCAACCGCGCGCTGGTCTCCCGCTCCCGCATATTCGAGCTGAAGCCGCTGTGCCAGCAGGACCTCGAGAAGCTCCTGAGGAGGGCGCTGTCCGACCCCGAGAGGGGACTGGGGAGGCTGAACGTCGACGCGGACGACGACGCCATCTCGTTCCTGGCCGACATGGCCAACGGGGACGCCCGCGCCGCGCTGAACGCGCTGGAGCTGGGCGCCCTGACCACCCTCCCGAGGGAGGACGGCAGGGTCCGTATAACCGCGGAGGTCGCCTCCGAGTGCATCCAGCGCAGGATTCTCAACTACGACCGCGACGGGGACAACCACTACGACACGATATCCGCGTTCATCAAGAGCATGCGCGGATCGGACCCGGACGCGGCGGTGTACTATCTGGCGAGGATGCTGTACGCAGGCGAGGACGTCCGGTTCATCGCCCGCAGGATCATGATATGCGCCGCGGAGGACGTCGGCAACGCCGACCCCCAGGCGCTCATACTCGCCGTATCGGCATCCGAGGCCGTGGAGCGCATCGGGATGCCGGAATCCCAGATCATACTCTCCCAGGCGGCGGCGTACGTGGCGTGCGCCCCCAAGAGCAACTCGGCGATCAACGCCATAACGGCCGCGATGGAATCCGTCAGGACGGAGCCCACCAGCGGCGTCCCCGCCCATCTGAAGGACGCGCACTACGGCAACGCCAAGGACCTGGGCCACGGGGTCGGATACCTCTACCCCCACAACTTCCCCAACCACTACACCGACCAGCAGTACCTGCCCGACGAGCTGGTGGGCAGGAGATTCTACGAGCCTTCGGACAACGGCTACGAGCGCGGCATGAGGCTGTGGCTGGAGCGCATCGGCAAGTACCGGAGGCCGAAGGATGAGCGAATCCGAGGCCACGAAGGACCTGAAGGTCATGCTGGGGGACCCCAAGAAGGCGGTCCTGGCAATGACCGGGCCGCTGATCATATCCTTCCTGATGGTCCAGGTGAACAGCTTCGCCGATTCGTCCTGGTGCTCGATGCTCGGGCTCGACGCCAGCTCCGCCGTGTCCGCGATCTCCCCGATGTACTGGATCATCGCGGGGATCGGGACCGGCATCGGGGTGGGCGCGTCCACATCCATAGCCAGATGCCTGGGCAGGGGCGACAAGGTGCGGGCCGACGCCCTCGTCTCCCAGACCGTGGCGATCAGCGCCGTGGCGTCGATAGCCCTCACCCCGCTGCTCCTGCTCCTGCAGGACCCGGCGATCTCCATGATGGGAGCCGACGACGTGGCGGACCTCTGCAGGGCATACATCGACCCCATCGTCATCTGCACACTGCCCATCGTCATAAGCGGGGTCATCGCCGGCATCCTCAGATCCGAGGGCGCGGCCAAGCGCAGCACCGCGATGCTCCTCGTCGCCGCCGTCCTGAACATCAGCCTAGACCCAGTCTTCATGTTCGTGCTGGACATGGGGGTCGCCGGGGCCGGATGGGCCACTTCCATCTCGACCGCGGCATCCGTGCTTCTGGGCCTGTGGTGGTTCGCCAAGGGCTCCGTCTACCTCAGGATGTCCTTCAAGGGCTTCAGGTTCGACCTGGGCATGATCCGCGACGTGATGTTCGTCGGCATCCCGAAGTCTGCGGAGACCGTCCTCATCAGCGCCATGTCCATGATCCAGATCGTTTTCGTGATCATGTGCGGGGGCACCTCGGCCTCGGCGCTGTACAGCATGCCGTGGAAGTTCGTGTCCATGTCCGAGGTTGTGTCGCAGGCCACGGGATCGTCCGTCATCCCGATCGTGTCCGCCGCGATGGGTCAGGACGATGCGGACAGGGCGGCCGTCGCGTGCAGGTACTCCCTGAGGATCACCGTCATCGCGATGGTCGCCATCGCGGTCCTCCTCTTCGTGTTCGCCGACTGGGCGATGATACCGTTCACCATGTCCGATTCCATGGCGGCGATCAGGCACGAGTTCGCCCACGTCCTGAGGATCTACGCCATCCTGATACCGCTGGTGGGACTCATAGACGTGGCCGCGTCCGTGCTCGAATCCATGCGTCTGGCACAGCTCTCCATGGTGTCCTCGTTCCTGAGGAACGTCTTCATCCTCGCCCTGATGGCGGTGGCCTGCACCATGTCCCTCGACGCGATCTTCTGGAGTCTGGTGGCGGCCGAGATCGTGGGCGCGGCGATGATGCTCGGGCTCGCCGAGCACGAGTTCAGGAAGCACACCGGCCTGGGCATCATCGGGTTCGTGTGGCGCGAAGGCGCAAAGAGTTCGCAGCGACGAGGGACTTCCGGAGCTTTTCAGCCCTCGCTACACGATCCTCTGCATTGCGACACTGCACTTCCGATGGATCTGCAGTGTCATACGATCCGTGAGACGACCGAGAGCACCTGTTGGCAACCGCGACCTCCCCGCGCGAGAACAACCCTAATTAACCATGTCGCCCGTTCGCACGGTGAGGATAGCCAGATGAGCGGATGGACCTACGCCAAATCCGGAGTGAACATCGACCAGAAATCCGAGGCGATCAAAGCCCTCGTGGACGAGGTCAGCTACAAGAGGTCGGGCATCGGACAGGCGGTCCGCCTGCCGGGACTCTTCGCAAGCCTCGTGGACTTCGGGGACAGGTACATCACGATGGCCACGGACGGCGTGGGATCCAAGCTCCTCATCGCCGAGGCCCTGAACAAATGGGACACCGTCGGCATAGACTGCATCGCCATGAACGTCAACGACACCATCTGCGTCAACGCGGAGCCCACCTCCTTCGTGGACTACATCGCCATCGACGAGCCCAAGCCGGAGATCACCGAGGAGATCGGCAAGGGCCTGCAGAAGGGCGCCGAGCTCTCCGACATGGAGATCGTCGGCGGGGAGATCGCCGTCCTCCCGGAGATCATCAACGGCGTGGACCTGTCCGGCACCTGCATGGGATACGTGGAGAAGGACAGGATCATCACCGGCGAGACCTGCGCCGAGGGCGACCTCATCATCGGACTGGAATCCTCAGGCATCCACTCGAACGGGCTCACGCTCGCCCGCAAGGTCGTCGAGGCCAACGGCATCGCCCTCACGGACCACGTCGAGGGTCTCTCCAAGACGATCGGCGAGGAGCTCCTCACCCCCACCGAGATCTACGTCAGGCAGGTCCTCGGCATCACCCGCTCGCACGAGGTCCACGGACTGGTGGACATCACCGGCGGGGGACTCAGGAACATCCTCAGGATGAGGAAGGGGCTGAGATACGTCATCGACGACCCCATCAAACCCGCACCCGTGTTCACCGTCCTGCAGGAGCTGGGCGACATCACGACCGAGGAGATCTACCAGACCCTCAACATGAGCATGGGATTCACGATCATCGCCCCGGCCGACGAGGCCGAGGCCATCGCCGCGGAGAACCGCAACGCCAAGATCGTCGGACGCGTGGAGAAGGGCGCAGGCGTCCTTCTGGAGACAGAGAACGTGCTGTATGACCACTACTGAGCGCGGGGATGAACCCCCGGGTCCCGAACGGGACCTGCCCCCTGATGTGACCCTCGCCATCAAGGAATACGTCGAGGGCCTGAAGAACGGATCGCCCCTCCTGGACTGCCTCTGGGGGGAGCTGTACGGCGCGATAAACGCCAACCAATGGGGCGGAGCCCTGTCCCCCGAGACCGCGGCCAGACTCCGGCGGAAGTATCTCTTCAACGAAGATGACGACTATGGACCTGATCGATTTCAGCGACTGCGAGAGGAACGACTACCGCGCATACGGCGGGGCCAACGGGAACAAGATCAGCATATTCTACGAGGGGCACGGCTACATGCTCAAGTTCCCCCCGAAGCCGGGGAAGATAGCAGACCTGAGCTACGTCAACTCGCACATCACCGAGTACCTGGCGTGCCACGTCTTCCAGTCCATGGGCATGGACGCCCAGGAGACCCTGCTGGGCACCTACACCGACCAGAGCGGCAACACCAGCAACGTGGTCGCCTGCAGGGACTTCGCCGCCGACATCGGGAAGACCCTCATCGAGTTCGCGCATCTGAAGAACACCTGCCTCGACGACGACCTCAACGGCTACAACACCGACCTGAACTCGATCATGAACGCCATCGACGAGCAGCGCCTGATCGTCCCGGACAGGCTGAGGTCGTTCTTCTGGAGGCAGTTCATCGGGGACGCCCTCCTGGCCAACTTCGACCGCCACAACGGAAACTGGGGGATCCTCGTGGACGAGGTCAACAAGCATGCGGACATCGCCCCGGTCTACGACTGCGGCTCATGCCTGTTCCCGCAGGTCACGGAGGACAGGATGGAGAAGGTGCTCAACAGGCCCTACGAGATCGACGACAGGGTGCGCCTGTTCCCCAAGTCGACCCTCATGATCAACCGTGCCAGGATCAACTACTACGAGTACATCACCTCCATCGACAACGCGGATTGCGACGCCGCCCTCGCCTACATGAGCAGCCGCATCAACATGGAGAAGATCGGCAGGATCATCGCGGAGACCCCGGGCCTGTCCGAGGTCCAGCGCCAGTTCTACTACACGATGATCTACGCCCGCAAGACCGGCATCATCGACAAGGCCATGGACCTGCTCGAGCACAAGGGATGATATGCCGTCACACTGATATATCAGTCATCTGATATATCGTCATGAGCGAGAGGACACTGTCGGACGTCATGGCCGAGAAGGGCTTGACGAGATACAGGCTGGCCAAGGACAGCGGCATACCTTGGTCCACGCTGTCCAACATATGTACGGGGAAGACCTCGCTGCAGAACTGCTCCGCCAGGACGGTCAGCCGCCTGGCCGATGCACTGGACATGCCCGTCGAAGAAGTGATGGACCTGGAGACTGGTGTCATCACCCGCATCTCTGGAACCCAGGAGGACCCATCGTATCTAGAGGTCAACCTCCCTCCCGACCTTGAGAAGGCCATTAAGGACCTGGTGGAATGCGAGGACGGCTGTCTGCACGTGGACTGCTTCCTCGATGAACTGTATGGATCGATCAACTGGAATCTCCACTGCGGAAGAATCAGCGAGAGGCAGGCAGCATACCTGCGTTCCAAATATCTCGGGATCGGTGACGAAGATGATTGATTTCACCGATTGCCCTCGCAATCCGTTCAAGACGTTCAACGGTGCGAACGGCCAGAAGATATCGGTCAGATACGACGGACATCAGTACATGTTGAAATTCCCTCCTAGAGCCAAATCAAGGGCCGAGGGGGAGTACGCTAACAGCTGCATTTCCGAGCATATCTGCTGCCAGATACTTCGCGGAATGGGCATGAACGCCCAGGAGACCCTGCTGGGCAGATTCGTCGATAATCGCGGAGTGATGAAGACCGTCATCGCCTGCAGGGATTTCACCGAGGGCGGGTTGAGATTCGCAGATTTCGGTTCGCTGAAGAATACATGCGTCCAGACGAGCGAGAACGGGTACGGGACCGAGCTTGATGACATCGATGCGGCCATCATGGAACAGCAGTGGATAGACCGCAGCATGCTGAAGTCATTCTTCTGGGACATGTTCATCTGCGATGCATTCCTCGGCAACTTCGACAGACACAACGGGAACTGGGGATTCCTCATCGATGATGATAGACAGACTGCAACGATTGCCCCGATATTCGACTGCGGGTCGTGCCTGTTCCCGCAACTGAGAGTCTCGGACTACAGAAAGGTCCTCGACGATCCTCGCGAAATCGACAACAGGGTATTCGTTTGGCCAAACTCTGCAATCCAGATGGGCAATAAGAAGATCAATTACTTCGAATACATCTCATCACTGTCGAATCCCGAATGCAACAAAGCATTGATCCGCATCCTGCCCAGAATCAACATAGATGCTGTCTATGGGGTAATTGACAGCTGCGAGGAGATTGGAGATATCCAGAAGGAGTTCTACATGACCATCCTCACCGCCCGCAAGGAGAAGATCCTTGACTACTCACTGGAAAGACTCGAGTCCTCAGATCAGTCCGAGCCTCGATGCCAGCGCCCCCGTGACCGCCCCCAGCGCGGTGGCGGTCTCCAGCGAGAAGCCCCCGGGGGTGATGTCGAGGTTGTAGCGGGGGATCTTCATGACGTCCTTGGGAACGCCGTGAGGGCCTATGCCGAACAGGAGCGTGATGCTCTGACCGCCCTCGACCATCTCGGCCACCTGCCCGAGCGAGAGCTGCCTCTTCGGGTCCGGTCTGCATGTGGTGAGGACCACCTCTCCCAGCTGGGGAGGGAAACCCTTCCCCGGATACGGGAAGCAGTTGAACCTGCCGGACTCCGCCATCTCCAGGAAGTTCTTCCCATGGCCGCCGATGCTCGTGGTCCCTGCGACCCATTCCGCGATCTGCATGGGCGTGCGGGCATCCTCCGGGATCGGGAAGCCGAAGAGGGCGAGACCCATGTCGTACGCCCTCGCGAGGTCCCCTGCGCGGGCTATGACGCGCCTGTGGGGCTCCCTGAAGTTCTGGTCGTACGAGTTGTAGAGTCCTATCGTGATCCTTCCGCGTCCCATCGTCCCGTCCTCCTGCGCCCCACGATGGCGTAGCGGTCCCCGTCCATGAAGATCTCGTACTCCGGATTCTCCGACTGAAGACGCGCGATCTCGAGCATGACCTGCGAGAGGGTCATGTCGCACGTCTTGATGTCGATGAAGATCCTGTCGGGCTCCATAGAGGGACCTCCTGAGATGGGGTGGAAGAAAAGTCATGGTGCCGTGAGCCGGGCTCGAACCAGCGACTTCAAGATCTTCAGTCTTGCACTCTCCCAACTGAGTTACCACGGCGTGATTCGCCCTTAGCGACAACCTGGATATAAGACTTTTGTGGGCCCGGGCGTCATACCCGGGCCCGAAGGGGTCACTGAGGGGCCTCGGGGCCCTCGGAGGGGGCCTCCGGAGCGGACTCCTCGATGGCCTCCTCCTGCTCCTCGGTCATGACAGGCTCGACGGCCACGACCTTGTCGCCGTCGCGGACGTCCATGATCCTGACGCCCTTGGCGTTGCGGCCGGTCTCGCGGATCTCGTCCGTGTCCATGCGGATGATCTTGCCGGAGGACGAGGTCAGCATCAGCTGGTCGCCTGGGTTGACCTTGCGGACGGACACGACCATGCCGTTCCTCTCGTCGGTCTTGATCGTGATGACGCCCTTCCCGCCGCGGCGGGTCTTGCGGTAGTCGTCCACGTCGGAGATCTTCCCGTAGCCGTTCTCGGACACCGTCAGCAGCCTGTCACCGGGCCTCACCACGGCCATGGAGACCACGCGGTCCCCGTCGTTCAGGGTCATGCCCTTGACACCCATGGTGTCCCTGCCCGTCGGCCTGACGTCCGACTCGTCGAACCTGGCCGCCTGGCCGCCGGCGGACGCCAGTATGATCTGGTCGGAGCCGTCGGTTATGTCGGTCTCGATGAGCTCGTCGCCCTCGTCCAGCTTGATGGCCTTGATGCCCCTGGCGCGCACGTTGCCGTAGGCGGACAGGGCGGTCTTCTTGATCAGCCCCTCGCGGGTGCAGAACACCAGGTACCTGTCGTCCGGGAAGCCGGACGCGCAGATGGTGTTCACGACCCTCTCGCCCTCCTCCAGGTCGGAGAGGAGGTTCACGATGGGCTTGCCGCGGGACTGCCTGCTGCCCTCGGGGATCCTGTATCCCTTGAGCCAGTGCAGGCGGCCGGTGTTGGTGATGAACATCACGTAGTCGTGCGAGGATGTCACGAACATCGAGGCCACGTGGTCCTCGTCCTTGGTCTGCATGCCGGTGAGGCCGACGCCTCCGCGGGACTGCTGCCTGTAGGTGCTCAGCGGGATCCTCTTGATGTAGTTGTCAGCGGAGATCGTGATGACGACCTGCTCCCTGGGGATGAGATCCTCCTCGTCCGAGTCGATGGCGTTGGGGTCGATGACGGTCCTGCGGTCGTCCCCGTAGGTCTCCCTCATCTCCGCGGTCTCGGACTTGATGATGTCCAGGACGCGGGACTCATGGGCGAGGATGTCCCTCAGGTCGTCCATCTGCACCTTCAGCTGGTCGTACTCCTCGCGGATGGAGTTCAGCTCCAGGCCCGTGAGCTTCTGGAGCCTCATGTCCAGGATGGCCTTGGCCTGCTCGTAGTCGATGCCCAGGAGCCCCTGGAGGCCCGTGTTGGCCTCCTCCCCGCTGGAGGACGCCCTGATGAGCTCGATGGTCTCGTCGAGCATGTCTATGGCCCTCATGAGGCCCTCCAAGATGTGGAAGCGCTTCTCCGCCTGGGCCAGGTCGTACCTGGTCCTGCGGACGACGACGTCCCTCCTGTGGTCGATGTAGTGGGAGATCAGCGCCTTCAGGCTGAGGGTGGTGGGCTTGTTGTCCACCAGCGCGATGTTGATGATGCCGTAGGTGACCTCCATGTTGGTCTTCTTGAACAGGTTCTCGAGGACCACGCTGGAGAGGGCGTCCTTGTGCAGCTCGATGACGATGCGCATGCCGTGCCTGTCGGACTCGTCGCGCAGGTCGGTGATGCCCTCGATCTCCTTCTCCTTGACGCGGTCGGCGATCTGCTGGATCAGCTGGGCCTTGTTGACCTGGTAGGGGATCTCGTCGACGATGATGCGCTCCTTGCCGTTGGGCATCTCCTCGATGTGGGTGTTGGAGCGGACGCGGAGTCTCCCGCGGCCGGTCTCGTAGGCGGAGCGTATCCCGCCGAGGCCGTAGATGGTGCCGCCGGTGGGGAAGTCGGGGCCCTTGACGAACTGCATCAGCTCCTCGAGGGTGGCGTCCGGATGGTCCACGGTGTAGACGATGGCGTCGCAGACCTCGCGCAGGTTGTGCGGGGGCATCTTCGTCGCCATTCCGACGGCGATACCGTCGGACCCGTTGACCAGGAGATTGGGGAACTTGGACGGGAGCACGGTCGGCTCCTTCAGGGAGCCGTCGTAGTTGTCCATCATGTCGACGGTCTCCTTGTCCAGGTCCGCCAGGAGGTCCGAGGCGACCTTGGAGAGCCTGGCCTCGGTGTAACGCATCGCGGCCGGCGGGTCGCCGTCCACGGACCCGAAGTTACCCTGCCCGTCCACCAGGGGGTACCTGAGGGAGAAGGGCTGGGCCATCCTCACCATCGCGTCGTACGCGGCGGTGTCGCCGTGGGGGTGGTACTTTCCGAGCACCTCTCCGACCACGGTCGCGGACTTCTTGTGGGGCCTGTTGTACACCAGCCCGAGCTCGGACATGGCATACATGATCTTCCTGTGGACGGGCTTGAGACCGTCCCTGACGTCGGGCAGCGCGCGTCCGACGATGACGCTCATCGAGTAGTCGATGTACGAGCGGTGCATCTCCTTCTCGATCGGCTGGATTATGAGCTTCCTCTCGCCGTCCATGGTATCACACATCCAGGTTGACGACCTCGTGGGCGTGCTCGATGATGTACTCCCTGCGCGGCTCGACGTCGTCGCCCATCAGCACGGAGAACAGCTGGTCGGCCAGGATCCCGTCCTCGATGGTGACCT